>NZ_JAYESI010000018.1:0-170055 GCF_041903675.1 Corallococcus sp. RDP092CA | reverse complement strand
TGCGAGCCGTCCCCATCGGGCGCCCCGTGGCGAACACGGCGATGTACGTCCTGGATGCCCACGGCCAGCCGGTGCCCGTGGGAATCCCGGGCGAGCTGTTCATCGGCGGCGTGCAGGTGGGCCGGGGCTACTGGCGCCGCCCGGGGCTCACGGCCGAGCGCTTCCTCCCGGACGGCTTCAGCGACACGCCCGGCGCGCGCCTGTACCGCACCGGCGACCTCGCCCGGTGGCACACCGACGGCACGCTGGAGTACCTGGGCCGCGCGGACTTCCAGGTGAAGCTCCGGGGCTTCCGCATCGAGCTGGGCGAAGTCGAAGCCACGCTGCTCTCCCATCCGGACGTGCGGGACGCCGTGGCCGTGGTGCGCGAGGACGCGCCCGGCGCGCGGCGCCTGGTCGCCTACGTCGTCTCGGGCGCGGAGCTGGATCCGGCTGCGTTGCGGGCCCACCTGCTGCGGCGGCTGCCGGAGTACATGGTGCCCTCCGCCTTCATCCCGCTGCCGGCCCTGCCGCTCACCTCCAGCGGCAAGGTGGACCGCAAGGCCCTGCCCGCGCTGGACGGACCGCGCGCCTCGAAGCGGGAGTACGTGGCGCCCCGCACGGAGCTGGAGCGGACGCTCGCGGCGGTCCTGGCCCAGGTGCTGCGCGTCGAACGCGTGGGACTCGACGACAACTTCTTCGAGCTGGGCGGCGACTCCATCATCAGCCTCCAGGCTGTCGCGAGGGCACGGCAGGCCGGCGTGACGCTGTCGGTCCGCGACCTGTTCCAGCACCCGACGCTGGGAGCCCTGGCCGCCGTCGCCCGCATGAGCGATACCCGCGCCGCGGAGCAGGGGCCGGTGGTGGGCGAGCTGCCGCTCACGCCCATCCAGCGCAACCTGCTGGAGCGCGACCCCGCGCACGCGCACCACTTCAACCAGGCGTTGCTGCTCCAGGTGCGTCAGCCGTTGATGGCGGCGCAGGTCGAGCAGGCGCTCCAGGCGCTGGTGCTCCACCACGACGCCCTGCGCATGCGCTTCGTGCGCGATGACAGCGGCGCCTGGCGTCAGCAGGACGCCGCGCCGGAGGAGGCTCCCGTCTCCCTGCTCCAGGTGGACCTGTCCGCGCTGCCCGCCGACGTGCGCGCCGCGCGGCTGGAAGAGGAGGCCCAGCGCCTCCAGGCCTCGTTCGAGCTGGCCCGGCCGCCGTTGCTGCGCGCCGCGCTCTTCCACTTCGGCGCCGGACAGGAGCAGCGCCTGCTGCTGATCCTCCACCACCTGGTGGTGGACGCCGTGTCCTGGCGGGTGCTCGTCGAGGACCTGGAGACCACGTACCTGCGCCTGCGCGCGGGCCAGCCGCCCGCACTTCCGGCCAAGACGACCTCGTTCCTGGACTGGGCCCGCAGGATGGAGGCCCACGCCCTCTCCGACGCGGTGCGTGCGCAGACGCCCCTGTGGCTCGACGAGGCCCGGCGGGACGTGGCCCCGCTGCCCACGGATGGCTCGGGGCCCGGCATCGCGGGTTCGCACCGCACCGTGACCGTCCGGCTGGACGCGGAGGAGACCCGGCTGTTGCTCCAGGAGACGCCGGGCGCCTGGCGCGCGCGGATCAACGACGTGCTGTTGACCGCCCTCGCCCTGGCGCTGCGTGAGTGGACGGGCCGGTCGCGCCTGCTCATCGACCTGGAGGGACACGGGCGAGAGGAGCTCTTCGCGGACGCGGACGTGTCTCGCACCGTCGGGTGGTTCACGTCGCTCGCGCCCGCCCTGCTCCAACTGCCGGAGGGCGGCTCCCCCGGCGACTGCCTGCGAGCGGTGCGCGACTCGATGAGCGGGTGGCCCGACCGGGGCATCGGCTTCGGCCTGCTGCGCTTCATGGGGCCCGCGGAGGTCCGCGATCAGCTCGCGGATCTGCCCTCCGCGCAGGTGGTCTTCAACTACCTGGGCCAGCTCGACGGCTCCACCGGCGCCAGCACCCTCTTCTCATTGGGCACCGAGTCCACCGGCAACACGGTGGCGCCCCAGGCCCTCCGCGCGCACCTGCTGGCCGTGGACGGCTTCGTGGCGGACGGCCAGCTGCGGATGGACTTCGGCTTCAGCGACGAGTGGCACCACACCGCCACCATCGAGTCCCTGGCCCACGCCTTCACGCGCGCGCTGCGGACCCTCATCACCCAGCGTCACTCCGACGACGCGCGCCGCAGGACGCCCGGCGACTTCCCGCTGGCCCGGCTCTCCCAGGCCGCGTTGGACGCGCTGCTCGCCGCGCAGGGCCCCACGGTCGAGGACGTCTACCCCCTCTCCCCGGTGCAGCAGGGCATGCTCTTCCACGCCCTGTACGCCCCGGCCGGCGGCGTCTACTTCACGCAGAGCGCCTGGTCGATCCACTCGCCCATGGACCTCGGGCTGTTCCGCGAGACGTGGCAGGCGGTGGTGGACCGCAACGCCGTCCTGCGCACCGCGTTCGTCTGGGAGGGACTGGACGCGCCGCTCCAGGTCGTCCACGCGAAGGTGGAGCTGCCCTTCGAACAGCACGACTGGCGTCACCTGTCCGCCCAGGAGCAGCAGGCCGCGCTGGAGCGCCTGGAGACGGAGGATCGTGCGCGCGGCTTGGACCTCTCGCGGGCGCCGCTGATGCGCGTGACCGCGGTGCGGCTGGCGGAGCAGGTCTGGCGCTTCCTCTGGAGCCACCACCACCTGCTGCTGGACGGCTGGAGCACCGGCCTGTTCTTCCAGGAGGTCTTCGCGATCTACGACGCGCTCCGCACCCGCACCGCGCCGCCACCCGCGTCGCGCGCGTCGTTCCGCGACTACATCGCGTGGCTGCGCAAGACGGACCCGGAGGGAGATGAGGCCTTCTGGCGAGGACAGCTCGCGGGCCTGTCCGTCCCCACGCCGTTGCCCGGGGAGCTTCCTCCGGGGGCGAGGCCGTCCGGCACGGGCCACCCGGTGGAGACGCGGCTGGAGCTTCCGGAGGAGCGCACCGCGGACCTTCAGGCGTTCGCGCGCCAGCACCAGCTGACGCTCAACACGCTGGCGCAGGCGGCCTGGGCGTTGGTGCTCGCGCGCCACGCGGACACGCGCGACGTGCTCTTCGGCACCACCCTGGCGGGGCGCCCTCCGGAGCTTCCGGGGGCGGAGGCCATGCTGGGCATGCTCATCACGACGCTGCCCGTCCGCATCGCGCTGCCCGATGACTCCGCGCCCGTGCTGCCCTGGCTCCAGGCGCTCCAGGCCCAGCAGCTCGGCATCCTCCAGCACCAGCACACCCCGCTCGTCAGCACCCAGGGCTGGAGCGAGCTGCCGCGAGGCACGCCGCTCTTCCAGTCGCTGCTCGTCTTCGAGAACTACCCCCTGGACGAAGCCCTGCTGCGGCGCTCCACGGCGCTCGACGTGCGGGACCTGCGCATCGGCGAGTCGACGAACTACCCGCTGCTGGCCACGGTGATGCCGGGCACGAAGCTCCAGCTTCACCTGACGCATGACTCCCACCGCTTCACCGCCGGGACGGTCACGCGGCTCCTGGGGCAGTGGCGGCAGGCGTTGGAGGAGCTGGCCCGGCCCGGCGCGCGGCTGGCGGACGTGTCCCTCGTGTCGTCCGAGGACCGCGCATGGCTGCTGCGCGCCGGCCTGGGAGAGACCCTGGACTTCGAGCGCGACTCCACGGTGCACGCGCGCTTCGAACGGCAGGCCGCGGAGACGCCGGACGCGGACGCCGTGGTCTTCGGGGACACGACGTTGTCCTTCCAGCAGCTCAACGCGCGCGCCAACCGGCTCGCGTGGCACCTGCGGTCGCTGGGCGTGGGCCCGGAGGTGACGGTGGGCCTGTGCCTGGAGCGCTCGGCGGAGGCCATCGTCGCGCTCCTGGCCGTGCTCAAGGCCGGCGGCGCCTTCGTGCCGCTGGACCCCAGGGCGCCGGCCGCGCGCAAGTCGTTCGTCCTCCAGGACAGCGGTGCGTCCGTGCTGGTGACGACGCAAGCGCTGTGGGACGCGTGGCGCCCGGAGGTGCCCCACCGGGTGCGGCTGGACGCGGAACCTGTCGGACCGTCGGACAGGTTCTCGGAGAACCCGCCGCCGGTGGTGGGCGCGAGGAACCTCGCCTACGTCATCTACACGTCGGGCTCCACCGGCATGCCCAAGGGCGTGATGGTGCAGCACCGCTCGGTGCTCCACCTGCACCAGGCGATGACGCGGAGCATCTACGAGAACCTGCCGAGCGCCCAGCGCGTCACCTTGAACGCGCCGCTGTACTTCGACGCGTCCGTCGAACAGGTGATCCAGTTGTTGAGCGGCCACTGCCTGGTCGTCGTCCCGGACGACGTGCGCCTGGAGCCGGAGGCCCTGCTCGGGTGGCTGGAGCATCAGCGCATCGACGTGTTCGACAGCACGCCGTCGCAGCTCAAGCTCCTGCTGTCCGCGGGTCTGCTGGAGCGCGCGCACGTCCCCAAGCACTTCTCCATCGGCGGCGAGGCGATGGACGAGGTGACGTGGCGGCAGCTCGCCGCGACGAAGCGCGGGCGCGCCTACAACGGCTATGGCCCCACGGAGGTCACCGTGGACGCGACGGTCAGCGTCGTCCAGGGCGCGCCCCAGCCGCTGCCCGTCATCGGTCGGCCGATCGCCAACGTGCGCGCCTACGTGCTCGACGCGCACCAGCGGCTGGCGCCCATCGGGACGCCGGGGGAGCTGTGCCTCGCGGGTGAGGGCCTCGCGCGAGGCTACCTGCGCCAGCCCGCGCTCACGGCCGAGCGCTTCCTGCCGGATCCGTTCAGCACGGAGCCCGGCGCGCGCCTCTACCGCACGGGCGACAGGGCCCGCTGGCGCGAGGACGGCACGCTCGACTTCATGGGCCGCCTGGACTTCCAGGTGAAGCTGCGCGGCAACCGCATCGAGCTGGGAGAGATCGAAGCCTCGCTGCGCGCGCACCCGGGCATCCGGGACGCGGTGGTGCAGGTCCACGACGAGCGGCTCATCGCGTATGTCGCGCCCCAGGTGGACACGTCGCCCCTGCGCGAACACCTGCGCCAGCACCTGCCCGAGTACATGGTGCCCGCGGCGTTCCTCGCGCTGGACGCCCTGCCCCTGACGCCCAACGGCAAGGTGGACCGCAAGGCCCTGCCCGCGCCGGAGGCCGCCCCGGTCCCCGAGCGCGTCATCGAACCGCCCGCGACGCCCACCGAGGCGGCGCTGGTCCCGCTGTGGGCCGAAGTCCTGCGCGTCCCCGCGGTGGGACGTCACGACGGCTTCTTCGAGCTGGGCGGCCACTCCCTGCTGGCCACGCAGCTGGTGTCACGCGTGCGCGCGCACTTCGGCGTGGAGCTGCCCCTGCGCGCCCTGATGGAAGGCCCCACGGTCGCGGCGCTGGCCGAGCGCATCGACGCGCTCCGAGCGCCCCTGGCGGGGGCCAAGGCGCTCCCCGCGCTGGTCCGCGTGGAGCGACCGGACGTGCTGCCACTGTCGTTCGCGCAGCAGCGGCTGTGGTTCATCGAGCAGCTCGGCACGGCGGGCAACGCCTACAGCCTCCCGAGCCTGCTCACGCTGGACGGCACGCTGGACATCATCGTGATGCTCGCGGCGTTCGATGAGCTGGTGCGCCGGCACGAAGCGCTGCGCACGACCTTCCGTTCACACGAAGGCACGCCGTCGCAGGTCATCCACCCGCCCTTCCCCATGCCCCTGCGGAACGTGGACCTCTCCGCGCTGCCGACCGCGGAGGCCCGAGAGGCGGAGGCGTCGCGGCTGGCGCTGGAGGAGCTCCGCACGCCGTTCGACCTGGAGCACGGCCCGCTCTTCCGGGGGCTCCTGATGAAGCTGGGCCCCACCGAGCACCAGCTGCTGCTCAACACGCACCACATCATCTCCGACGGCTGGTCCACGGGCGTCCTGGTGCGCGAGATGGGCACGCTCTACACCGCGTTCGCCGCGGAGCAGCCCTCGCCGCTGCCGGAGCTGGTGGTGCAGGCCGCCGACCACGCCCTCTGGCAGCGCGGCTGGCTCCAGGGGGACGTGCTGGAGTCGCAGCTGGCGTACTGGCGCGGTCAACTGGAGGGGGCCGCGCCCTACCTGGAGCTGCCCACGGACCATCCGCGTCCGGCGCGTCCGTCCTTCCGGGCCGGCATGCAGCCCCTGCCCCTGTCGCGCGAGCTGAGCGAGGCGGTGGAGGCTTTCGCGCGCCAGACGTCCACCACGCCCTTCATGGTGCTGCTCGCGGCCTTCCAACTGTTGCTGCACCGGTACGCGGGCCAGGAGGACGTGCTCGTGGGGTCGCCCATCGCGGGCCGCCGCCACGCGGAGGCCGAGGACCTCATCGGCTACTTCGCGAACACGGTGGTGCTGCGCACGCGGGTCCGCGACACGCTCCGCTTCCGCGAGCTGCTGGACGAGGTCCGCGCCACCACGCTGGGCGCCTACGAGCACCAGGACCTGCCGTTCGAGAAGCTGGTGGAGGTCCTGCACCCGGAGCGCGACCTGGGGCGCACGCCGCTGTTCCAGGTGACGTTCACGCTCCAGAACGCGCCCATGCCGGAGCTGTCCCTGCCGGGCCTGACGCTGCGCACGCGGGAGACCGTTCCGGAGACCCTCCTCTTCGACCTCCAGTGCCTGATGGCGCGGACGCAGGACGGCTTCGACGGAGCCCTCCTCTTCAACCAGGACCTGTTCGACCCGGCCACGGTGGCCGGAATGGCGGAGCACCTGCGCGTGCTGCTGGAGGCCGCCCTCCGCGCGCCGGACACGCGGCTGTCCCAGCTGCCGTGGCTGACGGAGGCGGAGCGGCAGCGGCTGCTCGTCGGGTGGAACGACACCGCGCGCGCCTCTCCGCGTGATGCGTCCGTGGCCGCGCTCTTCGCGGAGCAGGCCGCGAGCACCCCGGACGCCATCGCGCTGAAGGCGGGCGCGGAGACGCTCACCTACGCGGCGCTGGACCGCGCGTCGAACCGGCTCGCGCACCATCTGCGGCGCCAGGGCGTGCGGCCCGGGCACCGCGTGGGCGTGTGCCTGGAGCGCTCGTTCGACCTCATCACGGGCCTGCTGGGCATCCTCAAGGCGGGCGCGGCGTATGTGCCGGTGGACGCGAAGACGCCCGCGGAGCGCATCACCTGGATGCTCCAGGCGGCGAGCGTCAGCGTGCTCGTCACCCAGGAGGCGCTGGCGGACGAGCTGCCCCAGGTGACGGACCTCCAGGTCCTGCTGGACGCGGACGAGGCCCAGCTCGCGAGGCAGCCGGAGACGGCGCTGGACCTGACGGCCAGCGCCGAGGCGCTGGCCTACGTGATGTTCACGTCGGGAAGCACCGGCCGTCCCAAGGGCGTCAGCGTCCCCCACCGGGCCATCACCCGCCTGGTGCGAGGCGCGGACTTCATCCACTTCGGCCCCGAGGAGGTCTTCCTCCACCTGGCCCCCATCGCGTTCGATGCGTCCACGCTGGAGATCTGGGGCGCGCTCCTGAACGGAGCGACGCTGGTGCTGGCGCCTCCCCAGGCGCTGTCGCTGGAGGAGACCGGCGCGCTGCTGCGGCGCGAGGGCATCACCACGCTGTGGCTCACGGCGGCCCTCTTCGACCAGATGGTGCTGCACCAGGGCGACGCGCTGGCCCGGGTGAGGCAGGTGCTCGCGGGCGGCGACGTGCTGCCCGTGGAGCGCGTGCGCGAACACCTGAAGCGACTGCCGCCGGGCGCCGTGCTGGTCAACGGCTACGGCCCCACGGAGAACACCACCTTCTCCGCCACGCACACCCTGCGCGCCGGAGACGCGGTGGGCCGCTCGGTGCCCATCGGCCGGCCGGTGGGGAACTCCACGGCGTGGGTGCTGGACGCGGCGCTCCAGCCCGTGCCGCCGGGCGTGCCGGGCACCCTCTACGTCGGCGGAGACGGTCTGGCCTGGGGCTACCTCCAGCGCCCGGACCTGACCGCCGAACGCTTCATCCCCCACCCCTTCGCCAAGGAGCCCGGCGCGCGCCTCTACGACACGGGTGACCGCGCGCGCTGGCGGAGCGACGGGACCTTGGAGTTCCTGGGCCGCACCGACTTCCAGGTGAAGCTGCGCGGCTACCGCGTGGAGCCGGGGGAGCTCGAAGCCGTCCTCCGCCAGTCATCGGACGTGCAGGAGGCGGTGGTCGTGGTCCGCGAGGACGTGCCTGGCGACAAGCGCCTGGTGGCCTACGTCGCGAGCGGTGAAGGCGAAGGCCTCGACGCGGGCGCGCTACGCGCCGCCGTGCAGAAGCAGCTCCCGGACTACATGGTGCCGTCGGCCATCGTGGTGCTGGCGAAGCTGCCCCTGGGCGCCAACGGGAAGGTGGACCGCAAGGCCCTGCCCGCGCCGCAGGCCCGTGTCGACGACCCCGCCACGTCCGCTGTGCCGCGAAGCGCGGTGGAGAAGGCGCTCGCGGACATCTGGGCGGAGGTGCTGCACCTGGACGCCGTGGACATCCACGGCGACTTCTTCGAGCTGGGCGGCCACTCCCTGCTGGCCACCCAGGTGGTGTCGCGCATCCGCGCGTCGCTGGGCGTGGAGCTGCCCCTGGGCGAGCTGTTCCGGGCCCCCACGGTGGCGTCGCTGGCCGAGCGGCTGGTGGACGCGCGCCGCACCCAGGCACCGCCGCTGGTCCCTGTCCCGAGGACGTCCGCGCCCCCGCTGTCCTTCGCGCAGCAGCGGCTGTGGTTCATCGACCAGTTGGAGCGAGGCAGCCCGCTCTACAACATGCCGCTGGCCCTGAGCCTCACCGGCAATCTGGACGTGGACGCGCTGAGAGCGGGCCTGGACGCGCTGATGGCGCGGCATGAAGCCCTGCGGACGACGTTCCGGATGGAGAGCGGCCGCCCCGTGCAGGACATCCACGCGGAGGGCCACGTCCCGCTGGAGACCGTGGACCTGACGGGCGTCGGCGCCCGCGCCGAGAGGCAGGCCGAGGCCCAGCGCCTGGGCCACGCCGAGACGCTGCGCCCGTTCGACCTGACGCACGGGCCGGTGATCCGCGCGCTGCTCCTGAAGCTGGACGCCCGCGAGCACGTGCTGGTGCTGCACCTGCACCACATCGTCTCCGACGGCTGGTCGCTGGGCATCCTCGTGCGCGAGCTCACCGCCCTCTACGAGGCCCACCAGCGCGGGCGCCCCGCCGAGCTGCCGGAGCTGCCCGTGCAGTACGCGGACTTCGCGGTCTGGCAGCGTGGCTGGCTCCAGGGCGGCGTGCTCCAAGCGCAGGTGGAGTGGTGGAAGCACCAGCTTGCCGGAGCCCCCTTCGTGCTGGACGTGCCCACGGATCGGCCGAGGACCGCGACCGCCTCCCAGCGCGGCGGCCTGGTGCGGGTGACCCTGCCCATGGCCCTGAGCGAGCGCGTGGACGCGCTGGCCCAGCAGGAGGGCGCCACGCCGTTCATGGCGCTGCTGGCGGCGTTCCAGGCCGTGCTGGCGCGCGTGTCCGGACAGGATGACGTGCTGGTGGGCTCGCCCATCGCGAACCGCCGTCACGCGGAGACGGAGGGCCTCATCGGCTTCTTCGTGAACATGCTGGTGCTGCGAGGCCGCTTCGGCGCGAGGACGACGTTCCGGGAGCTGCTCGCGCAGGTGCGCGCCACCACGCTGGGTGCCTACGAGCACCAGGACACGCCCTTCGAGCACCTGGTGGAAGCGCTCCAGCCGGAGCGCGACCTGGGCCGCACGCCGCTGTTCCAGGCGATGTTCGCGCTCCAGAACGCCCCGGTGCCGGAGCTGTCGGTGCCCGGCCTCTCCGTGGGCCCGGCGCACCTCGACGGCGACACCCCGTCGCAGTTCGAGCTGGCGCTGGACCTGAACCGGACCCACGACGGCTACGAGGGCCGCTTCCACTACGCGGCGGACCTCTTCGACGCGAGCACCATCGAGCGGCTCTTCGCGCACCTGCGCCGGCTGCTGGATGCCGTGTGCGACGCGCCGGACCTGCCGTTGGCGGACGTGTCGCTCGTCTCGCCGGAGGAGCTGGCGCGGCTGGTGCGCATGGGCGGCGGCGAGTTGGTGGACTTCGAGCGCGACGCCACCCTGCACGGCCTCATCGAGCGGCAGGTGGCGCGCACCCCGGACGCCCCGGCCGTCGTGTTCGGCGAGACGACGCTGACGTACCGGCAGCTCGACACGCGGGCGAACCAGCTCGCGTGGCGGCTGCGCTCCATGGGGGTGGGCCCGGAGGTGCGGGTGGCCCTGTGCCTGGAGCGGTCGGTGGAGGCCATCGTCGCGCTGCTGGCGGTGCTCAAGGCCGGCGGCGCCTTCGTGCCGCTGGACCCCGGAGCCCCGGCGGCGCGCAGGGACTTCGTGCTGCGCGACTGCGGCGCGGCCGTGCTCGTCACGACGGAAGCCGCGTGCGGGGACTGGAACCCCTATGGCGCCCAGGAGGTGTGGCTGGACGTGGAGCAGCCCGGACTGGCGGCCCTCTCCCACGATCCCCTGCCCGCGCTGGCGGGACCGGAGCACCTGGCCTACGTGATCTATACGTCCGGCTCCACGGGCGCGCCCAAGGGCGTGATGGTGCACCACCGCGCCATCCTCAACATGCACCGGGCCTTCCTCCGCGTGTTCTACGCGGGGCAGCCCGCAGGCCAGCGCGTCACCGTCAACGCGCCGCTGTACTTCGACGCGGTGATGGAGCGCGTGGTGCAGCTCATCGACGGGCACTGCCTCTACGTCGTCCCGGACGCGCTGCGCACGGAGCCGGAGGCGATGCTCACGTGGCTGGAGCAGCACCGCATCGACTCGCTCGACTGCACGCCCGCGCAGCTCAAGCCGCTGCTGGCGGCCGGGATGCTGGAGCGGGCCTGGGTGCCGCCCCTCGTCATCACCGGCGGTGACGCGCTGGACGCGGAGTCGTGGCGGAAGCTGGCCGCGACGGACCGCACGCGGGCCTTCAACGGCTACGGCCCCACGGAGTGCACGGTCGGCACGACGGGCGTGGCGCTCCAGGGAACCCTCCGGACGGAGCCGTTCATCGGCCGGCCGGTGGCGAACCTGACCGCGTATGTCCTCGACGCGCGGCAGCGGCCGGTGCCCATCGGCATGCCGGGCGAGCTGTGCTTCGCCGGCGAGAGCGTCACGCGCGGCTACCTGGGCCGTCCGGACCTGACCGCCGAACGCTTCATGCCGGATCCCTTCAGCGCGGAGCCCGGCGCGCGCCTCTACCGCACGGGCGACAAGGGCCGCTGGCGGCCGGACGGCACGCTGGAGTTCATGGGCCGCCTGGACTTCCAGGTGAAGCTGCGCGGCTACCGCATCGAGCTGGGTGAAATCGAAGCCACGCTGCGCGCGCACCCGGCCGTCCGGGACGCGGTGGCGCTGGTGCGCGAGGACGCCCCGGGCAACGCGCGGCTCGTGGCCTACGTGGTGGCGGACGGCGACACGGACGTGCTGCGCGAACACCTGCGCCGGCACCTGCCGGAGTACATGGTGCCGGCGGCCTACGTCACCCTGCCCGCCCTGCCCCTCACGCCCAACGGCAAGCTGGATCGCAAGGCGCTGCCCTCTCCGGAGGTGCAGCTGCGCGCCGCGCACACGTATGAGGCCCCGGCGACGCCCGCGGAGGTGGTCCTGGCCTCGCTGTGGGAGGAGCTGCTGAACATCCCCGTCGTGGGCCGCAACGACCACTTCTTCGAGCTGGGCGGCCACTCGCTGCTGGCCACGCAGCTGGTGTCCCGCATCCGCGAACGGTTCGGCGTGGACGTGGGCGTCCGCGCGCTGTTCGAGTCCCCCACCGTGGCGGCGCTCGCCCAGCGCCTGCCGGACGCGCCGGAAGCGAACTCCCTGCCGCCGCTGCGCCCGGCGGAAGGCCCTGGCCCGCATCCGCTGTCGTTCGCGCAGCAGCGGCTGTGGTTCATCGACCAGCTCGCCCCGGGCAGCGCGCTCTACAACATGCCCACCGCCCTGCGCCTCACGGGCGCGGTGGACGTGCCCGCGCTCCAGCGGGCCTTCGACGCGCTGGTGGAGCGCCATGAAGCGCTGCGCACCACCTTCGAGTCCCACGACGGCGAACCCCGCCAGCACGTGCACCCCGCCCCCACCGGAGTCCTGTCGGTGGTGGACCTGACGGGGCTCCCCCACGACGCGCGGGAGGCGGAGGCCCTGCGGATCGCGAGCGAGGACGCGCTGAAGCCCTTCGACCTCGCCGCCGGTCCGCTGGCGCGCCTCACGCTCCTCACGCTGGGGTCCCACGAGCACGTCCTGCTCCTGTGCCTGCACCACGCCATCGGAGACGGCTGGTCCATGGGCATCCTGGTGCGCGAGGTCACCGCGCTGTACGAGGCCTTCCGTCAGGGCCAGCCCTCACCGCTGGCCCCGCTGCCGGTGCAGTACGCGGACTTCGCGGTCTGGCAGCGCGGCTGGTTCCAGGGCGAGGTCCTGGACGCGCAGCTCCAGTGGTGGAAGCAGCAGCTCGCCGGCGCCCCGCAGGTGCTGGCGCTGCTCACGGACAAGCCCCGTCCGCCCCAGCGGTCCGCCAGCGGCGCGACGTTCCCGGTGCGCCTGTCCCCGGCCCTGAGCGAGGCCGTGGAGGCCCTGGCCCAGTCCGAGGGCGCCACGCCCTTCATGGTGCTGCTCGCGGCGTTCCAGACGCTGCTCTACCGGTACTCCGGCCAGGAGGACCTGCTGGTGGGCACGTCCATCGCGGGCCGGCGCCACGCGGAGACGGAGGGCCTCATCGGGTTCTTCGTGAACACGCTGGTGCTGCGCGCGCGGCTCGACGGCCGTCCGTCGTTCCGGGAGCTGCTCGCGCAGGTGCGCGCCACCACGCTGGGCGCGTTCGAGCATCAGGACCTGCCCTTCGAGCGGCTGGTGGAGGCGGTGCAGCCCGCGCGCGACCTGTCGCGCACGCCGCTCGTCCAGGCGTTGTTCGCGCTCCAGAACGTGCCGGACGCGGAGGTCCGCCTGCCGGACCTGACGCTGCGCCCGGTGGAGGTGGACCTGCCCACGACGAAGTTCGACCTGGAGCTGACGCTGGGCCGGTCGACGCAAGGCTTCGAGGGCGTCCTCTCCTACGCCACGGACCTCTTCGAGCCCGCCACGGCCCGGAGGCTGTCGGAGCACCTGGTGCAGCTGCTGGAGGGCGCGGTCGCGAAGCCGGACACCGCGCTGGACGCCCTGCCCCTGCTGACGGCGGAGGAGCGCCAGTGGGTGCTGGAGGAGTGGAGCGGAGAGACGGCCGCCTACGAGAGCGACCTGTCCTTCCCCGCGCGCTTCGAGCAGCAGGTGACCCGCACGCCCAAGGCCCCCGCCGTGGTGATGGGCGACACGACGGTGTCGTTCCACCAGCTCAACGTGCGCGCGAACCAACTGGCGCACTACCTGCGCACGCTGGGCGTGGGCCCGGACGTGCCGGTGGCCCTCTGCCTGGACCGCTCGCCGGAGGCCATCGTGGCCCTGCTGGGCATCCTCAAGGCGGGCGGCGCCTACGTGCCGCTCGACCCCACGGCGCCCGAGGCACGCCGGGCCTTCATCCTGGAGAACAGCGGCGCGTCCGTGCTGCTGACGACCCGGGCGCACGTGGACGCGTGGCAGCCGGCGGTGCGGCACGTGGTGCGGCTGGACGAGGAGGCGCGGCGCATCGACGCGTCGTCGCCGGGCAACCCGCGCGTGGCCCTGAGGCCGGAGCACCTAGCGTACGTCATCTACACGTCGGGCTCCACGGGCACGCCCAAGGGCGTGATGATCCAGCACCGCTCGCTCGCGCACCTGCATCGTTCGTTGACGGAGGCCTGCTACGCGCAGGTGTCCAAGGTGATGCGGGTGAGCCTCAACGGGCCCCTCTACTTCGACGCGTCCGTGACGCAGCTGCTGTTGATGGCGGACGGCCACTGCCTGTGCATCGTACCGGAGGGCGTGCGGCAGGATCCGGAGGCGCTGCTCGCGTGGGTGGACCAGCGGCGCATCGACGCGCTGGACTGCACGCCGTCGCTGTTCAAGCTGCTGCTGGAGGCGGGCCTCCTGGAGCAGCCGCACGTGCCGTCCATCTGCTTCATCGGCGGTGAGGCGATGGACGAGGTGACGTGGCGCACGCTCGCGGCCACGCACCGCACGAGGGCCTACAACGCCTACGGCCCCACCGAGGGCACCGTGGCCTCCACCACCGAGTGCATCCAGAGCACGGCCCACCCGACGCCCGTCATCGGCCGGCCGATGCTCAACGTCGGCGTGTACGTCCTGGACGCGAACCTGAACCCCGTGTCCGTGGGCGTCCCCGGCGAGCTGTTCATCGCGGGCGAGGGCCTGGCGCGAGGCTACCGGAACCGCCCGGACCTCACGGCGGAGCGCTTCATCCCCCACCCGTTCAGCACGGAGCCCGGAGCCCGCCTGTACCGCACGGGAGACCGGGTCCGCTGGAGCCAGGACGGCACGCTCGACTTCATGGGGCGCGTGGACTTCCAGGTGAAGCTGCGCGGCTACCGCATCGAGCCGGCGGAGATTGAGGTCGCGCTGCGCGCGCACCCGGGCATCCGGGACGCGCGGGTGCTCGTGCGCGAGGACGTGCCGGGCGTGCAGCGGCTGGTGGCCTACGTGGCGCCGGAGGTGGACACCGCTCCGCTCCGAGGCCACCTCCAGCGGTCGCTGCCCGACTACATGGTGCCGGCGGCCTACGTCGCCCTGCCCGTCCTGCCGCTGACGCCCAACGGCAAGGTGGACCGCGCGGCGCTGCCCGCCCCAACGGACGAGGCCGCGAGCACCGAAGCGAAGGTCGGCCCCAGGGATGAACGGGAAGCGGTGCTCGAGCGCCTCTGGGCCCAGGCGCTGGGGGTGCCCACGGTGGACGTGCGCGCCAGCTTCTTCGAGCTGGGCGGGCACTCGCTGCTGGCCGTGCGGCTGCTGGCGGCGGTGGACCGGGAGACGGGCCGGAAGCTCCCGCTGTCCGCCCTCTTCGAGGCCCCCAGCGTGGAGGGGTTCGCGACGCTGCTGGGGGAGCGCGTGGAGGAGGAGCCGAGGCCCTTCACGCCGTTGGTGCCCTTCAAGAAGGAGGGCACGGGCAGCGCGCCGCCGTTCTTCTGCGTGCACCCGGTGGGCGGCACGGTGCTGGCCTACGCGGAGCTCGCGCGGAAGCTGGGCCCGGATCAGCCCTTCTACGGCCTCCAGGCCCGGGGGCTGGACGGTGAGCGCCAACCGCTGGACACGGTGGAGGCCCTGGCCGCCAGCTACGTGCGAGCGGTGCGCGGGGTCCAGCCTCACGGCCCGTACCACCTGGGGGGCTGGTCGCTCGGCGGCGTCATCGCCTACGAGATGGCCTACCAGCTCCGCGAGGCGGGCGAAGCCGTGGAGCTGGTGGCGATGATCGACTCGTACGTGCCGGAGACGGTGCCGGACTCGGAGCCGGACCTGGACCGCCTGCTGGCGATCGGCCTGTTCGCACAGGACCTGATGGGCGTGTCGCTGACGGACCTGGACGTGGACCTGGCGGCGCTGGAGCCCGAAGCGGCGCTCGCGAAGGTGCTGGACGCGGCGGCCCATGCCGGCGCGCTGCCGCCCGGCGTGGACGCCGCGAGCGCCACGGCCCTCTTCAACGTCTTCGAGGCCCACCTCGAAGCGGCCCGTCGCTACCACCCGCCCGCGATGCCTCAGCGCGTGCTGCGCATCCAGGCGGAGGACCGGGACGAAACGCGCCCCATCGACGGGGGCTGGGCGGCGCTGGTGGGCGAGCAGCTCGAAGCGCACGAGCTGCCGGGCACCCACCACACGCTGCTGCGCGAGCCCACCGTGCGGTCCGTGGCGGAGCTGCTGACGAAGGCGCTCCACCCCACGGGCAAGGCGTGACGTGACCGCGGCCGGGCTGGCGCCCTCGTGAAGGGAGGCGCCAGCCCGGAGCCCGCCCCGCAACGAAGAACCCCGCTCCCTCCATGGAGGGGGCGGGGTCCGTGAACCGCGGCACCGTCGCGCCGAGGCTACTTGTGCGCGTTCAGGTCCGGCTCGGACGTGGGCGCCTTGTCGGCGGGCACGTCGAAGAAGGCGCTGGGGCTGGGCGCGCGCGTCTGCGACACGCTGTTCTCCAGCGACTCCGGCACGGGCGGCAGGGCCACCGGCGTCACCTGCTGCGCGTGGGCGGCGGCCTCGGCCTTGAGCCGCGCGTTCTTGCGGTGGCGGTACACGAAGTAGGCCACCGCCACCACCGCCAGCGTCCCCATCACCATGACCTGGCCGTCCTTCATCTTGCGGATGACCATGTCCAGCTCGCCACCGAAGTGGAACCCGAGCCACACGAACACCGGCGCGGACAGCAGCGCCGCCAGGCCGTCCCACAGGATGAAGCGCCAGAACGGCATGTGCACGGAGCCCGCCGTGAAGTACGTCACCGCGCGCACGCCCGGCATGAAGCGGGCGATCATCACGATCTTCTGGCCGTGCGTGACGAAGAGCGACTCCACCTTCGCCCGCTTCTCCGGCGTGACGATCTTCGAGAAGAACCCTCCGCCCTTCGCCCCCGGGTCGCGCCCCAGCTTCGTCCCCAGCCGGCGCCCCGCCATGTAGATGAGGCTGTCGCCCACCAGGATGCCGAAGAACCCCACCGCCATCATCACCGGCAGGTGTGCCGCGCCCTTGTGCGCCAGGAATCCACCGAGGATGAGCGAGATGTCCTCCGGTAGCGGCACGCCTAGCCCGCACGCCACCAGGACGGCGAACACGGTCAGGTAGGCGAAGAGGCCCTGGGAGTTACCGAGCAGGTTGGTGAGCAGTTCTTCCACGCGTCGTTCCGTCCAATCACTTCCCGAAGGACCGCTCGGCAATCACCCGGGCCGGCCCATCCATCACCCAGCCATCAACCGGGTGCGGCACTTGAAAACTCCGGCCGCCCAGCTTCCCACCTCAAGTGGCCGCGCCCCATCACGAAAGCGCTCGGCCTTCTGCCTACCCATGCCCACGGTGTGTGACAGCCCGGACGCCCGGGGGACTCCCGACGGGCACTGTAACCACCTCGGGTGCGGGAGGCAGGACTCATCGCGCTCCGGTAGGAGCACCGCGCGACCTGTCCGACAGAGCTTCAGGTGCCCGGGGCCCGCGCCACCAGCGTGCGCAGCATGTCCCGGTTGTCCCGGGCCTTCGCGCCGAAGTGGCTCACGATGCCCATCAGCAGCTTGATGCAGGCCTGCGGCTTCTGCGCGAGCAGCTTCTGGAAGTCCGCCGCGCGGATCTCCAGCGCCATCACGTCCGTCTGCGCGGTGGCCGAGCACAGCCGCTCTCCCTTCTGCACGAGCGCCAGCTCGCCCAGGGGTTCGCCGACGGTCACCTCGCCCAGGGGCACGTCCTCGCCCGAGGGGCTCCGGGCGCTCAGCCGCACGGTGCCCTCGCCGACGATCAGCAGCGAGTCCCCGGGTTTGCCCTCGGCGAACAGCGCCGTCCCCTTGGGGAAGGCCCGTGACACGGCCGCCGCCGCGAAGATGGAGATGCCGGTGTCGGTGAAGCCCTTGAAGAGCGGACAGGCCTTCAGGGTCGTCTCGGGGGCGAGCGCCATGGGGGTGTTCCTAACACGCACAATGCGGCCGCGTCAGCGGCTGGAGCGGTGCTCCGCGGCGACGTGCACGTAGTGGAGGGCGGACTGGACCAGGAACTCGCGCTCGCCGTCGTGGAGGGGGCGCTTCACCTTGCCGGGCGAGCCCACCACCAGCATCCCCGGGGGAATCTTCGTCCCGGGCGTCAGCAGCGTGCCGGCGCCGATGATGCAGTCGTCCCCCACCTCCACGCCGTCCATCAGGATGGCGCCCATGCCCACCAGCACCCGGTGGCCCACGAGGCACCCGTGGAGGATGACCCGGTGGCCCACCGTGCAGTCGTCGCCCACCGTGGTGGCGTCCCCCTGGCTGGTGACGTGCACCATGGTGAGGTCCTGGATGTTGGTGCGCTTGCCGATGCGGATGGAGTTCACGTCCCCGCGCAGCACCGAGTTGAACCAGATGGACGAGTCCTCGCCCAGCTCCACGTCACCCACCACCTGGGCGGAGTCCTCGACGAAGCAGCTGGGGTGGACGCGGGGGGAGACCCCGCGAAACGGCCTCAACGCCATGGTGCACCTCCGACGGCGAGACGACGGCGAAGGCGTCAGGCCTCCGCCGGGACATGCAACGGCAAGGGCCGCTCCACCGGCGGCGGCGCCACGGTGGGGGCCTGGAGCACCGCCACCTGCTTGCCCGCGAGCTGGTTGGGCGTCGCGCGCTCCACGTGCACCTTCACGAGGGAGCCCGCCGGAGCATCGCCGTCGAAGTTCACGGTGCGGTTCTCCGGGGTGCGGCCGAAGCGCTTGGCGGCGTCGTAGCGCGAGCGGCCCTCGACGAGGACCTCCACGTCCAGCCCCACCTGCGCCTGGGTGTACTCGCCGCTGATGCGCCGCTGGAGCTTCTGGAGGCGCTCCAGCCGGGCCACCTTCACCTCATGCGGGATGGGGCCCCAGTCCTTCTCTCGCAGCGCGGCGCCCGTCTTGGGGCGCGGGCTGTAGACGAAGGAGAACTGGTTGTCGTACTTCACCCGCTCGGTGAGCTGCATCGTCATCTCGAACTCCTCCTCGGTCTCACCGGGGAAGCCCACGATGATGTCCGTGGTGATGGCGATGCCGGGCCGCGCGGCGCGCAGCTTCTCCAGCCGCTCCATGTACTGCTCGACGGTGTAGTCGCGGCGCATCATCTTCAGGATGCGGTCGCTGCCGCACTGCACCGGCAGGTGGAAGTGCGGGGCGATCTTCGGCTGCACGCGGAAGGCTTCGATCAGCTCGTCCGACAGGTCATGCGGGTGGCTGGTGGTGAAGCGCACGCGCTCGATGCCCGGCACCTCCGCGGTGCGCAGCAGCAGCTGCGCGAAGCTGATGCCGCCCTGGTACGAGTTGACGTTCTGGCCGATGAGCGTGACCTCGCGCACGCCCACGCCCGCCAGGTCCGCGACCTCGGTGAGCACGTCCGGGAAGTTGCGGCTCACCTCGCGGCCACGGGTGTGCGGGACGATGCAGAAGGAGCAGACGTTGTCGCAGCCCTTCATCACGGTGACGAACTCGGTCACCTTGCCGCGGGACGTCTCCGCGTCCGCGCGCGGGAAGACGTACTCCTCGGAGTCCACGAAGGCCGTCTCCACCACGCGCTCGCGCGAGTCCTGCACGCGGGCGATCACCTCCGGCAGCTTCGCGATGTTGTCCGGGCCGAAGACGAAGTCCAGGTAGGGCACCTTCTTCAGCAGCTTGTCCTTCTCCTGCTGGGCCACGCAGCCGCCCACGCCCAGGATGGCGCCGCGGCTGGCCTTCACGGCGCGGTAGCGCCCCAGCGCGGAGAGCATCTTGTCCTCGGCCTTCTCCCGGATGGAGCAGGTGTTGAGGATGATGAGGTCCGCGTTGTCCGGCTCCGGCGTGGGCACGTAGGACATCTTCGACAACGCCTCGCTCATGCGGAGCGAGTCGTTGACGTTCATCTGGCAGCCGAAGGTGTGGATGAAGTAGCGCTTCATGGGTAGGCCTTGAAGGAAAACGGGCCGTTATGGAACGCCCGGACGCGGAATGCAACCGGGCGGACACGCCGGCTCATCCCCGGATGAGCACCTTCGTGAGCCGGGTGTGCAGCCCCAGCAGCTGGGCCTCGCGCTCGCGGAGCAGGGCCACCGTCTCCGCGCCGTACCGCCGGCCCAGGGCGTCCGTCTCCTGCTCCTGGTTCACCAGCTCGTCCTGGACGCGCTTCCTCACCGCGTCCACCTCCGGCCCGGAGCGGGACGCCAGCTCCGTCAGCTTCGAGCGCAGCCGCTGCACGGTCCACCGCCGCCCGCCGAAGGCCCGGAGGATGGCGCTCCCCCACTCGGCCGCCTTCACGTCCAGGCCGCTGGCCTCCAGCGCCGCCTTGGACGCGCGGGCCATGGCCTCCGGGGCCGCGTCCGCCTCCACGTGCGCCAGGAAGGTCTCCTGGTAGCGAACCAGCTGGTCGAGCAGCGCGCTGTCCACCGGCCGTGACGCCATGCGCAGCGTGCGGTCGTCGGCGGCGTCGAGGTCCAGACCGGTCTCCACGTTGGGGACGTCCTGGTAGTCGTCGAAGAAGGACGGGGCCATGGGGGCTCCTGTGTGGGGGAAGGGGTTGTTTCAGGCGGGGACGAGCTGCTCCGCGATGCGGGCCAGGTCCGAGACGGAGTTGACGACCACGGCCTGGGTGCAGTGCTTCTCGTAGGTGAGCATCTCGCTGTCGCCGATGCCCCAGTTGCCCCGCTCCTCGGGGCAGATCCACAGCACGCGCTTGGCCTTGCGCTTCAGGTCCTTCAGGGCCCAGGCGTTGCTCGCGTTGTAGTTGTTCCGGCCGTCGCCGATGATCATCACGGTGGTGCGGCGCGTGATGCTGCCCAGGTGGTCGCGCGTGAAGTCCGCCAGCGCACGGCCGTAGTTGGAGTTGGAGCTCATGGACACGGTCCGCCCGGCGGTCGCCGCGTCGATGGCCTCGTTCACGTCCAGGTCCTTGAAGAGCGGGGTGACCTCGCCCACGTCGGACACGAAGACGAACGAGCGCACACGCACGAACAGCGACTGGAGCGTGTGCATGAACAGCAGCATCATCCGAGACGCGTTGCGCACGGAGTCGGACACGTCGCAGAGCACCACCAGCTCCGGGCGCTCCGGCCGGCGGGTGCGGAACACGGGCACCATGGGCACGCCGTCCCAGGGCATGTTCCGGCGCAGCGTGCGCTGCGCGTGGAGCGACCCGCGCCGGTGCGAGCGCTGCTTGCGGATCATCCGGCTCTTGAGCTTCTCCGCCAGCGTGCGGACCGCGGCCTCCATCTGGTCCACCTCCGCCTGCGTGAGCAGGTGCAGCGCCTTCTCCGTGACGGAGTCCGTGCGGCGGCGGATGCGCGCCTCGGACTGGCGCTTCACCTCCGCGCGCGCGGCCTCCTCGATCTTGCGCATGGCCGCGGCCACGTGGCGCGAGACGATCTCCACGCCCTCCGCGTGCAGCCCGCGCGCCTTGAGCTCGTCCTCCAGCGACTTGAGGTCGGACCGGGCCCGCTCCATGCCCGCGCCCGCCAGCATGCGCCGCGTGAAGAACCCCGTCTGGAGCGGGCTCTCCAACTGGCCCAGGTCCAGTTGGAGCGACGCCTGGCGGAAGAGCTGCGCCAGCCGCGCGCGGTCCCCCGCGAGGAGGGCCTGCGCGAGCGGGGACATCTCCGGCGCCAGCAGGTTCATCTGGTAGATGACCATCTTCAACAGGTCGCCTTCCAGGTAGCCCTCCTCCTCCAGTTGCTTCGCCAGCGACTTGTCGATGGCCTCGAACGTGCGGGCCGCGCCGGAGAAGAAGAAGTCGAACGCGCGGCGGAACGTGTCCACGTCCAGCTCGCGCTTCACCAGCGTGGTGCGCAGCACGGAGCGGAACAGCGCGCGGTCCTGGACGCCGACCTCCGCGGTGGCGCGCAGGGCGTCCTGCACCTCGGACGTGCTGACGCGCACGCCGTTCTGGCGGAGGACTTCAGCGAACTCGACGATGCGGGCGTCCATGGCGCGTCAGGCTCCCCGTTCGAAGGACATCACCGCTTCCACGTGGTGCGTCTGCGGGAACATGTCCACCACCTGGAGCGCCACCGGCTTGTAACCGGCCTCCACCAGCCCCGCCGCGTCGCGCGCCAGCGAGGCCGGGTCGCACGCCACGTAGACGACCCGGCGCACGCTCAGCGCGCGCAGCCACTTCGCCAGGCCCGGGGCCCCGGCCCGGGGCGGGTCCGCGAGGCACAGGTCGAACGAGCGCCCCTCCGCCACCAGCCCGTCGCACACCTTGCGCGCGTCGCCCTGGACGAAGCGCACGTTGGCCACCCCACCCTCGCGAGCGCTCCGCTGCGCCAGCTCCACGCCCACCGGAGACGACTCCACCCCCAGCACCGCCCCGGCCGTCCCCGCCAGGGGGAACGTGAAGTTGCCGTTGCCGGAGTACAGCTCCAGCACGGAGTCCGTCTCCCGCGCGCCCAGCTCGTACAGGGCCGCCGTGACGAGCCCCACGTTGGCCTCCGCGTGCGCCTGGGCGAACGCGTCCGGCCGCAGGTACACCGGCACCTCCGGGCGCAGCGGGGACAGCGAGCGCAGCACCGGCCGGCCAACGAGCCGCGCCGAGCCCTCCCTGGGCACCAGCACCGCGCCCTCCAGCCGCAGCGCCCGCACCGCGGCCTCCGCCGCCTCCAGGTGTCGCGAGGTCACCGGGCCGCTGAGGTTCACCGCGAACGCGGCCTTGTCGCCCTCGGCCAGCAGCAGCACCTCCTCCGTGTCCCTGGCCAGCGGCTTGAGCAGCGGGGCCAGCCTCCCGGGCAGCGCCGTGAGCGCCGGCGTGAGCGCGGGGCAGACGTCCACGGGGACGCGCTCGTGCGTGCGCCGGCCGAAGTAGCCGAGCGCCCCCTTGCCCGCCCCGTGCAGCACCGCGCGGCGGCGGTAGCCCCAGTCCCGGGGCGCCACCATCAACGGCCGCACGGCGAAGTCCGAGCGCTTCAGGTGGCCCAGGTGCTCCAGCGTGGACAGGACGATCTCCTGCTTCGCGGACCGCTGCGCCGGGACGGACAGCTCCAGCCAGTCACAGCCGCCGCACGCGTCCGAGCGCACGCAGCGCGACGACACGCGCTCCGCCCCGTCCGTCAGCACCTGGCCCAGGTGGCCGCGCAGCACCTTGCCCTGGGCCTCCAGGAGGACGCGCACGGTGTCGCCGGGGAAGGCGCCGGGCACGAAGACGGTGCGCCCCTGCCACTGGGCCACGCCTTCGCCCAGCTGGCCCAGCCGCTCGATGGTCAGTTCAATGGGGGCTTCGGGCAGCGTCGTCATCGCAGGCGCACTCGCGGGGGCCGCCTGGGTGGGGCCGCCCTACTTCCGGGTCGCGCTGCCACGCTCGTCCGCCGGCAGGGCTTCCCGCAGGCGCTCCACGAACGCTTCGATGCGCGACCGCTTCTCGTCGTCAACGTCCAGGAACTCCACCGCCATCCCCGGCACCTCGTGCCCCGGCGTCCCCTGGGGGTTGGTGCGGGTCACCTTCCCGGACAGGTCCACCGGGAAGCTGGCGCCCGGCAGCGACACCAGCAGGCGCACCACCGTGCCCACCGGCAGCGGCTGCGGGGTGTTGATGTAGATGCCGCCGCGCGACAGGTTCACCGCCCAGTCCGTCACGAAGCCCGACACCGTGCGGTACGCCACGGGCAGCTCGTGATCGATGCGGTGCGCGCGAGGCGCGGGGACGGGCTTCTCCGAAGTGTCGGCCATGACGTGCTCCGCGCCCCGGGGATGGGGGCCTCCGTCCCGCCGCCAGACAGTGGCGAGAGACGGAGGCACACCCTAGCACCCTACGTCAGGCAGGGAATTTCATCTCGCGCAGGTCGGGCGCGACCTTCAGCCTGGGCTCGGTGAGCTGCTGCACCCGCTCCACCGTCAGTCCGGGCGCCAGCTCCCGGAGGACCAGGCCCTCCGGCGTCACGTCGAGGAACGCGTGGTCCGTGACGATGTGGTGCACGCACTTGAGGCCGGTCAGCGGCAGCGAGCACTTCTTCAGGATCTTGGGCTGCCCGTCCTTGTTGGCGTGCTCCATGGCCACGTAGATGCGCTTGGCCCCGACGGCCAGGTCCATGGCGCCGCCCATGCCCTTCACCATCTTGCCGGGGATCATCCAGTTGGCCAGGTCACCCTCTTCGCTGACCTCCATGGCGCCCAGCACGGCCAGGTCGATGTGGCCGCCGCGGATCATCCCGAAGGACAGCGCCGAGTCGAAGAAGGCGGAGCCCTTCACCACCGTCACCGTCTCCTTGCCGGCGTTGATGAGGTCCGGGTCCTCGCTCCCCTCCTCCGGGTACGGCCCGATGCCGAGCAGGCCGTTCTCCGACTGGAGCACCACCTCCACCCCGGGCGGGATGTAGTTGGGGACCAGCGTGGGGATGCCGATGCCCAGGTTCACGTAGAAGCCGTCCTTCAGCTCCTGGGCGATGCGCTGCGCGATCTGTTCACGGGTCAGGGGCATGGCTCAGGACGCCTTCTTGCGGACGGTCCGCCGCTCGATCCACTTCTGGAGGTTCTGCGCCTGCACGATGCGGTGCACGAAGATGCTCGGGATGTGCACCTGATCCGGGTCGATCTCCCCCGGCTGCACGATGTGCTCCGCCTCCACGATGGTGACCTTCGCGGCCATGCACATCATGGGCGTGAAGTTCCGCGCCGTCTTGTGGAACACCAGGTTGCCCCAGGTGTCCGCCTTCCACGCGTGGACGATGGCGAAGTCGGCCTTGAGCGGCGTCTCCAGCACGTGGAGCCGCCCGTCGATGACGCGCGTCTCCTTGCCCTCCGCCACCTGGGTGCCCGCGCCCGTCGGCGTGAAGAACCCGCCGATGCCGCAGCCCCCGGCGCGGATGCGCTCCGCGAGCGTGCCCTGCGGGTTCAGCTCCACCTCCAGCTCGCCGGAGAGGAACTGCCGCTCGAACTCCTTGTTCTCCCCCACGTAGCTGGCGACCATCTTCTTCACCTGCTTGTTCTGCAGGAGGATGCCCAGCCCCAGCTCCGTGGTGCCGCAGTTGTTGGAGATGATGGTGAGGCCCCTCACGTTCTTCTTGTGCAGGGCCGTGATGAGGTTCTCGGGGTTGCCGCACAGCCCGAACCCACCACTCATCAGGGTGATGTTGTCCGGGATGTCGGCGACCGCCTCATCCGCGCTCGCGTAGACCTTGTTCATGCGGGCGGTGTCCTTTAGCGCTCGACCATCAGCGCGATGCCTTCGCCGCCGCCGATGCAGAGCGACGCCACGCCGCGCTTCTTGTTCTGGTCCTTCATCGTCTGGAGCAGCGTGACGAGCACGCGCGTGCCGGACGCGCCAATGGGGTGGCCGAGCACCACCGCGCCGCCGCGCACGTTCACCCTGGCGGGATCCAGGCCGAGCAGGCGGTTGTTGGCGATGGACACCACGGAGAAGGCCTCGTTGATCTCCCAGAGGTCCACGTCCTTGACCGTCACGTTCTGCTTCTTGAGCAGCGCGTTGATGGCGTCCGCCGGCGCGATGGTGAACTCCACCGGCTTGCGGGCGGCCTGCGCGTAGCCCTTGATGCGGCCCAGGATGGTGCGGCCCTCCGCCTTCGCCCGCTCCTCGCTCATCAGCACCACGGCCGCGGCGCCGTCGTTGATGGAGGACGCATTGGCGGCCGTCACCGTGCCGTCCTTCTTGAACACCGGCTTCAGGCCCGGGATCTTGTCCGGCTTGGCGTTCTTGGGGCCCTCGTCCTCGGAGACGGTGGTGAACTCATCCGGCTTCTTGCCGGGGATCTGCACGGGGACGATCTCCGCGGCGAACAGGCCCTCCTTCTGGGACTGGATGGCGCGGCGCGTGGACTCCAGCGCGAACTCGTCCTGCTGCGCGCGGCTGATGTTCTGCGAGGTGGCGCACTCCTCGGCACAGATGCCCATGTGGACGTTGCCGTACACGTCCCAGAGGCCGTCGTTGATCATCGCGTCCTTGAACTCCACGTTCCCCATGCGGGCGCCGCCGCGCATGGTGTGGCTCAGGTAGGGCGCGTTGGACATGGACTCCATGCCGCCCGCGACGACGACGTCCGCGTCGCCCAGCGCGATGGCCTGCGCCGCGGCGATCACCGTCTTCAGGCCGGAGCCACAGACCTTGTTCAGGGTGACGGCCGGCACGGTGTCCGGGAGGCCGGCGAAGAGGGCCGCCTGGCGCGCCGGGGCCTGGCCCACGCCCGCCTGGAGGACGCAGCCCATGATGACCTCCTGCACGGCCTCCGGCTTCACGCCCGCGCGCTCCAGCGCCGCCTTGATGGCGATGGCGCCCAGCTGGGGCGCGGTGAGCTTGGACAGCGCTCCCTGGAAGGAGCCGATGGGGGTACGGGCCGCGCCCACGATGACGACTTCACGAGCCATGGAATTGCCTCCTGGAGAGGGAACCGTCTGGAGAAGGGAAAAAGCGCCGGGAGGGACTTATCACGGGCGCTTTCCGGCGAATCAAATGGAAACGGCCGGGCTCCCCGCGGGGAACCCGGCCGCTATTCACGTCAGGACGTTGGGCTGATTACTTCTTCAGCTTGGAGGCCATGACGTCGCCCAGGCGGGCCTTGGACCCCTCGGCCTGCTTGCGCAGGTACTCGCGGTAGTCCTCGCCCTCGCCGATGAGCGCCTTGATGGACAGCGCCACCTTGCGGTCCGGGGTGTTGATGTCGATGAGCTTGACCTCGACCTCCTGGCCCTCCTGCACCACGTCGCGGGGGTTCTCCACGCGCTCCTCCTTCAGCTCGGAGACGTGGACGAGGCCCTCGATGCCCGGCTCGATCTCCACGAACGCGCCGAAGTCGGTGACCTTGGTGACCTTGCCCTTCACGCGGCTGCCCACCGGCAGGCGCTCGGACAGCGTCTCCCAGGGGTCCGGCTGGAGCTGCTTGATGCCCAGGCTGAAGCGCTCGTTCTCGACGTCGATGTTGAGGACCACCGCCTCGACCTCGTCGCCCTTCTTGAACATCTCGCCCGGGTGCTTGATGCGCTGGGTCCAGGAGATGTCGGACACGTGCACCAGGCCGTCCACGCCCTCCTCGACGCCGACGAAGACGCCGAAGTCGGTGACGTTGCGGATCTGGCCCTTGATGACGGAGCCGATCGGGTACTTGTCCTCGAGCAGCGTCCAGGGGTTCTGCTCGATCTGCTTCATGCCCAGCGCGATGCGCTTGGCCTTCGGATCGATGTCGAGGACGACGGCCTCCACCGTCTGGCCGACCTCCAGGATCTTGGACGGGTGCTTGAGGCGCTTGGTCCAGGACATCTCGGACACGTGCACCAGGCCCTCCACGCCCTGCTCGATCTCGATGAACGCGCCGTAGTCCGTGATGGACACGACCTTGCCGGCGACGCGGGTGCCGACGGGGTACTTCTCGTCGGCGCGGTGCCACGGGTCCTCCTGGATCTGCTTGAGGCCCAGGCTGACGCGCTCCTGCGCGGGGTCGAACTTGAGGACGACGACGCGCACCTCGTCACCGACGTTGAACATCTCGCTGGGGTGACCGATGCGGCCCCAGGACATGTCGGTGATGTGGAGCAGGCCGTCGATGCCACCGAGGTCGATGAAGGCGCCGTAGTCGGTGAGGTTCTTGACCACGCCCTTGAGGACCGCACCCTCCTTGAGGTTCTTGAGGGTCTCCTTCTTCATCTCCTCGCGCTGCTTCTCCAGCAGCACGCGGCGAGAGAGGACGATGTTGCCGCGCTTCTTGTTGAACTTGATGACCTTGAACTCGAATTCCTTCGAGATGTACTGGTCAAGGTTGCGAACCGGGCGGATGTCCACCTGGCTGCCGGGCAGGAACGCCTTCACGCCGATGTCGACGGAGAGGCCGCCCTTCACGCGACCGACGATGGTGCCCTTGACGATCTCATCACGCTCGCAGGCGGCGGAGATCTCGTCCCAGATGCGCATCTTGTCGGCCTTCTCCTTGGAGAGGACGACCATGCCGGTGTCGTTCTCGCGGCTCTCCAGGAGGACCTCGACGGGGTCACCGGACTTCACGGTGACTTCCCCGCGGGGATTGGTGAACTCGGAGATCGGGACCTGACCCTCGGACTTGTAGCCGATGTCCACGATCGCGAAATCCTTCGTCACCTGCACGACCGTGCCCTTGACGATCTCGCCTTCCTTCAGGATTCCGTCGCCGCCACGCTCCTTGAGCGAGGCCTCGAACATCGCCGCGAAGTCTTCGTCACCGCCGTCGATCTGCTGGTTCACGTTCTGCTGCATGAATGGGAAGTCCTTGGAACGGTACAGCTGCCCCCTGTTTGAATAGGTGCGCGGCCGCCTGCGGGGAGCGACGGGAAACCGCGGGT
Source organism: Corallococcus sp. RDP092CA (assembly GCF_041903675.1). Classification (NCBI taxonomy): domain Bacteria; kingdom Pseudomonadati; phylum Myxococcota; class Myxococcia; order Myxococcales; family Myxococcaceae; genus Corallococcus; species Corallococcus sp. RDP092CA. Next base: position 142,323 of record NZ_JAYESI010000018.1, on the reverse strand, counting down.
GTCCCCCAAATGGGGACGCAAGGCTGGTTGGAAGCCGCGCACCCTAGACACCGGAGTTTCCAGGAGTCAAGCGGTGCACCGCGCCATGTGGTGATCCGTGTTCTATGAACGCCCGACCGGGGCTGCACGCCGCCCCCCGCCAGGCCCCCCTGCCCGCCCGCCCCATGTAGGACAGGCGGAGCACTCCTCCCCCGACTCCTACCCCTCCCGCCGGAACGTCTCGCGGGCGATGACCATCCGCTGCACCTCGCTGGTGCCCTCGTAGATGGTCTGGACGCGGGCGTCCCGGAAGTAACGCTCGACCGGGAACTCGTCGATGTAACCGTAGCCCCCGTGCAGCTGCACGGCCTTGTCCGCCACCTTGTTGCTCATCTCGCTGGCGAACAGCTTGGCCATGGAGGCCTCGCGGGTGAACGGCTGGCCGGACTCCTTGAGGGCGGCGGCGCGCAGGGTGAGCAGCTCGGCCGCGTCCAGTTGGGTGCGCATGTCCGCCATCATGAAGCGCGGGGCCTGGAGGTCCGCCACGGCCTGGCCAAAGGCCTTGCGGTCCTTGGTGTAGTCCACGGCCGCCTCCAGCGCGGCGCGGCCGGTGCCGCACGCCTGCGCCGCGATGCCGATGCGCCCGCCGTCCAGCGCCATCATGGCCAGGCGGAACCCGTCGCCCTCCTTGCCCAGGAGGTTCTCCGCCGGCACCTCGCAGTCCTCGAAGGTGAGCCCCACGGTGTTGGACGCGCGCAGGCCCATCTTGTCCTCGTGCCTGCCCACGTGGAGGCCCCTGGCGCCGCCCTCCACGATGAAGCAGGACAGGCCCTTGTTGCCGGCCTGGCCCGTGCGGGCCCACACGACGATGACGCCCGCGTAGGCGCCGGAGGTGATCCACTGCTTGCTGCCGTTGAGCACGTACACGTCGCCGCGCTTCACGGCGGTGGTGCGCATGGCGCCCGGGTCGGAGCCCGCGTGCGGCTCGCTCAGGGCGAACGCGCCGACGATGGCCTCACCGGAGGTGATCTTCGTGACGAACCGCTCCCGCTGCGCGTCGGTGCCGGCCGCGTGGATGAGCTCCCCGCACATGTTGGTGACGGCCATGGCCACGGACACGGAGGCGTCCGCGGCGGCCATCTCCATCATGGCCAGCGCGTAGGACACGACGCCGGCCTCGGCGCCGCCGTACCTGGCCGGCAGGTTCACGCCCAGGAGGCCCACCTCGGCCAGGGCCTTGAAGACTTCCGGGTCGAAGCGCTCCTCGCGGTCCGCCGCGCGGGCATGCGGGGCCACGCGCTCGCGGGCGAACTTGCGCGCGGTGTCGCGGATGAGCGTCTGGGTCTCGGTGAGGTCGAAGTTCACGGGCGCGGGTGTCCTGCTACTCGATGGCCTTGAGGTTGAACGGGTACTCGATGGGGTGGTCGCGGCCGTCCGGGGGCTTGGGGAAGTCCATGGACGACAGGACGGACACCACGCAGTCGTTGAGGCCCGCGTCCTTCAGCGTGCTGCCGTGCTTGTCGATCTTCGCGCTGCGCACGGTGCCTTCGGCGGTGATGGTGAAGGTGGTCCTCAGCAGCCCCTCCACCTTCTTGTCCTTCTCCACCATGTGGTCCTCGTAGCACTCCTGGATCCGAGGCATGTGGTAGGCCATCACCTGGCGGATGGAGTCCGGGGTGAAGGGCAGCTTGCTGACGTCCAGCCCATCGTGCTTCGCGGGGGCGGGCGTCGTCGCCGGGGCCGTGGCCGGAGCGGGCGTCGTCGCGGCCTTCTTCTTCGACGTGCCCTGGGCGAGCGCCAGCGGAGCCGCCAGGCCCAGGGACAGGAACAGCACGGGGAGGAGCGCGCGCTTCATGACCGGGTGACTACTCCTTCAGCAGGTTGGCGGAGATGACGATGCGCTGGATCTCGCTCGTCCCCTCGTAGATTTCGGTGATGCGCGCGTCGCGCACGTGGCGCTCGGCGTCCATCTCCTTGCTGTAGCCCATGCCGCCGTGGATCTGCAGGGCCTTGTTGGCCACGCGGCTGGCCATCTCGCTGGCGTAGAGCTTGGCCATGGCGCTCTCCTGGGAGTGGCGCACGCCCTTGTCCTTCATCAGCGCCGCGCGCCAGACGAGCAGGCGGGCCGCGTCGATCTCCATGGCCATGTCCGCGATCATGAACTGGATGGCCTGGTGGTCGCGGATGGGCTTGCCGAACGTCTTGCGCTCGCCCGAGTAGCGCACCGCCTCCTCGAAGGCCGCGCGCGCGATGCCCAGCGCCTGGGACGCGATGCCGATGCGGCCGCCGTCGAGCGTGGACATGGCGACCTTGAAGCCCTCGCCCTCCTTGCCCAGGCGGTACTTCTCCGGCACGCGCATGTCCTCGAAGAACATGGAGCAGGACCAGGCGGCGCTGATGCCCATCTTCTTGTCCGGCTCCGCGCGGATGAACCCCGGCGTGTCGGTGGGCACGAGGAACGCGGTGATGCCCTTGTTGCCCGCTTCCTTGTTCGTCATCGTGATGAGGACGATGGCGTCGGCCTTGGGGCCGTTGGTGATCCAGTTCTTGGAGCCGTTGATGATGTACTCGTCGCCGCGCTTCACGGCGATGGTCTTCTGGGCGGCGGCGTCGCTGCCGGCCTCGGGCTCCGTCAGGCCGAAGCAGCCGATCTTCTGACCGCTGGCGAAGGGCTTGAGGAACTGCTCCTTCTGCTCGGGGGTGCCGAACTTGTTCACCGGGTCGCAGTAGAGCGAGTTGTTCACGCTCATGATGACGCCCGTGGACGCGCAGCCGCGGGAGATCTCCTCCATCGCGAGCGCGTAGCAGACGTTGTCCAGGCCCGCGCCGCCCCACTCCTCCGGCACCGCGATGCCCAGGAGCGACAGCTCCGCCAGCTTCTTCACCGCGTCCGTGGGCCAGGCGTGCTGTTCGTCCCACTTGCGGGCGTTGGGGATGAGTTCCTTGGCGGCGAACTCGCGGCACAGCCGCTGGATCTCGCGCTGGATGTCGGTCAGCTCGAAGTTCATGGTGGACCTCCCATAGTACGGGGTCCGCCCCGGGGCTACTCCGAAGACGCCCCTCCACCCTCGGGAGCAGGAATCCGGGTCCCCAAGAACATCGCCAGCGGCACCGCCACGTCGAAGGACACGTCCGTGCGAGCCCCCGCGTCCGTCCAGGCCCTGCGCACCACCACCGACACCGTCCAGGGTTGGGTGTCCCGGTGCCGCTCAATCAGGTCGTAGGTGAGCCCCACCCCGGCCACCCCGCCCTTCCCGTCCCCGCCCCACACGCCCGCTCCCTCGGCCAGGACGCCGAGGCGGGACGCGTCCGGGAAGGCGTACACGCGCCCCCCGGCGAGCAGGCGGAAGGTGGACGGCCGCAGTCGGAGCTGGGGCTCCACGAAGGGCGACAGGATGAGCGTGGGGCCGGGGATGTCCAGCGGCGGGCTGGCCCACGGGTGGATGGGCCAGGACAGCACCCAGCGGGCGCCGTCGCCCCACTCGCGGTGGAGGTCCGGGAGGGCGGGCTCCAGGAAGCACAGCGTGTAGAGACACAGCGTGCGCTTCCAGGACACCAGGGCCGGGGCGCGGGGCTCCCGCGCGGGACCCTCCTCCGCCCGGGCCGGCGGCGCGGCCAGGAAGCACAGCAGGCTCCCGGCCGCGACCGCGGGCTTCACGTCACTTGCCCTGGAAGTGGGCCGGGCGCTTGCCCAGGAACGCGGCCATGCCCTCGCGCTGGTCCTCCGAACCGAAGAGGACCGCGAAGCCCTGGCGCTCCAGCTCGTTGGCGGCGCGCAGGTCCTGATCCGCGCCGTACTCCACCACGCGCTTGGCCTGGGCCACCGCGAGCGGGCCGTTCTTCAGGATCTTCGCGGCCACCGCCTTGCAGTGCTCCATCAGCTTGTCCGCGGGCAGCACGTCCAGCACCAGGCCGATCTCCTTGGCCTTGGCGGCGTCCAGGCGGTCCGCGGTGAAGAGCAGCTCCTTGGCGCGGGCGCGGCCCAGCAGGCGCGCCAGGCGCTGGGTGCCGCCGAAGCCGGGGATGACGCCCAGGGTCACTTCCGGCACGCCCAGCCTGGCCTTCTCCGACGCGTAGATGAGGTCGCAGCCGAGGGCCAGCTCCAGGCCGCCGCCCAGCGCGAAGCCGTTCACGGCCGCGATGGTGGGGATGGGCAGGTTCTCCAGGTGCTCGAAGACGCGGTGGCCCAGGGCCGAGAACTCGCGCGCCTGCGCGGCGCTGATGGTGGCCATCTCCGCGATGTCCGCGCCCGCCACGAAGGCCTTGTCCCCGCCGCCCGTGACGATGAGGGCGCGGGTGTCCTCCTTTAGCGAGTCGAGCGCGTGCTCCATCTCGTGGAACGTGGCGCTGTTGAGCGCGTTGAGCGCCTTGGGGCGATCCACGGTGAGGATGGCGAGCGCGCCGTCCTTCTCGAACTTGATGTTCTGGTAGTCCATGTGCGTGCGGGCTCCGGGTGTGGGGGCTAGTACTTGTAGAAGCCGCGGCCGGACTTCTTGCCGTACCAGCCGGCGTCCACGTACTGACGCAGGAGCGGCGCCGGGCGGTACTTGGAGTCACCCAGGCCCTTGTGCAGCACCTCGGCGATGTAGAGCACCGTGTCCAGGCCGATGAAGTCCGCCAGCTGGAGCGGGCCCATGGGCTGGTTGGTGCCCAGCTTCATCGCGGTGTCGATGTCCTCCGCCGTGCCCAGGCCCTCCATCAGCGCGAAGCAGGCCTCGTTGAGCATGGGGATGAGGATGCGGTTGACGATGAAGCCCGGGTAGTCCTTGGAGACCACCGTCGTCTTGCCCATGCGCTCGGCCATGGCGCGGATGGTGGTGTACGTCTCGTCGCTGGTGGCCGCGCCGCGGATCAGCTCCACCAGCTGCATCACCGGCACCGGGTTCATGAAGTGCATGCCGATGACGGACTCGGGGCGCTTCGTGGCCGCGGCGATGCGGGTGATGGGGATGGAGGACGTGTTGGTGGCGAGGATGCCGCCGGGCCGCACCACCTCATCCAGCTCCAGGAAGATGCGGCGCTTGAGGTCCTCGTTCTCCGTGACGGCCTCGATGGCGACGTCCACGTCCCTGGCCTCGCGCGCGCTCGTGAAGGTGGCGAGGTTCGCTTCGGCGGCCTGCTGCTTCGCCGCGTCCAGCTTGCCCTTCTCCACCAGCTTCTTCAGGCCCGCCCTGATGCGGTCCGCGCCCTTGGCGAGGCCGTCCTTGTTGACGTCCACCAGCGACACGCGCAGGCCCGCCTGGAGCGCCACCTGCGCGATGCCCGCGCCCATCTGCCCTGCACCGACGACGACGATGTGTTCCGTAGCCATGGCGTCTTCTCTCCTGTGCCGGCGGCCATAACGCACGGCCCCAGGAGGGTCAACGACTGGCGCCGGGCAGTCTCAACGGGACGACGATGGCCCGGGCCTCGCCCACCATCAGCCGGCCGCGGAGCACGTCCCGCTTGTCGCGCCCCTCCACCTGGAGGAACAGGAGCGTGCGGAAGGTGCCCTCCGGCAGGTCCACCTTGAAGGTCACCTCCAGGGGAGGACCTTCCGCGAAGAAGCGCTCCTCGCGCTTCACGATGTGGTCCTCCGTGTCCAGCACCTGGAGGTCCATGGCGCGCACGTCGCCCCAGCCGTCGCCCTCCAGCCGGTAGACGAGCTGGCGCTCCGGCACGTCCGTCGCCTTCCACAGCCACAGGCCCAGCGCGACGATGGCGATGATCGCCAGCCGCTTGGGCAAGGGGTGCGTGCGCCAGGTGCGGCGCGGCGGCTCCGGGGCGGGGGCCGGGGTCTCCGGCGAGGGGGCTTCTTCCGCCACGTCCCTACTCCCGCTTCGAGCGCTTGGAGGCCGGCCGGCGCGCGTTCACGTCCGTGATGATGACGCGCGTGACGGGCGGCTCCGCGGCCTTCCTGCTGGACCTGGGGTGGGGCTCGGGAGGCGCGGCCTGCTCGGACTTCTCCGACGGCACCAGGCGGATCTGCGCCTTGACCTCCACCGTCATGCCGGAGAGCAGCTTGAGGAACTCGTCGCGCAGCTTCTCCGACTGCATGAAGCGGCGGAGCTCCTCCGTGACGACGCGGCTGATGTCGTCCTTGGTCTTCTCCGCCTGGGAGAGGAGGAAGCCCAGCGCCTCCTTGGGCAGCTTGAGCTGGCCGGCGAGGGCCCGGAGGCCCTCCTCGCCCATGAAGACCGCGCCCATGCCGGCCACCGCCATGCGCCGCACGAAGTCCGGCACGAAGCCGCCCGAGCGGCTCTCGCGGCCGGGCTGCTGCTCCGAGTCGTCATCGAACAGCGGATCAGGCGGAAGCTCGTCGTTGCCGGCCGGAGCCATGCGATCTCCTCTTCAGGTTGGGCCCTACCGGGCCTGCATCACCGGCAGGGGCACGCTCTTCATGGACTGCGCGGAGACGCGGCCCGCGACGTTCCGGGCCACGTCCTGGAAGGCCTTCGCCTCCGGGCTGTCCTTGTGCCCCACCACCACCGGCACGCCGGAGTCTCCCGCCTCCCGCACCTTGAGGTCGAGCGGGATCTCCCCCAGGAATGGGATGCCGAACATCTCCGCCGCCTTGTGGCCGCCGCCGTGGTTGAAGATGGGCGTGCTCTTGGAGCAGTGCGGGCAGACGAACTGGCTCATGTTCTCCACGATGCCCAGCACGGGGATGTGGACCTTGTCGAACATCTGCTTGGCGCGCACCACGTCCGCCAGCGCCACGTCCTGCGGCGTCGTCACCAGCACCGCGCCCGCGGCCCGCACGGACTGGGACAGCGTCAGCGCCACGTCGCCCGTGCCCGGGGGCAGGTCCAGGACCAGGTAGTCCAGCTCGCCCCAGTTCACGTCGCGCACCAGCTGCATCAGGGCGCCGTGGAGCATGGGGCCGCGCCAGATGAGCGCCTGATCCGCCTCCACCAGGAAGCCGATGGACATGATCTTCAGGCCGTGGGCGACGAGCGGATCCAGCGTCTTGCCGTTGGGGCTCACCGGGCGCTTGTCCGCGGTGCCCGTCATCAGCGGCACGGAGGGGCCGTAGAAGTCCGCGTCCAGGAGGCCCACCTTCGCGCCGTGCTGCGCGAGCGCCGTGGCCAGGTTCACCGCCACCGTGCTCTTGCCCACGCCGCCCTTGCCGGCGCCCACCAGCAGGATGTTCTTCACGCCCGGCAGCAGGGCCCCGCCGCCGGAGCCGCCAGCGACGCCGCGCACCTGGGCGCCCCACTCGATGTCGAAGGACTTCAGGCCCGGGACCGCCTTGAGCGCGGCCTCCGCGTCCGCCTGGATCTTCCCCTTCATGGGACACGCGGGCGTGGTCAGCTCGATCTTCAGCTTCACCGTGTCACCGGTGACGCGCACGTCCTTCACCATCCCGGCCTTCACCAGGTCGACGTGCAGCTCGGGGTCGATCACCTTCGACATGGCCGCCATCACATCGGCCTGGGACACGCTCATCGGAACACCTGAAACCTTTTGAAAACGGGTGTTTGCACGCTCGAAGGGGGGCGGAGATTGCCAGCACCCCGGGGTCTGTCAACGTCGTTTAACGCACCTGTCCGGAGGCCGCCCGGGCTTCCTCCCGCCCTGGATCGCGCCCGGCTTCTGGCCCTCATTCGATGGCCGCCACGCGGTACTCGCCGTCCTCCAGCACCAGCCGCACCGCGCGCTCGCCGCCCAGGGGGAACAGGGCCTCGCCCGCCGCCACGCGGACGTGGGTGTTGAGCGCCAGGCGGGCCCGGCGCAGGCGCTCCTTCGCGAGGGGCTCGCGCTCGAAGTCCTCGCGCAGGCGCTCCGGCGTGTAGCGGGCCCTCAGCGGGGAGGCGAGCAGGCCCCACGCGCCCTTCCAGTCGCGGGACTCCACCTCCTCCAGGAACCGCTTCAGCGCCGCCCGGGGCACGTCCGCGGGGCGCGACTCCACCACGCGCCAGTCCTCCCCCTGGCGGGCCAGCGTGACGGACGGGGCCTCCAGCACGCCCGCCCCGGCGCGGACGGCGGCGGCGCGCTCCTTCCGGGCGGCCTCGTCCGAGTACTCGTCCAGGAAGGCCCCCTCCCCCTCCGGGCCGCCGGTCGTCAGGCGGTAGGCGTCCGACAGCCGGTTCTCCTCCAGCGCCTTCGCGTACGCCTCCGCCACGGAGGTGGGTTCACGGGAGGTGGTGGCACAGGCGGTGCCCAGCAAGAGGAGGCTCAGGGGCGCGAGACGGGTCATCACGGGCGCGGCAGGGTAGACGCCGGCCCGGGGGCGGGCAATGCCCGGACGTCCCGCCCGTCGGTGCTCCAGCGAGCGGGCGGCGCGCGAAGGGTCAGGGGCGCAACAGCCGGAACAGCGAGATGACGATGTCCGCCAGGTCGACGCCGTCCGAGGCGCTGTCCATCGAGGGAAAGGTGCTCGGGTCCCGGCTCTTGGGGAGGCTGTCGCCCGACACGGCGCCCTTCGGGCGGTGCTCCCGGCAGTAGATGTCGCCGTTGTACGCGTAGGCCTGCGGCACGGAGACCTGGATGCCGCACTGGACGCAGCCGAAGGGGGAGCGCACGCCCAGGCCGCCCGTGGGGGAGTCCGACGGCGGCAACGGGGCCGTGGCGCCCGGGCCCTTCCAGGGGTCCAGCCCCCCGTCCGTCGCCGGCGCGACCTCCCAGCCCCTGGCCACGGGGGCGGCCCTGGGGGGCGTCACGACGGCGTTCTCCAGGGCCTCGAACTTGCCCGCGTCCAGCCAGGTGCCGCCGCAGTGCGTGCACAGGTCCACGTTGCACACGCGCGCATGGACCAGCGCCAGCCGCGCGCCGCAGCCGGGGCAGCCCAGGGGCTCGCCGCGACAGGTGGCGCAGAGGGCCATGGCCCGGGGGATGAGGTGCCCACCCTCGCGACAGCGCGACGCGGCCTGCCTCGCCGCGTTCAGCAGCGGCTTGAGCGACGGCCGGTCCGGAAAGCGCTCCAGCTCCCCCCGGTCGAAGTACAGCCCCTGACAGCGCGGGCAGACGTCCACCTCCACGTCGGAGGCCTGGACGACGTTCATCGGCTGGCTGGGACAGACGGGGCAGGAGCGGGCCATGCCCCCATGCTAGTCGAAATGCCGGGAAGCCCCGAGGCGCTGGAGGCTCCACGCCGTGGGGCAGAACGCATACGTGGCCGGGTGCGCCGCCCCCATCAGCAGCTTGAGCAGGGACAGCTTCGCGCGGGCGCCGCCGTAGCGCACCAGTTCGAAGTCGTCCGACGGGACGCGCGCCTCGTCGAGCGCGTGGCGGCAGACCTCCTCGAAGCCGCCGATGCGGTCCACCAGCCCCGCCTCCTTCGCGCGCAGCCCGGAGTAGACGCGCCCCTCCGCGCGCTGGTGGATCTCCTCCTTCGTCCGGCCGCGCGCCTGGGCCACCAGCTCCAGGAAGGACTGGTAGCTCTCCTCCACCTCGCGCTCCAGGGCGGCGCGCTCGTTCGGCGTGAAGCCCCGTGAGGAGGAGAAGAAGGCCGCGTTCTCGCCCCGCGCCAGCGTGGTGCGGTGGATGCCCAGCTTCTCCAGCAGGTCCCCGTACTCGAACTTGCCCACGAAGACGCCGATGGAGCCCACGACGGCGTGGGGCGCGGACCAGATCTCCTTCGCGCCGATGGCCGCCATGTAGCCGCCGCTCGCGCAGACCGAGTCCACGTACGCGATGACCGGCTTCTGCTTCGCCACGCGCTTCACGGCCTCCAGGATCTGCTCGGACGCGAACGCGGAGCCGCCGGGGCTCGCCACCGCCAGCACCACCGCCTTCGCGCGCGGGTCCCGCCCCGCCTGCCGGACCGCCTTCACCACCGCGTCCGCCGCCGCGAACCGGCCCGCGCCGCCGCTGCCCGGGATGATGATGCCCGCGACGTCCACCACCGCCAGCCGGGGCTTGCGGCGCAGCCGGCGCCACCGCACCGGCGGGAACGCGAGCGTCGCCAGGTACGCGTCGTAGGTGGGCACCGGGGGCTCCTCGTCCTTCTTCGCCTCCAGGCCCAGGTGCGCGCCCAGGTCCGCCTCGTGGACCAGCCCGTCCACCAGCCCCGCCTCCAGCGCCCGCTTCGCGCTGTAGGGCCCCGCGTCGATGAGGGCCCGCGCCTCCTCCGGCGTCTTGCCCCGGTCTCGGGCGATGGCGTCGACGAGCGCGGCGTAGCGCTCATCCAGGAAGGACTCCAGCGTCTGGCGCTGGATGTCGGACACCCTTCCGTCGGTGAAGAGCTCCGGCGCCGTCTTGTAGTCGCCGCGCCGGGCGAAGTGCGCGTGGATGCCCACCCGGCCGAAGGCCTCGCCCAGCACCGTGGCCTCGGCGGCGTAGCCCACCAGCTCCACGCGGCCCATGGGGGCGAGCAGCACCTCGTCCGCCGCGCCCAGCACGGGGTAGGCGTCCGTGTCCACCATCACCGCCCAGGACACCACCCGCTTCCCGGCGGCCTGGAAGTCCGACAGCAGCGCGCGCAGGGCCTCCCGCTTCGCGTCCGGGATGGACAGGCCCTCGACCTCCAGGAGGACGCCCTCCACCTTCGGGTCCGCGGCCAGCACCTTGAGTGCGCGGCTCAGCGCGTCGAGCGACGTCACCGTGGCGGGCTCCGCCGGGCCGCCGCCGAAACGGAAGCGTGACATGGGGCGCGGGCGGTACGGGAGCTGGCCCGCGAGCCGGAAGCGGATCCAGGTGGGTCTCCCGCGCGCCGCCATCAGACGAAAGGGCAGGCCCAGGAGCAGCTTCAGCCCCAGGAGGAGGTTCGCCAGGAGCAGGAAGGGAAGGCGGAGCATGACGCGCGCGTAACGCCCCGTGCGGGGCGAAGCAACCCCCTGTTCACCCGCGCCTCGCGCCTCTGTTAGGCTCAAGGCCCATGTCCTCCCCCTCCCTCCCCCGGCTTGTTCTCGTCCTCGCCCTTGCGTGGGGCGGCACTGTCCTGGCGCAGCCCCAACGTCGGCAGCCCCAGGAGTTCAAGGAACGCAAGGAGTTGACCCAGGCTGAGAAGGACGCCGCCAAGGCGCGCGCCATGGGCAACAACCTCAATGGCTACGGCAAGGACGTGCAGATCAAGGAGACGCCCGTGCCCTGGATGGCCATTGGCCTCGTGGGCATCGTGTTCCTCGTCGCCACGCCCTTCGCGATCCGCGCCTACCGGGGCACCGTGAAGGAGATGGCGGACAGCAACACCTTCGGCGCCCGCGGCAGCGCCACCGAGGACGAGGCCTGAAGCCTCGCCTCACGCCGGGCGGACCTCCACGCTGCCGCCCGGCTCCACCCGGAGGTGCACCGGCAGGAAGCGCCGCAGCACCTCCGCCTGGACCGTCAGCTCCTCGGTGATGCGAGCGGCGGTGAACCGCGTGGTCCCCGGCGTCGCCGCGCCCAGCCTCCCGGAAGCCAGGAGCGCCGCCGGCAGGAGCAGCTGCTCCGCCAGGTGCTCGTCGAGCGCGCCCCCCGTCTCCATGAAGCGGGTCAGCGCCTCCGCCGCCTCGCGCCCCACCCCCTCGGCGTCCAGGCCCCGCTCGCCCAGCGAGGTGAAGCCCGCCACGGTGTGCTCGAACTGCGCCAGCACGAACGTCGCGGAGCCCTGCGAGCGCGTCACCGCCAGCGGCCGGTTGTCGGCCTCCGCCAGGATGCCCCGCTCGCGCAGCGCGGCCACCGCGGCGCGGGACTGACGCTCCGCCACCGCGAAGGGCAGCCCGCCCACGAAGGACATCACCCGCACCTCGCGCAGCACGCCCCGCGCGGGCAGCTCCACGCGAAGGGGCGGCTCGGCCGGGGCGCCCACCTCCGCGGTGAACTCGCCCGCGCCCTCCGGGGGGAAGCCGGCGTGGGTGAGCGACAGCTGCACCGGCAGCCCGTACGCGCGCGCCACCGGCAGCCAGGCCCCCACGAGCGCGTGGAAGCTGGGCCCGCCCCGGGGGTGCGTGGCCCCGCGCAGGGTGAGCCGTCCGCCGCCCGCGAGCGCCAGCGGATACACCAGGCACTGGAAGAGCCGGGGCGTGCTGCCGGACGCGCCGGCCTCCAGGAGGTAGTCCCCCGCGCGCACCGGGCCGGGGGCGAAGCCCAGCTCGGTGGAGCCCACGACGGCGCCCTCGCTGGTGCCGCCCGCCAGCGCCTCCGCGGCGCGCACGTAGGCCAGGTGATGCGGGCGCAGGCCCGGGGGCTCGCGGTGCCCGCGCAGCCCGCGGAGCTGGAAGGGACGGCCGGTGATGAGCGACAGCGACAGCGCCGAGCGGAGGACGTGGCCGCCCCCCTCCCCCAGGCTACCGTCGAGCAGCACCCGCCCGGCGTCGGGCCGGTCGTGACCGGTCATGACCCTCCCGTCATGGCGTGCCATGGCGCGTGGCCCGGCAAGAGCCACCCGCATGGTGGCGGGCGCGCAGCCTAGCAGACCGCGCGCCCTGGGACCCGTGAACTACCCGTCCAGGGCGGGCAGGACGTTCACCTTCAACGCACTGGGCTGCGCGGCCGTGTGGTGCAGCCGGTGCATCGCGCGCACGAAGTCCGTGGGCTTCGCCTCGTAGATGTTGGGCACGTAGGTCTGCGGGTTCCGGTCGATGAAGGGGAACCAGCTGGACTGCACCTGCACCATCAGCCGGTGGCCGCGCTGGAAGGTGTGGAACACGTCGTTGATGACGAAGCGCACCTTCGTCACCTCGTTGGGCGTGAAGGGCTTGGGCTGCGAGTAGCTGTCGCGGAAGCGGCCGCGGAACGGCTCGCCGCGCACCAGCGTCTGCTGCGCGCCCCGGTTGCGCTCGCCGGAGTGCTCCTGCTCCTTCGTCCAGCCCGGCAGCTTGTCCGGGTTCACGTCCACCAGCTTCACCACCCAGTCCGCGTCGCTGGCCGTCGTGGAGACCCACAGCTCCGCCTCCAGCGGGCCCGCGAGCGTGAGGTCCTTCTCCAGGGGCTCCGTCTGGTACGTGAGCACGTCCGGCCGGCGCGAGGCGAAGCGCTGATCCTCGGTCATGTACGTCTTGGACCAGCCGGGGCCCAGGTCCTGCGTGTACGGCACGGGCCTCGCCGGGTCGCTCACGTACTCGTCGAACGACGGGGCCGCGGCCTTCGGCGCCTGGAAGCTCAGCGCGCCCTGGGGCTGGAAGTACAGGCGCGCCTCCTTCGTGCCCTTGGGCGGCCAGGCGTCCAGCTTGCGCCAGCGGTTGGCGCCGCCCTCGAAGACGAGCGCCTCCGGGACGGCCGCGTCCGGGCCGCCCTTCAGGTGCTGCTTGAAGAAGGCGAGCACCAGGTCCTGGTACGTGGCGCTGGTGGGGAAGCCGAACTCCGCGTCCCCCAGCGACGAGCCCTCCGCGCGCATCCAGCCGCCGTGGGGCCAGGGGCCCATCACCAGCGTGTTGGAGATGCCGGGGTTCTGCTTCTCGATGGCGGCGTAGGTGCGCAGCGGCCCGTAGAGGTCCTCCGTGTCGTACCAGCCGCCCACCACCAGCACCGCCGCCTTGATGTTCCTCAGGTGCGGCAGCAGGTTCCGCGCCTGCCAGAAGGCGTCGTAGTTGGGGTGCGCGACGATGTCCTTCCAGAACGCGACGTCGCCGTGGAGGTACTTCGCGTCCGCGTTGGCGACCGGGCCCAGGTCCAGGAAGAACCCGTAGGCGTCCGGCGTGCCGAAGTCGAAGGACTTCCGCTCCGTGTCGTCGGTGAGCGTGGGGCGCGGCTTGCCGAAGATGGAGAAGAAGCTGAACGCCAGCTGGAGGTTGAAGGCGCCATGCCGGTGCATGTCGTCCCAGAACCAGTCCGCGATGGGGGCCTGCGGCGACACGGCCTTGAGCGCGGGGTGGGAGTCGATGGCGCCCGCGGACGTGTAGAAGCCCGGATAGGACACGCCCCACATGCCCACCTTGCCGTTGGTGTGGGGCGCGCGCTTCACCAGCCAGTCGATGGTGTCGTACGTGTCGCTGCTCTCGTCCACCTCCTTGCCGCGCTTGGTGTCGCGGTGGGGGCGCACGTTGACGAACTCGCCCTCGGACATGGAGCGGCCGCGCACGTCCTGGTAGGCGAAGATGAAGCCCTCCTTCTCGAAGTCAGGCAGGGCCAGGGTGCGGGGATAGCGGCCCGCGCCATAGGGGCCCACCGAGTACGGCGTGCGCGTGAGCAGCACGGGGTAGCGCTTCTGGGGGCCCGCGTCGTTGGGCACGTAGAACGCCGTGAAGAGCTTCACGCCGTCGCGCATGGGGATGCGCACCTCGTACTTCGTGTAGTGCGACCGGATGAAGGCGGCGCGGGCGTCCTCCGGGCTCGCGGGCGTCCTGGGCGGCGCGGCGGGCACCTGCGCGAGGGCGGAGCCGGACAGGGAGAACAGCGCGATCGCGGCCAGCAGGCCATGGGAGTGGAAGGACATGCGCCCCTCCTCCTTGCGGAAAAACCGCGGGGGACCTTCGAAGGGAACATGCATCTTGGGTGATGGGCCCCAGGCAAGGAAGCTGGATCGCCCGACGCGTGGGCGGCGTCCCCCCCGTGCAGGTGTTCACCTGCCGGAAGGAGCACGGGCAATCCCGGGATGCCCCGTTTGATTTGCGGGTCAGGCCACGCGCGGTCCATGCTGCCATCCCGGAGGCGAGGGACGCTCATGGCCAAGATGCTGAAGGAAGGGGACGCGGTTCCGGACGTCACACTGCAGGGACCGGGCGGCGCGCCGGTGCGCCTGCGCGACCTGTTGGGCGACAAGGCGCTGGTCATCTACTTCTACCCGCGGGACGACTCGCCGGGATGCACGGTCCAGGCCTGTAGCCTGCGGGACCAGTACCAGGACTTCACGGACGCGGGCGCGGACGTGGTGGGCATCAGCAGCGACTCCGCCGAGTCCCACGAGAAGTTCATCGCCAAGCACCGGCTCCCCTTCCGCCTGCTCAGCGACCCGGATGGCGCGGCGCGCAAGGCGTTCGGGGTGCCCACCAACTTCCTGGGGCTGTTGCCCGGGCGGGTGACGTTCATCACGGACCCGGGCGGCACCATCCGCTACGCGTTCGACTCGCAGCTCCAGGTGAAGAAGCACGCCGAGGTCGCGCTGGACGTCGTCCGGTCGCTCACGGGGCAGGGAGCCGCTCCCACCCGTCCTGCCTGACAGACGCGGTTGCCGCGCGTTTCCCGGTAGACTGATTCCCGACGTCCGGGCCGTGGGAGCCGAGACGTCGTCCCCCTGTCGCGAGCAACATCGGGACCCATCGGGTGGGCCGGAGGTCATGTCATGCGGTTTCACTGGTTGCTGGGACTGTCGCTGTGCGTCGGCGGCTGCGCGAGCCTGACGAAGGACCTCCATGACGAGGGCCCGGAAGATGAGGAGCTGCCCACCGAGGAGACGGTGTACCTCGTGCCGCTCGACGAGGCCCTCTTCACCATGCGGCGCGTCTTCGAGGAGCAGCGCTACGACGTCTTCGAGCGCGCGGAGCAGCACGAGCTCTACACCTCCGCGCACGAGCCCGGGATGAACCTCCCCGGCAACCGCACCTTCGAGCGCTACTTCGTGAAGGGCGCGGCGGTGGGCCCGCGCCAGTCCGTCATCCGCGTCTTCCGGCTGCGCTACCGCGAGCAGGACACGAACATCGAGGTGAAGCCCAAGTGGCTCAACGAGCGCATCGCGGACGAGGAGAAGTACCTCGCCCGCAAGACGTTCGAGCGCTTCACCTTCGACGGCGTGCCGGACATGGAGGGCTTCAAGATGGTGCGCGGCACGCGCGACCTGCCGGTGGAGCACAAGCTGCTGGCGAGGCTGGAGATGGTGCCGTCGCTGGAGCTGGTGGGCGGCAGGACGACCGCGCCCGTGCGCGCCGTCAAGGTGGAGGGCTGGGATGACGACGCGGCCCAGACACCCCCGGCGCAGTGCGGCGGGCCGGTGCAGGGCGTGGAGCCGCTCCTGACCGCCGGGCACACGGTGCTGCTCGGCGATCCGCTGGGCACGCGCGAGCTGCCCGAGGTGGCCACGCGGATGCTGTGCGACGCGGTGGAGAAGAAGCTGTCGGTGGCGCTCGCGCTGTCCATGCCGTCGGAGGACCAGGGCGCGCTGGACGACTACCTGGCCAGCGAGGGCCACGGCCCGGACCTGGAGCGGCTGCTGGTGGTGAGCTCCTTCTGGCGCCGCGTGTACCAGGACGGGCGCAGCAGCGGCGCCCTGCTCCGCCTCATCGAGCAGGCCCGCCGGCTGCGCGCGCAGGGCCACGCGGTGACCGTGCTGGCGTTCGACTCGAACAGCGTCTCCGGCAACGCGCGCGAGGCGGAGATGGCGAAGAACCTCATCGCCTACCGCCAGGCGAACCCGGACACGTGGCTGCTGGCGCTCGCGGGCGACGTGCACGTGCGCACGAAGCCGGTGAGCTGGAACAAGGACTTCGAGCCGCTGGGCGCGCGCCTGACGAAGGCCCTGCCCGCCTCGCCGGTGAAGGCGCTGGAGGTGGGCTTCGCGCGAGGCTCGCAGTTCTCCTGCCGCTTCAACGTCTGGGAGCAGGTGGACTGCAACGTCTTCGCGCTCAGCCCGACCCCGGAGCTGCGCCAGGAGCCGGGGACGCCGCGCAAGGTGGCGCTGTTCGACGGGCCCAGCGAGAAGGGCTTCCACGGCCGGCTCTGGGTGGGGACGCTCAACGCCTCTCCGCCGGTCATCCAGCGGGCAGAGCCGTCCGTGGCCCACCAGCAGCCGGCCGGCAAGAAGCCCGCGGACACCGAGCACTGAGGGAGGCGAAAGCTTCGCACCCGGAGTGCTAGACTCGGCCGTCCGGGGATGGCGCCTGCCTTGGCCGTCCCCTTTTCACGAGAGGGGGCAGGACCGTGCGATGGCACTGGACGCTGGGACTTCTGTGCATGACGGGGTGTGCGAGCCTGTCGCGCGGGCTGGATGGGGATCCGCTGGACACGGAGCCCATCCCCACCGTGGAGCGCATCTACCTGGTGCCGCTGGACGAGGCGATGTTCGTCGCGCGCCGCCTGCTGGAAGAGCAGCGCCTGGACATCTTCGAGAACAACACCACGCATGAGCTGTACTCCCAGTCCTGGGAGATCGGCGTGAACGTGCGCGGCAACCGCACCTTCGAGCGCTACCTGGTGCGCCCCGAAGAGGTGGGCCCGCGCCAGTCCCTCGTGCGCATCTACCGGCTCCAGTACCGCGAGGCGGATGACGCCGTCGAGGAGCAGGTGCCCGAGCCGGGCAGCCAGCGGGCCAACGACCACTACTACAACCACTTCCGCGAGGTGTTCGCGCACGAGACCTTCGAGGCCGTCCCGCAGATGGAGGGCTTCAAGCTGCGGCGCGGCTTCCGCGACCTGCCCCTGGAGCGCAAGCTGCTGGCGAGGCTGGAGATGGTGCCGTCGCTGGAGCTGGTGGGAGGCAAGGCCGCCATCCCGGTGAGTGATGTGAAGGTCGCGGGCTGGACGCCGGAGGTGCCGGAGGCGGAGCCCCGCTGCGGCGAGCCCGTGGAAGGCGTGGACGCGCTGCTCACGCAGGGGGGCACCGTGCTGGTCGCGGACCCCCTGGGAACGCACGAGCTGCCGGACGCCGCCGCGCGGATGCTCTGCGACGCCACCGCGAAGAAGCTGCCGGTGGCCCTGGCCGTGTCCGTGCCCTCGGGGGATCAGACCGCGCTGGACGAATACCTGACGAGCTCCGGCACCGACGCGGACCTGGAGCGGCTGCTGGTGCTGAGCGGCTTCTTCCGCCGCGTGGACCAGGACGGCCGCAGCAGCGCGGGCGTCATCCACCTGCTGGAGG
Organism: Corallococcus sp. RDP092CA; assembly: GCF_041903675.1. Lineage (NCBI taxonomy): Bacteria > Pseudomonadati > Myxococcota > Myxococcia > Myxococcales > Myxococcaceae > Corallococcus > Corallococcus sp. RDP092CA. The sequence goes on along the minus strand of NZ_JAYESI010000018.1, from coordinate 124,715 downwards.
CGGGGCGGCGCCTGCGGGCGCAGGGCCATGCCGTCTCGGTGGTGGCCTTCGACTCGAAGGAGGCGGTGGGCAACTCGCGAGAGGCCGAGATGGCGGAGAACCTCCTGGCCTACCGCAAGGAGCACCCGGACGCGTGGCTGCTGGTGCTCGCGGGCGACGTGCACGTGCGCACGGGCGGCGTGACCTGGGATTCGAAGTTCGAGCCCATGGGCCACCGCCTCGCGACCGCCCTGCCCGGCGCGCAGGTGCGGGCGCTGGACGTGGGCTTCGCGCGCGGCGCGCACTACGCCTGCCGCTTCAACGTCTGGGAGCAGGTGGACTGCGACGTGCACGGCATCAACCCGGCGGCGGAAGCGCGCCAGGAGCCGGGGACGCCGCGCAAGGTGGCCCTCTTCGACGCGCCGGGCGAGACGGGCTTCCACGGCCGCCTCTACCTGGGCACGCTGAGCCCGTCCCTGCCCGTCCTCCAGCGCGCCACGAAGCCCGTGGCGCGGCAGCAAGCCCCCGCGAAGCCCGAGAACTGACCAGGACGGCGCGGGCTCCGGACGCCTGGGGCCCGCGCTTCAACCTCCGCGCTCGATGACAGCAGCTTCGCCCGGGCCCGCGACCGGGAGCGCGTCCTCCCAAGGTAGGCCCAGGTGGTCCTGAGTGGGCGGAAGCCACTGAAATCTCTCAGGATTCGGGAGCGCGAATCCTACACCCTGAGTGGAAACACTTCGGTCGGAGAGGCCGATAAACTCAATACACATGACTTCCATCAATCCGAACCGTCCCACCTCGTTCCAGCCGACGCAGTCGACGGTCCCCACCACTCGCCCGGCGAGCGCGCCGCAGACGCAGGCGCCCGCTCAGCAGGCCGCGACGGAGCGCAACCGGGACTCGTTCACGCCCGGCGCCGCGCTGCGCCCCTCGGGCCGCGCGCGGGTGCGGATGGAGGGGGACAACTTCGTCATGGAGGCCCAGGGCCAGGTGGGCAATCGCGGCTCGACGCCCCGGGGCGGCGTGCCGACGCGGCTGGGGACGGTGAACGCGGGCGGTTCGTTCGGGCTGCAGGGCAGCCTGCGCGTGGAGGTGCCTCGCGAAGCCGCCACGGACGCCATCCGCAACGGCCAGCTGCCCAACCCGAGCGCCCCGGAGACGTGGCCGGTGGGCACCCGCGCCCGGGCGGAGGTCCAGGGCCAGGCGGGCTTCAACGTGGGCCTGCGCGCGGGCCCGGGCAAGCTGGGCGAGCGGCTGGGGCTGAGCACGTCCTATGACCGCAGCCAGACGCAGCGCTACGAGGTGCAGCGCACGTCCGAGGACACGGTGCGCGCCACGGTGACCAGCGATGGCCGCCAGCGGGACGCCACCAACATCCGCGGCCTGGAGGGCCGGCAGGATCAGCGCCTGGGGCACACCCAGTCCGCGGACTTCAACATCCGCACGCCGGAAGGCCGCGCGGCCTACGACGAGTTCATGCGCACCGGCCAGATTCCCCGCGAGAACGGCCCGGGCGTGAGCAACGTACGGCGCACGGACACGCTGGATCAGAACCGCGAGGGCCGGGTGCTGGGCCAACAGGTGGCCACCACCGAGCGCCAGACGCGGCTCGCGGCGGACGGCGCGGGCGACCAGACCGTGCGCCAGACGGACCGCAACGTGGCGGGCAGCACCCAGACCACGGAGATGCAGGTGGGCGCGGACGGCAACGGCCGGGCGCGCACGGCCATCAACGACTCCGTGGTGGCGACCACCACCACGCGTCCCGGCCAGCCCGCGGAGACCAGCTACGAGCTGACCTTCACGGATCCGAACGCGGCGGCCATGGCGCGCGGCGCGTTCTCCAGCGACGACGCGGCGGCGTCCAACGGCGCTCCGTACACGGTGCGGCTCAACGAGCAGCAGGCGCGCGCGCTGGTGGAGCGCACCCTGGGCCAGGGCCTGCAAGGCGGCCAGCAGGCGCTGGACCGCGCCTTCCGCACGCTGTCCACGAACGGGCAGCAGACCTTCGCCACGACGCTCTACAACTCGACGGTGGACACGCAGCGCCCCAACGCCCCGCGCCGCCCGCTCGAGTCCCTGCCGCCCGAGGCCGCCGCCCCGACCCCGGCCCAGACGCCCGCGCAGCCGCGTCCCCCGGCCGAGACCGTGCCGATGTCGTAGTCCCGCCGTCCCGGGCGGGGTATGGGACCTCCCATCGATGAGGCCCCCTCCCCGCCCCGCCGGTCCGCATGCATGACCTGAACGCCCTGGTCGGCACGCACGACCTGCTCCTCCTCACGTTGGACACGCTCCGCTACGACGTGGCCCGGGAGGAGCTGGAAGCAGGCCGCACCCCCACCCTGGCCGCGCTGCTGCCCGGCGGCCGGTGGGAGGAGCGGCACAGCCCGGCGAGCTTCACCTACGCCGCGCACCAGGCCTTCTTCGCGGGCTTCCTCCCCACCCCTGTCACCCCGGGCTGCCACCCGCGCCCCTTCGCCCTGCGCTTCGAGGGCAGCGAGACGACGGGCCCCAGCACCTGTGTGCTGGACGCGCCGGACCTCGTCACGGGCCTGGCCGGGCGCGGCCATCACAACGGCTACCCGCACAAGACGGCCTACCGCCCGCTCACGCCGGCGCTGCCGCTGGAGGACGTCTGGGCGAAGGAGCGGCGGGACGCGCTGTTCCTCTACCTGCACGTGCCCTTCTGCGAGATGCGCTGCGGGTTCTGCAACCTCTTCACCGCCGCGGGCCCGAAGGAGGACGTGGTCCAGGCGTGGCTCGCCGCGCTGAAGCGCGAGGCCCGCCGGGTGAAGGAGGCGCTGGGGTCGGCCACGTTCGCGCGGGCCGCGTTGGGCGGGGGCACCCCCACCCTGCTGGACGTCGCGGGGCTGGAGACGGTGTTCGACCTGGCGGCGGAGCTGGGCGTCGACCCTGGCGACGTTCCCATGTCCGTGGAGGTGTCGCCGGAGACGGTGGACGCGGCCAAGGTCGCGGTGCTGAAAGCCCGGGGCGTGGACCGGGTGAGCATGGGCGTGCAGAGCTTCCTGGAGTCGGAGGTCGCGGCCGTGAAGCGGCCGCAGAAGACGGCGCAGGTGGAGGCCACGCTGGACCTGCTCCGGAGCGCGGGCTTCCCCACCCTCAACCTGGATCTCATCTACGGCATCGAGGGGCAGACGGTGGAGACGTTCCTCCACTCGCTGGAGGCGGCGCTCCGGTACGCGCCGGAGGAGCTGTACCTCTACCCGCTCTACGTGCGGCCCCTCACCTTCCTGGGGAAGAAGTCGCGTGCGTGGGACGACCTGCGGCTGTCGCTCTATCGGGCCGGCAGGGACTTCCTCCTCGCGCGCGGCTACACGCAGGTGTCCATGCGGATGTTCCGCGCGGCGCACGCCCCGGCCGCTCGCGGCGCGGTGTACCGCTGCCAGGAGGACGGCATGGTGGGCCTGGGCGTGGGGGCGCGCTCGTACGCGGGCGCGGTGCACTGCCGATGCGGCCCCAGCGCTTGATCACCGTGGAGCCCTTCAGGGTGATCTCCCAGAACTTGTGCTGGAGCTGCCTTCCGTGAACTCGTAGCGAGGCATCGCGCGTCCCTTCGGCGAAGAACGCCCGCGACGCTAGAGGAGCCCCCTGGCAACCTCAAGGCTCAGGGACGCAGCAGCACCAGCTCCACGCGGCGGTTGAGCTCCCGGCCACGGGGGATGAGGTTGGGGGCCTTGGGGCTGCGGTCGCCCAGGCCCACGGCCTCCACGCGGGACGGGGCCACGCCGGCGCGGATCAGCATGTCGGCCACGGCGCGGGCGCGCGCGTCGGAGAGGCTCTGGCGAGCGGGCTCGGGGACTTCGCGCGCGTCGGTGTGGCCCTCGACGCGCAGGCGGGCCTTCGGGTCGCGCACGAGCAGGTCCACCGCCAGGTCCAGGCCGGACAGCGTGGACTTCGCGGGCACGGGCTTCTTCTCTTCGAAGCTCAGGGGCTCGGGCAGCTCGATGCGGCCCTCCTGCACCTTGGCGGCCTTCGCGGCCTTGGGAGCGGGCACCAGCGCGAAGGCCAGCGACGCGTCCGAGCCGGCGGACAGCTCCACCTGGCGCGTCTGCGCGAGGAAGCCCTCGGCGATGAGGTCCACGGTGTAGGCGCCCGCGGCCAGCGCCACATCCTGCGGCTTGCGGCTCTTGGCCGTGGGGACCGTGAGCTTGAGCGGCTCGCCCGGGCCGCGCACGAAGGCGATGGCGGAGGTGGGCTTCTTGGACGTCACCTGGAGGCGCAGGCGGCTGGGGGCCACGGGCGGGCGCTCCACCGGCGGCGTCACGGAGACGATGACCGTCGAGGGCTTCACGCCCGCGTCCGGGACCGCCGCGGGCTGGGCGACGTGCGCCGGGGTGCCGGCATCCACCGGGGCCGGGGTCGGCCTCACGGGTGGCGGCGCGGCGACGACGGCGGGCTCGTCCTTCAGCGGCTGGATCATCTCCGCGGTGACGGCGTGGGAGAGCTTGAGCTTGAGGCGCGGATCCGGCGCGTTGGGCACGACGCTGGGGGACGCCTTCACGACGACGCGCAGGCCGCGCTGGGTCTGGAAGCCGACCGAGGCGGTGATCTTCCAGAGGAAGCCGTTGGTCTCGCTGAACAGGCTCCAGGAGCCGTTGGTGTACGTGACGCGCGAGACGAGGGTGTGCTCGCCGGGTTCGACCTTGAGGTTCGCGAGCCGGTGGACGCCGGGCGCGTTGAGCTCCTCCAGCGACGGGACGGCGAGCGGCTCGCCATCCAGGAGGAAGTCGGTCTCCACGAGCCGGTAGCCGTCCTCGGGTTTGAAGCCCGCGAAGAGCACCTGCACCTCCGCGGGGGACTCGGGGACCATGTCGCGCAGCTGACGTTCCAGCTCCGCGCGCACCAGCTCCTCGCGCGTCGGTTCGGCCGCGAACGCGCCCGGCGCGAGGAGTCCGGCGAGGACCAGGGACCCGGATTTGAGGAAGGAGGAATCCACGAGGCGCACACAGCATGGCACAAGGCGCCCCGGGACGATGCAGGGATACATCCCTGTAGGCTGGGCAGGCAGGCGTGCCCGTCAAGTTTCCGCGCCCGGTTGAAGGCTTCCCTGTGAATCCCGCGTTCCAACCAGTCCTGGCGTCGGGAGGCCGGGATGGATCATCCTCGGCGGCGCATGGATCCGCGGCCCGAGTCTCCCCCGATGCCTGCCCCCGCCTCTCCCGCGTCGACGTCCCGCTTCTCACGGAGGGCGTGGGCCTTGAGCGCGGTGGGGGCGGTGGTGACGCTGGGGGTGCTGGCGGGGATGGTGCGGGTGGACCGGGTCGCACGCGGGACGGTGCTGCTCCAGCAGGGCGAGTGGGTGGACCTCCCAGCCCCGGTCACCGGGCAGGTGATGTCGGTGAACGTGGGGCTGGGCCAGCCGGTCAAGGCCGGGCAGGTAGTGGCGCGGCTGGAGACGGCGACGGGGCCCGCGGAGGTGGTGGCGCCCCTGGAGGCGCTCGTGAGCCAGGTGGCGGTGAAGCAGGGAGCGCGGGTGGAGGCGGGGCAGCCGGTGGCGGCGGTGTTGAACCGGAACGTGCTGCCGTCGCTCAGCGTGCTGTTTCCGGAGGATTACCGGCAGGAGCTGGCGCCGGGGATGAGCCTGTCGTTCCAGACGTCGAACATGCCCCACCCGCTCGAGACGGTCATCGAGCAGGTGGAGGGTCCGGAGGCATCGCTCCAGTTCGCGAAGGCGCGGCGGCGCGGGGATGACACCTATCGGGACGGAGCGGTGCTGGTCCGGGCGCACGTGCCATCCCGGACCTACGAGCGGGACGGCAAGAAGCGCGTGTATCAGGACGGCGAATCGGGCCGGGCCACGGTGAAGCTGGGGACGCAGCGGCTGCTCGTCTCGTGGTTCCCGGGGCTGCGGGATGCGCTGCCATAAAGACTGATGGCCCGGGTCGGCCTGTCCTCCCCCCACAGAGGGATTGTGGAGGTGGCCCCGGGAACCGCAGCATGGCCGCGTTGAACCCAACCGAAAGGAAAGGCTCCCCATGCCACTGCCGCTCATTCCTGTCGCGCTCGGACTCGCAAGCCTCCTCGGATATGGAGCGAAGAAGGGCTACGACGGTGTTGATGCCATGCGCGAAGCCAATGCGCTTGGCGAGGCCGCGGAGGCCAGGTATCGCCAGTGGACCGGGAAGCTCGACGAAGCGCGCGGCGGATTGCAGGGGAAGCTCGACGCACTCGGGGCCCAGAAGACCCGGGTGGTCACCACCACGTTCCGGAGCCTCTTCGACTTCCTCGAACAGCTGAACCAGCGGGCGCGCCTCGCGGCACTGGAGAGCCTGGGGACGGTTGGCGTCAGCCGTGAGGAGGTGCGCCAGTTCGCCGCGCAATATGTCGAAGCAGGGGGCGCCATCTCTGGCGCCGTCACGGCTGCGATGACGGGCGCCGGCGCGAGCGCCGTGACGACGGGGCTCGTCACCACCTTCGCCACCGCGGGCACCGGCGTCGCCATGTCGGGCCTCTCCGGGGCCGCGGCCAACAGCGCGCTTCTGGCCTGGCTGGGTGGAGGCTCCCTCGCGGCGGGAGGCTTTGGCATGGCGGGCGGTGCGGTGGTCCTCGGAGGCATCGCGGTGGCGCCCGCCGCGGCCGTTGCCGGTTTCCTCCTTGCTCGTGAGGGCGAGAAGGCGAAGACGAAGGCTGAGGCGTACGCGAGCGAAGTGAACAAGCAGGTGGCGAACATCGAAGCCCTCATCGGACTGCTCGCGCGAGCGGGAGTCCGTGTCGATGAGCTGAGCGCGGTCCTCGAGCGGCTCGATCAGCGCGCGAAGGTGGCACTCGAGTCCCTCTGGGCATTGTCCGGCCACTTCAGTGCCGAGGACGATTCGCATCTTGCTCGCTTCGCCATCGCCATGCAGTTGGTCAAGGCGGAGAGTGAGTTGATGCGCGTCCCGCTCTTCAACGAAGGCGGCGACATCAACGGTCAGCTCGAGGTGCTGATCGGGCAGACCCGTCGCCTTCTGCAAGCGGAGGCGGCATGACCTCGGCGAAGTTGACCCCCACGGGCGGGTTGTCCGCGGCGGGGATTGGCGAAGTCATGCAGGGCCTCCTGACCATCACCGAGTGCGTTCGCGACATCGCGAAGGAGCAGACCGAGCAGACGCGCCTGCGGGAGCATGCCCGGGTGAACGTCGAGCACATCCACGCCATGCGCAAGACGCTCCTGCACTACCTTGACCGCAGCTTCGACGAGCGCAAGGAGAACTTCCGGCAGCTCTTTGAACGGCTTGACAGCGCCATCCAGGACAACAACGTGCAGCTGGCTTCGGCCGTGCTGGAGTCCGTGGTGAAGCTAGCCGACGCTTCGCCCTTCAAGGCCCTGCAGGACGTGGCGGCGACACGCGCGGCCCTGGGGCAGAAGAACCAGGAGTGGCAGTTCTAGTCAGGCGCCCTGACGCGACAGCCTGCGTTCCAGGCGCTCCAGGCGGAGCTTGTGGTCCTCGGGCAGCTCCACGGGGGCCGCGAGCCTTGCGTGGTACAGGGCCCGGGGCAGGTCCTTGAGGGAGTGCTCGTAGAGCTTCGTCAGGGACAGGTGCAGCGCCGCGCCCTGCCCGGGCTTCGCGAACGTGAGCGCCCGCTGGAGGTGCACCGCCGCCATCTCGCAGTCACCGGCGCGGCGGCAGAGGCGTGAGGCCAGCATCAGCGCCTCGATTCCCACCGGGCCCCCGCCCTCCGCGGCGGCCTTCGCGAAGGACAGCGCCCGCTCCGCGTCCCCTGCCCGCTCCGCCACCTGCGCGAAGCCGAGCAGATCCCTCGGGTCCTGCCGCTCCGGGCTCTCCGCCTGGAAGCGGCGCACCAGGTCACCCAGCAGCGCCGCCAGGAGCAACAGGTCCTTCTGGTTGTGCTCCAGCACCGGCACCAGCTCCGAGCCGTCCGCGCCTCGCAGGAAGCGGAAGTACAGCTCCGGGATCAGCGCCCCATCCACGTCGTCGACCCGGTGATGCCCCAGCACCTTCGACTCCAGGTGCACCAGCCGCGCGCCCTCGCCCCGGTGCTTGAACACGCGCCGGGCGCAGTGCAGCAGGTCCAGGTGCGGCAGCTCCTTCGGCACCGGCACCCGGTTCAGCACGAAGCGCGTGCGCAGCAGCGGCCAGTCGAAGCTCTTGCCGTTGTACGTGACCAGGCAGGACGACGACGCCATGCGCTCGGCCAGCAGGCGCAGCATGGGCGCCTCTTCGCCCATGCGCCGCAGGAAGAGCTGCTGCACGCGCAGCGAGCGTTCCTCGAACCAGCCCAGGCCCACCAGGAACGGCACCGTGCCCGTGCCGCCCGCGAGCCCCGTCGTCTCCGTGTCCAGCAGCAGCATCCGCGTGAAGTCCACCGCCTCCAGCGCCGGATGCAGCGCCAGCCCCGCCACCAGCCGCGCCTCCACGTCGAGCGCCGCCGCCACCGGCGCCGTGCCGTGACGGTGTTCCGGCGAGTACACCTGCTCGGCCACGTGCACCGTGCCATGCGGCGTCGAACGCGCCTCCACCGGCAACGCCCGGGGCTCCGGGACCGGCGCCACCGCCCTCCGAGCGGACGCCGCTCCCTGACGCTCCGCCCAGAACGACAGCAGCTGGCGCAGCGCCTCCACCCGGGGATCCGAAGCGCCACCCGTCGCGACGACGCCGCGCTTCGCCGCGAACCGGCGGCGCGCCTCCTCGCGCAGGTCCACGAGGCCGTCCGCTCGCTGGGACTCACCGCTCTGCCCGGCCTCTCCGTCCGCCCGCGAGGACTCACGGAGCCGTCCGGCCTCGCTGTCCGCTGGAGCAGCGCCCGCACGCGCCGCCGTGGCCTCGGGAGCGTCGAGCTCGGGCGCACCCTCGCCGTCCATCGACAGGCGCTTGCGCAGCGCCTGGACCAGCACCTCCGCGAGGGTGGTCGTCCCCGCCTCCTCCACCGGCGGGACCCCGTTCACCTCCGGGACCAGCGTGCGCGCCGCCACCGCCGGCGGCTCCCCCCCGGTGCTCACGGGCGCCCGAGCCTGGCTGCCGGGGCCCGCGCTGGTGAGTCGGGACAGCTTGCGCTTCAGGTCCATGCCGCGCCCGCGCTCCTCACTGCACCCCGGCGACGCCGAGCGCCGCCAGCAGGTCCAGCGCCAGCCGCTTGCGCGGATGCGATCCCGACGGCGCGCTCCCCGGCGGACCACCCGCCGCGGGCCCGATGCACGCCGGACATCCATCCTCGCACGGGCACGACTCCAGCAACTTGCGCCCCCGCAGCAGCAGCTCCTCACGCTGATCGTACAGCCGCGCCGCCAGCCCCACGCCGCCGGGCACGTTGTCGTAGAGGAACAGCGTCGGCTCGAAGCCCACGCCCCCGTCCTTGCGCGGCGGGCCGTCCGGCTCGTCCCGGCTGCCCAGCGTCCGGCCCAGGTCGCGCGGGTCGCTCATCAACCCCACGCACGCCACCGTGCGCAGCGCGGAGCCCAGGCCGCGCAGCGCGTCGATGACCGCGGGCCTCGGAGCCTCCATCGAGCGCACCACCGTCTCCGGCACCGTCAGCCACAGCGCCGACGTGTGCATCTGCATCTCCGGCAGGCGCACGTCGCCGTAGCCCACGTTCTCGTGCGTGTGGAACTTGATCTTCTTGTAGCCGACCACCTTCTCGATGACGGACACCTCGCCCAGCCCCGCGTGCAGCGCGGGCCCCAGCGGCGCGCCCTGGTCCTCCTGGATGACGCTCACGCGCACGTTCGTCATCGCGTCCGTGAAGTAGTCCGGCGCCACCTTGCGCACGAACGCCTTGTGGTTCTCCAGGTCCAGCAGCTCCACCTGATACTGCTCGGAGTCGTGCTGGTAGATGGCCTGCTCGTGCAGCTGCGTGTGCGCGGACCGGAAGTCCATCTCCGCCAGCGTCTTGTCCGTGCCGCGCTCGATGACCACCACGTTGTCCCAGCCCACGCTGCGTAGCGACACGTGGTGCGCCGGATACGCGTCCGACGACCAGTGGAACATCCGCCGTCCGCCCTCCGGCGCCTGCGACGGGTGCACCACCTGGTGCTGCGTGAGGAAGTCCAGCGCCTCGGCCGTGCTCTCCGCCGGCACGTCGCCGAACGCGTCGCCTTCCTCGAACGGCAGCTCGAAGGCCGCGCACTTCAGGTGCTGGACGAGGATCTCCACGTTGTCCGGATCAATCCGCGCGTGCTCCACCGGCGCCCCCGTGAGGGCGCGCGGATCCGCCGCGAAGTACTGATCCAACGGCGCGCTGGACGTCACCAGCAGCGCCAGGCTCCCCATGCCCCGCCGGCCCGCGCGGCCGAAGCGCTGCGCCAGCGCCGCGACAGAGCCCGGGTAGCCGGCGCACACCACCGCGTCCAGTGAGCCGATGTCGATGCCCAGCTCCAGCGCGTTGGTGGCCACCACGCAGCGCACCTCGCCCGCGCGCATCGCGGCCTCCGTCGCGCGCCGGGTGCCCGGCAGGTAGCCGCCCCGGTAGCCCTGGATGAGCGACGGATCCAGCTTCTCCTCCATGAACCGGTCGCGCAGGTACTTGAGCATCACCTCCACGTTGTTGCGCGACTGGCCGAACAACAGCGTGGACACCCCCGCGCGCACCAGGTCCGCGGTCAGCCGCACCGCGCTCTTCAGGTAGCTGGCGCGGATGCCCAGCTCCGCGTTCACCACCGGCGGGTTGTAGACCATCACCCGGCGCTCGCCGGACGGCGCCCCGCTCTCCGACACGAGCGCCACCTCGCGCCCGAGCATCCGCTCCGCGTGCGCCTTCGGATTGCCGATGGTCGCCGACGCCAGGATGAACGTGGGCGACGCCCCATGGAAGCGGGCCACCCGCTGCAACCGCCGCAGCACGTTCGCCAGGTGCGAACCAAAGACGCCCCGGTACGTGTGCAGCTCGTCAATCACCACGTAGCGAAGGTTCGCGAACAACCGGGCCCAGTTCGCGTGGTGCGGCAGGATGCCCGTGTGCAGCATGTCCGGGTTGGTGAGCACCACGCCCGCGCGCTCCCGGGCCGCCCGGCGCGCGTCCCCCGGCGTGTCGCCGTCGAAGGTGATGGCGCCGTGGCCCAGGCCCGCCTCGCGCATGAAGGCGCGCAGGGACTCCTCCTGGTCGCGCGACAGGGCCTTGGTGGGGAACAGGTAGAGCGCCCGCGCCTCCGGCTCGCGCGCGAAGCGGTCCAGCAGCGGCAGGTTGTAGCAAAGGCTCTTGCCGGACGCGGTCGGCGTGGCGATGACCAGGCTCTCCCCAGCCCGGGCCCGCTCGAAGGCCTCCGCCTGGTGGGAGAAGAGCCGCTCCACGCCCCGGCGCTGGAGCGCCTCCCGGACCTGGGGGGACAGCCCCTCCGGCAGCGGCGCGAAGACGCCAGCGCGGGCCGGCGTCACCGCGTCGTGGACGAGGTTCCGCCACACCTGTCGGTCCGACCTCCAGGCCTGGAGGACGGCGTCCAGCCCGCGAGCCCCCGACCACGGCGTGCGGCGCGGGCCGGAGAAGGCCTCGGTTTCCTTCTCGGGCTTCATAGGGCCGGACACTGTACAGACGTGTACCCGGAAGGACAACGCGCGTCAGGACCCACCAGGGCGGTCCTTTGGGGGCCCATCACCCACATTCGCGCCCGGCAGTAGCCGGCACGATTTGCTCCTGGACAGGCGGCCTCGGGAGGCGTCGACGGGCTTCCGGAGCGGACCCTAGTGTCCCGCGCCCGTGGCGCTCGCGATCTTCCTCTTCACGTACGTCTTCATCGCCGGGGTCCGGCTGCCCTTCATCAAGCTGGACCGTCCGGGAGGCGCGCTCCTGGGCGCCACGCTGATGGTCGTCGCCGGGGTCGTCACGCCCGCGGAGGTCTTCGGCCACAGCACGGAGCGCGGCCGCCAGGCCATCGACATGGACACGCTCGTCCTCCTGCTGGGGATGATGCTGCTGGCCGTGTACCTGGCGCAGGCGAACTTCTTCCGCGCCGCGGGGGCCAGGGCCCTCAAGGTTGCGCACACGCCCCGCCTGCTCCTGGCGGCCGTGACGTTCGTGAGCGCGTTCCTGTCCGCGTTCCTCGTCAACGACACCGTGTGTCTGTTCCTCACGCCGCTGGTGCTGGCAGTGGTGGAGGACGCGCGCCTGCCGCCCGCGCCGTACCTGCTCGCGGTGTGCATGGGCAGCAACAGCGGCTCCGTGGCCACCTTCACCGGCAACCCGCAGAACATGCTGATCCAGGGCGCGTCCGGCCTGGGCTACGCGCGGTTCGCCGCGTACATGGCCCTGCCCGCCCTGCTGTCCACGGCCATCGTCGCCGTGTCCCTGCTCTACCTGTTCCGCAGGGACTTGCCGGCCGCGCGCTTCGACACGCACCCGCCCCCGCTGGAGGTGAACCGCCGGCTGCTGACGCTGGGGCTGGGCGGCCTGCTGGGCGTGGTGGTGGCGTTCTTCGCGGGCCTGCCCATGAGCTGGAGCGCGCTCGCGGGCGGCGTGCTGGTGATGACGCTGTCCGGGCACGACTCGCGCGAGGCGCTGGAGCGCGTGGACTGGGTGCTGCTGCTCTTCTTCGCCAGCCTCTTCGTCGTCGTGCACGGGGTGAACAAGGCGGGCTGGGCGGAGGAGATCCGCCACCTGTTCTCCCCGCTGATGGCCGGGCCGCCGTGGCGCGAGACGCTGGGCTTCGCGGGGCTGACGCTGGTGGCGTCCAACCTCTTCAGCAACGTGCCCTTCGTGATGCTCGCGCGCGCGTGGGTGCCGGCCATGCAGGAGCCGGAGCTGGCGTGGCACGTGCTCGCGCTGGGCTCCACGCTGGCGGGCAACCTCACGCTGGTGGGCAGCGTGGCCAACCTCATCGTCTTCGAGGCCGCGCGCGGCAGGGTCCGCATGGGCTTCATGGACTACCTGCGCGTGGGCGTGCCCGTGACGCTGATCAGCTTCGCCGTGGGCCTGGGCGTCCTCCTGGCCGAGCACGCCCTCTTCTAGGGATCCGGATCCGGCAGCTCGCCCGGGGGCAGCCGCTGCTCGGGCGGCGTGGGCGCGGCGGCCGGCGCGAGCGCCGGGGTGACGGCGGAGGGCACGGTGTCCGGCGCGGCGCTGCCCGTGGGGACCGAGCCCCTGCGGTTCTTGGGCGTCAGGTCCTTCACGAACATGTCCGCCACCTTGTCCAGCAGCTCCGTCATGGCCAGGCGGAACAGCTCCGGCTCCTTGCCGACCTTGAACGGATCCAGGTGCGGGGCGCCCTGCTCCACGCCGTCCATGTCGAACGGCCGGCGCCACAGCTCCGAGCGCCCGTCCAGCCGGAACATGCGCCCGTATCCCTTGAGGTAGGCCCCGGCGCGCCCGTCGTCGCTGCGCATGCCGTAGTCCTGGATGACGAACTCCACGATGGTGTCCGCGCCCAGCGGGGCCATCAGGTCATAGTCCGGCGCGTTGGCGGGCACCTCCTCCACGAGGAAGCTCTCCAGCGCGGAGGCCACCCGGGCCGGGTCCACCGTGTCCGTCCAGGGGGCCTCCTCCGGCAGGCGCGACAGGGTGGTGACGCGCAGGCGCTCAGACAGCTCGAAGCGCGTCACCGCCTGCTGGAGCTTCACGGTGAGCCGGCGGTCCGCCTCCTTGGGCTCCAGCTTCTTGAGCTTGTCCGCGTAGGTGTCGTCCTCCTGGAAGACGCGGCTCTTGGGGCCAGCGCCGTCCTCGATGCGGGAGATGAAGGCGGGCCGCTGGACCCGGTCCAGGTCCGCGCCGGACAGTCGCTGGGAGGCACAACCGGCGGTGAAGGCCACGAGGACTGCCGCGAAAAGGACGCTTCGGCTTCGCACCATGAGGCCCAGGCTATCCCATCCCCGCCCGCCTGGCCTGTTCGCGACCCACCGGAGGCCTGGGGAGTGTCCGGCGCTGATATGCTGCCCGGCCGTGACTCCTCCCCCTCCTGTTCCTCCCGGCCCGGGCCCCAACCGCAAGCGGCGGTTGGGGGAGATCCTGATGGACGCCGGCCTGCTCACCGAAACCCAGCTGCGCACCGCGCTGGCTGAACAGCGCAAGTGGGGGGGCCGGCTGGGCCTCACCCTGGTGCAGATGGGCGTCGTGGACGAGAGCTCCATGGTGCATGCCCTGTCTCGGCAGCTGGCCATCCCCACCGTGGACCTGGACACGCACGCCCCTATCCCGTCCGCGCTCCAAGCGCTGCGCGTGGACATCGCCGAGCGCTACACCGTCTTCCCCATCGCCTACGAGCCCGCGACCAAGACGCTCACCGTGGCCACGTCGGACCCCACCAACGTGGAGTCCCTCCAGGAGCTGGCCTTCCACTCCGGCCAGAAGCTCCAGGTGGTGGTGGCGACCGCGTCCTCCATCGAGCGCGCCATCCGGCACCACTACCACGGAGAGATCACCTCCACGGCCGCCACGCCGCTGAGCTTCGGCCTGGAGGAGGCCACCTTCGAGCTGGCCCCGCCCCAGCAGCCGGAGGCCGCCGCGGCGCCGCGGACGCCCACGCCGCCGCCGGTGGTGCGCGACGCGGAGCTGGCGTCGAAGGTGGAGGCGCTCACGCAGCAGGTCTCGGACCTGGAGCGCATGGTGGCGCAGCAGGCCCGCGTGATGCGCGCGATGATGGACGCCCTGGAGGCCCGAGGCGCGCTGACCCGCGAGGAGGTCCAGGCGAAGGCCCGGTGACCACGGCATGGCGCTCCCCTTCTCCGACAAGCTGAAGCTGGAGCTGAGCGTCACCGCCGGGGAGCAGGCGTTCGCCATCCCCGGCGGCCAGGTGAAGGACTTCTCGCTGCGGATGACGCCCACCGGCTTCCGCTGCGAGCTGACGTTCTGGACCGCGCTGGAGAAGGCGGACGCGGCGCTGTTCACCGCGTTCTGCAAGCCGGACCTGGTGCGCGTGCGGCTGGCCCTGTCCGGCGTCTTCGACCCGCCGCCCGCGCCGCTGGTGGTGCAGGGCCTCGTCACGGAGAAGCGCGTCAGCGGCACCGCGCACGGCACCAAGGACTCCGTGGCGGTGGCCTTCCGCCAGTACACCGTCACCTTCGAGGACGCCGCGCGGGTGCTCTGGAGGCAGCACCGCCCGGTGGAGCTGCACACGGCGAAGAAGCTGTCGGAGCTGCTGGACGCGCACAAGCCCGGCGGCCTCCAGCTCACCTACGACTGGGACGCGCTGGACGCGAAGCAGGCGCTGGTGTGCCTGGGCCTCGGCGACGACCACCCGGCCGCGAGCTTCTACGACTTCGTCCTCTGGTACGTGGACACGCGCGGCGGCGTGCTCACCTACGACAGCCCCCAGGACACGTACACCCTCTCCGCGAAGAAGCCGGCCACGGGCTCCGTCACCGGGCTCAGCGGCAAGCACGTGGCGCGGGTGGACGTGGAGCTGCCGCCCGTCATCCGGCACGCCACGCGGGTCCTCAACGGCTTCGGGGCCGGGGCGACCACCGTGGCGTTGGAGCAATCCCAGGAGGTGGCGGGCATCCAGCACGACGTGCTGGTGCGCACGCCCATCGCGGCGGTGGCGGAGCAGCGCCAGTCGCTGGAGAAGGAGCGCCTGCGCGTGCGCAAGCGGCGCCTGCGGCTGACGTTCCTCGACGTGCCGCCCATCGCGATGCACCCGGGGGCGCTGCTCAAGCTGGACGGCGAGCGGTGGAGCCCGGACCTCACGGGCCTGGGGGAAGAGCACCGTGTGGCGGAGCTGGCCTTCGATGGCGTGGGGCTCCAGGCCGGGCCTCATGACGGCCAGCAGGAGACGATGCAGGGCTTCACCCTGACCCTGTCCATGCTGCTGGAGCTGAAGTCGGATCCGGTGCCGGAGCTGCCCGCGTACCGCCCGCCCCGCTACCCCATCTACGTCGAGGGCAAGGTGCACAGCCCCGGCGGCGAGGCCTCGGACCGCATCTACCTCCAGGTGGATGACGAGAAGACGTCCGTGACGAACTACCGGGTGACGATTCCGCTCTGGAACAAGACGGTGAGCGTGCCGGCGGAGCCCGGCCACTTCCCGGGGACGTTCTACTTCCCGCCGTACAAGAACGAGCGGGCGCTGGTGGCCCTGCACTTCGACCACGCGGAGCTGAACCGCTTCCTGGACTGGGGCGAGGGCGTGCGCATGCCCCAGGACAGCCAGGGCGATCAGCTCCTCTTCGGCAAGAACGGAGAGAACCAGACGGCGCTCACGCACGACTTCCAGGACAACAAGCCGGTGTGGAACCTGGGACGGGTGAACGCCAACGACACGGAGGTCATCCGCCTGTCGGAAGGGCACCTCCTCATCCAGACGAAGGAGAACCCCGGCGGCGCCACCACCACGCCCACGTATGACGTGACGCCGCAGGTGGAGACGGCGAAGGGCGACCTCACCGCGGGCGTGGACGGCGCGGTGAGCGACGCGACGGCGGCGTACAAGGAATCCTCGGCGGCGGTGAACGCGAAGCTGAACGCGGCGGCGGAGGAGACGGGCGCGGCCCTCTCCGCCGCGGAGGCCCAGGTGAAGGGCAAGGCCGGCGAAGCCCGCGCCCAGCTCACCAGCGCGCTCGACGGCCTGGACGGGCAGACGGGCGCGCTCTCCGGCGCCGCCGCTGAAGCCAAGGCCGCGCTCGCGGGGCTGAAATGAAGGAGCTGCGCGCCACCGTGGCGAAGCACAAGGCGGCCGTGGAGGGCTTCGGCTCCAGCGTCGCGCCGCGCCTCGCCACCGCGAAGGGCGAGGTGGAGGCCCTGGCCCAGGGGGTCGTGGAGCAGGTCGGCGCGCTGCGCCCCTCCATCAGCGCGACGCTGGGCGCGCTGCTCACGCGGGTGAACGCGGCGAACCTGACGCTGACGGACCCCTCCCCTCGCTTCCAGGCGCTGGCCTCGCAGGTGAAGGGCCACCAGCAGGCGTTGGCCGCCTCCAGCGAGACGGCGCGCACGAAGGTGGAGGCGCTGGGCCAGGAGGCCACGGCGAAGAGCCAGGGGTTGGAGGCCCAGGCGAAGTCCTCCGCGGAGGCGTCGCAAGGGCAGCTCACCGCGCTCCAGCAGCAGGTGGCCCAGCAGTGCGACGCGGATCGGAAGTCCTTCGACGCGAAGCTCGCGAAGCGCAAGGGCTCCAAGCAGGAGACGGAGGCCCGCCGCGCGCAGGGCTACGCGCTCATCGACCAGACGCGCTCCCAGCTCACGCAGGACCTCACCGGCGTGGGGTCCACGATCGCGGCGGCGCTGGCGGCGGTGCTGGTGCGGCTGGCCACCTCGCGCGACGCGGCGACGGGCCAAGGCGCGCAGCTGACCTCCACGCTGGACGGCGCGGTGAAGGATCCCATGAGCGCGCTGGCGGCGCTGCACCAGGAGCTCCTCGACGCGGGCACGACGACGATGGACGCCCACCAGCAACAGCAGGCCGCGCTGGAGGGGCAGCGAAAGTCGCTGGTGGATCAGCTGATGGCCGCGGCCGCGACGGCCGCCGGCATCGTGGATCCGCTGGACACGCAGGTGGCCCCGTCGCTCACGACCGGCAAGGCGCAGGCGGACGGGGCGCTGGACACGCTGGGCAGGACGATCGCCGGCCAGGTGGCCAGCGTCACCGCGTCGCTGACAGCGGTGGAGAAGCTCATCGACCAGGTGCAGGAGCAGGTGGAGACCGCCATCAACACGGTGAGCGGCACCATCGACGGCCTGGTGAAGGGCGCGCTCACGGCGGTGGAGACCGTCAAGGCGCCGCTGAAGGCGACGCTCGACGCGGCCTTCACCACGCTGGACTCGCTGGTCGCGACCATCAGCGACCTCAAGCAGCAGGTGATGGCGCTGTTCGAGTCGCTGCCGCAGCTGTTGGAGCAGCTCCAGACCCTCTTCCAGCAGATCGTCGGTTCGCTGGAGTCGCTGCTGGAGCGGGCCATGGGCCTCCTGGACGCCATCCCTGCCGCGGACCTGCCCAAGCCGCTGGTGAGCCCCGCGGTGCAGGGCATCAGCCAGGTGGTGGGGCAGATCACGACGCAGCTCGGGACCCTCTCCTCGCAGGTGGGCCCCCAGCTCCAGGCCGTGCAGAAGACCATCGTCTCGCAGGTGGAGACGGTGCAGACCCAGGCACAGACGCAGATCGACACGGCCACGACCCAGGCCGTGACGCAGATGGGCACGCTCACCGAGTCCATCCTCCAGGGCATCGAGCAGGCCAAGGCCCAGGTGGGGCAGATCATCGCCGCGGCCGTCACGCAGATCGGCACCGTGAAGGACCAGGGCGTGCGGCAGATCGAGGCCATGAAGCATCAGGTGGCCGCGCGGGTGACACCGCTGGACACGCAGGTGCCCGAGCGCCTGGAGGCCCTGGACGCCCAGGTGGGCTCCGGCATCGACGCGGCGGTGCAGGCCATGCAGGCGGCACGCGACACCGCCGAGGGCCAGGTGACGGCCGCGAAGGGCCGGCTGGACTCGCACTTGGGCGCCACGAATGCGTCCGTGACGACCGGGCTGACGTCACTGGAGACGGCTCGCGCCAGCGCGGAGACGTCCCTCACCACCCAGGCGGACTCGGCGCTGGCGGCCTTCCAGCGGCGCGCGGAGGGCCAGAGGTCCGGCGCCGAGACGCAGGTGGACGCCGTCTCCACCCAGGCCACGGGACAGAAGCCACAGCTCCTCTCCCCGCTGGACGCGATCGGCGCCCAGCTCCAGGCAGGCGCCTTCGCGAAGCCGGTGACCGCGGCGAACAGCCGAGTGACCTCCGCGCTCAACGCGCTGGGTCCCCAGTTGGACGCGCTCGCGTCCTAGCCGATTGCCTGATGGGGAGCTCCGGCTGCTCGAACGACCGGTGCTGGGCCAGCGGGCGGGCTCCCGCCTCCAGCGGCCAGGATTCGACCCGGAAGCAATTCCCCTGGACCGCTCCTACTTGGGAGAGGCGACGGAGACCGGCGGCTCCGGGGCCTTGGGCGCCGCCGGAGCCTTGGGGACCTCCGGCGTGGACTCCTGCGCGGGCACGCTCTTGGGCAGGTCCGTGCGGATGCGGCTCTCCTGCAGCTCGATGTCCACCGTCTTGGGCACCGGCACGTCCAGCAGCGCCTGCCACGCGCCGTTGGGCGTGGTGAAGAGGAAGCTCACCGCCACCGCCTGCTCTGGCGGCAGGGGCACCTTCACCTGCTTCGAGCGGCTCGGGTAGATGACCACCGTCTGGAGCACGGAGTCGTCCGGGCTGATGACCTTGGCCGCGACGTCCGCGTAGCCCTCCGTCATCGACGTCTTCGACACCGTGCGGATGAGCATGTAGAGCGGCCGGCCCTGGTTGGTGCCCGCCGGCGCCCTGACGTTCACCGTCAGGCTGGGCGCCGCGCAGCTGCCCGCCACCATCGCCGTCACCAGCCCCGCCGCCAGCCTCACGCCTCTGCCCTTCATGGCACCACCCCACGGAATGGCGCCCATGGCTCGCCGCGCAACCCGAAGCTGATCTCCAGCACCTTCTCGTTCGCCGCCAGGCCGCGCCCCGGCAGCACCCACACCACGTTGGACTGGTCCGTCAGCGTGGCGGACTCCAGCAGGCGGAAGCAGTTCCACGACGACTCGGACATCTCCATGGAGCGGTAGCGCTTCCCATCCTTCGACGGCGAGCGCAGCTCCACGCCGATGGACGACGGCTGCGGGCTCCACCAGCTCAGGGGGAAGTCCCCCCACGCGGGCCGCTGGTTGAAGCCGAACGACGCGGCCCCACCGCACTTCAAGTACGACAGCGTCACGAAGCTGTCCGGCGTGGGCGCCGCCGGCAGCGGCAGCGGGCGCACCTGCATCGCGATGGGCCGCGGCTTGCCCTCGTCATCCCACAGGAGCTTCGACAGGCGGCCCAGCTGCCCGAGCGCGTGGAGCATGCGCGGCGGCAACAGCAGCCGGGACTTCAGCGGATAGCGCAGCGACCAGTCCGTGCCGCGCTCCTCCACCACCGGCGACAGCACCTGCGTGACGAAGCCCCAGAAGGCCCCGTCCTTGCGGCGCAGCACCTCCAGCTCCACCGGGTCCACTTCCTGTGACGCGCTGGGGTTGAACGGGTAGCGCTTCACCAGCGGATCCAGCGTGCGGCGCGCCTGGTAGGTCCACTGCTCCGCGATGACGCGCTCCAGCTCCGCGCGGCCCCGGTTGCGCACGACGACGAAGGGCTGGCGGAACGGCGCCCGGAACTCGCCCACCAGGCCGTGCTGATCCAGCCACGCGTCCACCCGGCGCAGGTACGAGTCCTCCTCCTCCAGCAGCATGCTCAGCGCCACCCGCCCCACCGGAGACAGCATCTCCGCCAGCTGCGAGCCCGCCGACGACGCCGTCGCCGCCCCAGGCGCCGCCGGGTCCCTGGGCGCCGCCGCGGGCTTCACCCCGGACAGCTCCTGCTGGAGCTGCGACACCAGCGTGGTGTAGGCCGCCAGCTCCGCGAAGGCGCCGTTCTTGTCCGGCGTCATCAACTGCACCACCGGCTTGAAGGGCGCCACCGCGTCGCGCATGGGCGCGTAGTACTCGCTCTCCAGCGGGCCCACGCCGGCGCGGGCCGCCACGTCGCGCAGCATCGCCTCCAGCGGCGACGACGGCTGGAGCAGCACGGACAGGTCGCTGGCCAGCGAGCCTCGCGGTGAGGTGCGGAAGCGGTAGCCCCGGTACGTCGCGTAGAGGTCCTGGCCGTAGCGCTTCGCGAAGGTCTGCACCTTGCCCTGCACGAAGGCCGCGCGCTCCACGGCCTCCTCGCGAGACAGGCTCGACTTGGCGAGCCGCGTGGTGAACTCGTCCACCAGCGGTGCCAGCTGCGCGTCGAAGGCGGCCTTGCCCAGGACGCGGCCCACCACCGGGGCCTGCCCGCTGGCGAACTCCGTGTCGTCGTCTCCCATCCCCTCGTTGGCGACCTCCGACGTCGTCTCGCCCGTGCCCGGGTTGAACGAGTCGGCGGCGAACGGCGTGCGGCCCGTCTCCTTCAGCGTGCGCAGCACCTTGTTCAGCAGCTGCCGCGACACGTCCAGGGGGCGGAACTCGAAGTCGCGCCGGAGGACCTCCACCTGGTAGCGCGCGTCGCCGTCGCTGGGGGCGAAGAGGCCGTCCGCGCGGGTGAGCAGCTCCGCGGGCGTCATGCGGGCCGCGGCGCGCAGGGCGGCGTCCGCCTCGTCCTCCATGCGGAGGATGGCCTCCAGCGTCTGGCGGTTCTGGCGCAGCCAGTCCAGCGAGTCCAGCAGGCTGCCCACGCCCTTCAGCTGGCTGGCGTCCGGCTCCGCGTCCGACGCGTTGATGAGGTCCATCACCCTGCGGGCGGAGCTGTACGGCGCGCTCTGCGCCAGCGAGGTGCGCAGGCGCTCGCGGCCGTCCGCCAGCGCGGCCCACCGGGCCAGGTCCAGCTCCTTCGCGGCCAGCACGTCCTGCAGCTGCGTGAAGTGCTCGCGCCACGGCCCCAGCAGGCCGTCCATCGTCAGCCACCCGTAGGGCCAGCGCGTCCAGGGGACGTCCTCGTCGAAGGGCCTGTCGCTGGCGATGACGTAGTTGGCGATCATCGGCTCCGCGAGGCCCATGTCGTCCAGCCAGTTGGGCTCCTGGTCCGCGCCGGCCAGGCTCATGCCGAAGGCCTCCACCGTCCAGCCCAGCTGCTTCTTGTGCGCCCCGTGCACGCTGCGAACCACGAACTGGCCCAGGTCCTCGTTGCGCGAGGCGTAGAGCACGCCCAGCGTGTAGAGCGCCTGCTCCGGCCGGCACAGCGTCTCCAGGTGGCAGCTGTCATCCCCCGAGGGCGCCGGGTTCAGCGGCGTGGCGCGCGTGCCGCGGCCGGTGAACACGGGCGCGGGCTGGCAGCCGGGAATCTGGCTCGCGCAGCGCCGGCACTGGTCCTGACACCTCTCCAGCATCGGCTTCAGGTAGGACATCCGGATGCTGCGGGCGAGCCGCGCCCGCAGCTCCTCCCACTCGTCCTTGAAGCTGTGGGTCAGCGGAGGCCAGTAGCGCGTGGCGCCCCATAGGTCCTCCATCGCCCGCACCGCGTCGTTCGTCTGGGACTCCACGACGGAGCCGGACACGCTCTGGTTGCGCTCCTCCAGCCGCTGCACCGTCACCTGGAACGCGTCCAGCTTGTCCTGCGCGCGCATCAGCAGCTGGTAGAAGTGCCCATACGCCAGCAGCACCGGCAGGCACCCCACCGCGAGGATGACCGCGCACCGGCGCAGGTGCATCCAGCGGTAGTCCCTGGCGAGCAGCTCCGCCGGTTGATCCGCCCGCACCGCCAGCGCGCCCGTGGGCTGGGCGTCCGTCCCCCTCGACGAGAGGTAGACGCGCTTGAGGTGGAGCGGGAACGTCAGCGACCCGCCCTCCATCAGCGTGGCCACGAAGCGCCCCAGCGCCGCGAACGCCTCGCCGCCGCGCGAGTAGAACGACGCCAGCCGCTCGAACGCGTCCGGCGACAGCGAGGTGAGCCCCAGCGCCAGGTACTTCTCCATGGGCTGGAGCGCCTCCCCCAGCTCCCCTTCCCTGCCGGGCGGCGGGACCTCCAGCTCCAGCGGCACGCCGTTCTTGCGGAGCAGCTGCGCGAAGTCCGCGAAGCCGTCCAGCGTGTCCATGTGCGTGAGGACCAGCCGCGTCTCCACGGGCGACTGGCACACCTCCGACAGCAGGTTCACCTTGCCGCGCAGGAGCTGGGTGACGCGCTTCTGCTCGTCCGGAGACGTCTCCAGCAGCCAGCCCGCCTTCAGGACGATGACGGCCCGGCCCACATGCCGGCGCCCGAAGGTGGCCCTCCACAGCCGGCGCAGCGCGCGCCGCGCGTGGTGCGAGTCGTCCTCCAGCACGGGCGCGGCCAGCTCCTGCACCACGACCTCCGGCCCCAGGAACACCTTGAGGAGCGGGTCGTCCGTGTGGCTGGGCATGAACTGGCGCTGCTGCCGCTGCCAGTCCACCTCCGCCTCGATGAGGTCCGACTTGCCGCTGCCCGCGGGCCCCATCACCACCAGCGTGGGGAAGTCCCGCACGGACGCGCGGAAGCGCCACGGCAGCTTCGACAGGAACGCCTTGCGGATCGCCAGCAGCTGCCCCGACGACAGCGGCCGCTGCTCCCCCGCGACCGACGGGCCGCGCTGCCGCTTGCGCCACCACACCGCCACGCCCACGCCCACGGCAGTGAGCACCACCACGATGCCCAACACGAGCACCCAGTGTGCCTTCACTGCCGCCACGATGGACTGGAGCGCGCCCACGGTCAGCCGCCGCCCCTTCCGCCCGGTCTCACGGCGAGCTGGAGCGCCTCCAGCACGTCCTCCGCCTCCTCCAGCGTGGCGCCCAGCTTCGCGCGCAGCTTCTCCTGCTCCTGCGGCGACGGCAGCACCCCGTCCCCGGGCGGCTCCAGCGCCACCAGCCCCTCACGCACGGCGTCCAGCAGCGGCTGCACGCCCTCCTTCAGCGCGCCCAGCTCCGCGCCCACCCGCTGCTCCAGCGCGTCCAGCAGCGCGAGCGTCCCGGGCGGCGTCTGGGAGGCCGGCGCGGGAGGCCGGTGGTCCTGTGCCGGGAAGGGCCTCAATTGGAGGCCCACCACAGGAAGACCGGCAGCCCCAGGACGATCAGGGCCGTCGCGACGTAGTAGTGCACCGGGAAGTCGTAGACGGTGGGCACCGCCGGCGGGACCACCGGCGCGGGCGGTGCCAGGGCCGCTGGCTGCGGGATGCGCTGGGAGATGCGGTCCTTCAGCTCGCGGATGCGCTCGGGCTGCCCCACCAGGCGTCCGGTGAAGCCCGCGGCCAGGCAGAAGCGGATCATCTCGAAGACGATGGGCGGGGTGTCATTGCGGCGCAACTTCTCTTCCACGAAGTCGTAGAAGAGGTCTCCGCCGGAGTCGACCTGGAACAGGTTCTGCTGCAGGAGCGGCCAGAGATGTTGCTCCGCGTCCGCCAGCCGCCGGAGCACCCATTCATCCAGGAAGAACACGAAGGGGCGGATCAGATCCTCCACCGCGTCGGGCGGCATGTCCGCGCCGAACGAGGCGCGCAGGCGCTCCAGCTCCACCATCAGCGCCTGCTCCAGGTGCCCGAGCGCCTCCTGCCCCACCCTGCCCTGCGGCCGGCGCGCACCCGGGGCGGGCTCGGCGGGCAGGGCCCGGTCGAGGAGCTGGCGCACGCGACGCTGCGTGGCCAGGAGTGCGTTCCAGTGCTCCAGTTTCATGCGCGTGTTTGTCTATGTTGGAAGCTGTAGCGGCCCCAGACCCGCCACCGAGGCCTTGAGATCAACCGTGGCCTCATTGTTCCAAGCATCAAGCAGGTCCCTCAGCTGCTCAAGAAAGCAGATGACGACAGGCTCGAAGCTCTGGTCGAAGGGCTCCATCACGGCTTCGTAGGAGTGGCGGAGCCCTGAGCCCTTGAGCGCGCTGTCGGGGACGACACTGAACTTCAACTCCTTGAGCCACGGGAGGACGCGGCGGAACGAGCTCTCCGCGGGAGTCCCCAGGTGGCCCAGCAGGGCGACCACCTCGTCCCGGCCCAGCGTGGGCTTCGCCTTCCACGCGAGGAACTGCGTCAGCGCCTCGACGTCATCCCGTAGCACGCTGTCGCGGTGGGGCTGGAGGCCGCCCACCGTCTGCCACTTCAGGCCCTCGATGTGCCGGCCCGGGATGGACACCTCCACCCTGCCCGCCGCCTGCGCGGAGAACTGCGGCTGGTGCCACAGCGCCTCCAGCACGATCTTGCGGGGCGCGGTGAACGCCTCCGGCATGCGCACGATGAGGCTCTGCCGCGAGGCGAGCTTCTCGTCGAAGGTCTCGTCCACCTCGTAGCTGGGGCCCTTGCCGGGCAGGAACGCGGGCCGCAGCGGGGCGAGGCCCGCCTTGGTCATCTCGTAGACGCCCGTCACCGAGTGCAGGCTGAACTCGCGCCCCGCGCTCATGCTGAGGATGGGGTGCTCCGCGCGCGTGCCGTCCGCCACGATGACCTGCGCGGGCTCCGCCTTGAGGTTCACCACCGGCACGGTGAACAGTTGGAAGAAGTCCGGGTGCAGCGAGCGCCCGACGTTCCAGTCCTTGTCCAGGTCCAGGCAGAGGCAGAACCGCATCCAGGAGCTGTTGCGCGGCGGCGGCACCTTCACGTGCACGAAGAGCTGCTGCTCCGGGAACTGGAAGAACGCGCGCAGGCGCTGGAACGGGTGCGCGTAGAGGCCGCTGTCGTCCGGCGCGGGCGGGTCGCGGTTGAAGGACACCTCGCAGGGGCTGCCCACGGAGTGCTCGTCCGCCTCCTCGTCGTAGACGACGCTCACCTGCTTCAGGTGCTTGCGCAGCGCGTGGAACACGGCCAGCGACGAGCGGTAGTCGTCCAGGTGCCGCACGTGCAGGCTGAGCACGTCGATGGCGTCCTTGCGCGCGAAGCGGGACTCGAAGCGGAGGATGAGCCGGTGGCCGCTGCGCACCTGCGGCACCACGTCCGTGCCCCTGAGGAAGATGGGCAGCACGCGCAGGTCGCGCTGGAGCCGGAAGGAGCCCGCCACGCCCTCCGCGGGCGTCAGGCGCAGCTCCGTGCCCCGGGTGAGGAGCACCGGCTCCACCATCTTCTCCGTGGGCACCGCCTGCGCCATGGCGGCGGCGGGCACGGGCTCCAGCAGGAAGTCGAAGAAGCCTGCGAACAGCCGGCGCCAGGTGGAGCGCAGGTTGTGCAGCGTGGCGTGCCGCGTCTGCACGGAGAAGAACGCCATCGCCTCGATGAGGCGGCGCACGTCCGGGTCCTCGCGGTCCAGCGGGGCCGCCGGGTGCCGCTCCTGGAAGCGCTGCCGGAAGCGCTCCAGCCCGTCCAGCTCCGACAGGAAGTCCAGGTAGATCTTCTCCGAGAAGTCCTTCACCGCCCGCTCTCCCGCCGTACGTCCATCGTCGCCATGTGCGTCGTCAGCCCAGCTTCACCAGGGTGCCGCCCACGCTGGTGATGGAGCCCTTCAGGTTCGCCATGCCGGAGCTCTCCAGGTCGAGCTTGCCGGTGCCGGCCACCTTGGTCATCGCGCCGGACATCTCCGCCTGGGACTTGCCGGCGAGCTTCAGCGTCACGCCGTCCACCTTCGCCTCGCCGCCGGAGGTCACCATCTCCGCGCCCATGTTGCCCTTCATGGCCAGCTTGGACGTGGCCTCGATGTTCACGTTCGCGCTGGAGGACAGCTTCGCGTCGCTGGTGGCCGTCTGCGTGAGCTTGGCGCTCGTCTTGAGCGTCATGTCCTGGGTGCTCTCCACCGTGAGCGTGTCCTGGCTGGTCCACTTGGAGACGCCCTTGGACTTCATCGTGAGGGTGTCGGTGTCGAAGGTGAGGTCCTTCACCGTGACGACGATGCTGTCCTGCTTCTGGACGAGGGTGCTGGTCTCCTGCGGTCCCTTCACGGTGATGGTGATGCTGGTGCCGTCCATCACGAGGGTCTGGGTGATTTGATCATCCGCGTTGTCGACCTGGACGGTGATGCCCTTCTGCTTGTCCAGCTCGATCTTGCAAACCAGCGTGCCCATCGGTCCCTCCCGCCTAGGCGGACTCTTCCCTCACCAGGATGAGCAGGTTGCCTTCCTTGAGCTCGATCTTCTCCGTGTCGCTCTCGTTCGTGCGCTGGAGGCGCCACAGCGGCTTGTTGTCCTCGTAGAAGTGCCGCATGGACGTGCCGCTCGTCGTGGTCTTGCCGACGAGCAGGTGCACGCCCTGCCCGTCCGAGGGCAGCCGCGCGCCCGCCCGCCAGTCCAGGTGGCGCTTGAGCCACGCGCGCAGGAAGTCCAGCGCCACCAGCACCCGGGCGCCCTTGTAGGCCGGGAAGTAGAAGTGCCCCGGCAGGAGGTTCGCGTTGAACGGCACCTGGATGATCTGGTTCGCGAAGAGCGGCAGCTTGATCTTGTAGCTGTCCAGGGAGGTGGCGTCGTCGGTGTACGCCTGCCAGGTCTCGTCCTCCTGCTCGCCCACCTCGCTGACGATGAGCCCCTCCACGAAGCGCGGGTACACCGGCGCGGTGAAGGGCGGCAGGTCCACGTGCAGCTCGGCCTTCTTCTCCAGCCGCGTGGTGAAGGTGATGAGGAAGCGGCTCTCCGGCTTGGGGCGGCGCGTGGGCGCCTCCCCCGGCCCGTCCGGCGTCCCCTCCCCGTCCCCGGCCTCCACGGGCAGCGGCTCCGCGCGCAGGCTCATCCGGCGCACCCGGAAGTCCTCCGTGGAGGGCACGCCCGCGGCGGTCCACCCGGCGGTGGCCGGCAGCTTCACCAGCGCGCCCGGGGCGAAGGCCACCGCCGGGAAGCGGTTCCAGTCCAGCTCCACCTCCAGGCCGCGCACCTTGAGGCGCGCCGTCTCCAGCGTCACGCGGGCCTGCACGTCGTCCTCGATGTCCGTGCGCAGGAGCACGTCCTGGCGCACGCCGGTGACGGCCTGGGCGTTGGTGATGGCCTGGTTCTTGGGGCTCTCCGCGGCGGCATTGAGGATGGCCACGTCGTGCCGCGCCACCTCCGGGAACACCACCGACACGCGGTCCACGTCCGCCGCGCGCAGCGTGAGGGGCGTGGGGCTCGCGTCCTTCGCCGCACGCAGCTGGTAGCCCTGCGCCGTGTAGTCGTACGCCAGCACGCCGTCGCGCGTGTGCACGAACCAGACGACGAAGTCGTAGAAGCTGGCGCCCGACTCCGGCGCCAGGCCCAGGAAGATGAGCGGCAGCGTCGCGTCCAGCTGCGCGGCCCAGTCGTTGGCCAGGGCGATCTTGTCGCCCTTGTGCGCGTCCAGCACGTCCTGCAGCGTCTTCTGCGTGTAGAGCACGCACGGGTGGTGCTGCGTCCAGAGCAGCCGCGCCGGGTCCACGAAGCGCACGGTGTAGTGCCGGTACGTGATGCCCGCGCCCCTGGCCCGGGCGACCGCCTCCTCCGTGAGCGCCTTCTCCTGCACCAGCCCCTTCACCTTCAGGGACGTGAAGGCGGGCTGGGTCGCCGTGTCGGAGTGCACCGCCTTCAGCTCCAGCGACACCTCCGCCAGATCCGGCTTGAGGAAGTCCGCCAGCACCAGGTCCTGCAGCTGGCCGCCGTGCGCGGTCTCGTCGAGGACGCGGAACTCCACCCGCCCCTCGTGGCCCCAGCCGTGCAGATCCAGCTCGAAGGCGAGCACGTCCGACGGGGGGATGGCGTGCGCCGTCCCGCCGAGGGTGAGCGTCAGGCCCAGGTCCAGGCGGTCGGCGAAGGCCATCAGGTGTCCTCCGCCTGCACGCGCACCCGGCCGGTGGTGGCGTGGAACAGCAGGCGCAGGTGGCAGGGCTGACCGTCGAAGGTGCCCTTGCAGTCGAAGTGCAGCCACAGCGTGCTGTCGCGGCCGCGCAGCTTCACCTCCGGCTCCACCAGCCGGGGCTCGTGCCGCGTCACCTCCTGCTGGATCTCCGCGGTGAGGGCCTCCACCAGCTCGCGCGTGCCCAGCTTCTCCGTGTACCCGCCCAGCCCGAAGTCGTGCATGAAGAAGCCGTAGCCCTTCTTCGTGTTGAGCACGGCTTCGATGTTGCGCATCACGTGCTCCAGGCTGTCGCGCACGCTGGAGCGCTGCGCGCGGGCCGCGAACTTGTCCAGGAACGGTGCGCGCGCCATGCCGGCTAGCTCCTCCGCCAGAACAGCGACGTCTGGGCGCCCCGCAGCGCGGGCGTCACGTAGAAGGCCAGGCCGTCCTCGCGCAGCGCGTGCTGCCACTCCTCGCCGTTGCTCAGGAGGTACCAGTCGATCTCAGGCCCCAGCGCGTGCGGGAAGGACGGATACGGCACGTGCTTGAAGGGCACGCCCTTCAGGGCCTGGCGGCGCACCAGCGGCAGCCGCGAGGGGCTGGCCAGCTTCACGCCGTCCAGCGGCGTGCGCTCCCCGGGGTTGGTGCGCTGCACCAGCAGGTACGCCTCGCTGGCGGAGCGGATCTCCGGCGGCAGCGGCGTCATCTGGAACTGCCCCTCCTTCGCCTGGAAGGCCTTGTGCGTGGAGCGCGTGGCCTCCGGCTGGAAGCTGCGCGTGAGCAGGCGGATCCACCCGCCCAGGGCCTCGTTGAGCTGCTCGTGCTGGTACACCGGCATCTGCTCGTCCGGGAGCATCTCCAGGTAGCAGCACGCCTCGAAGTACAGCCGGCGGAGCGCGTCGAACAGGTGGTACGGGTGCACGTACACCTGCCGGAACATGTCCCGGCGCATCGCGATGAGCCGCTGCACCTCGAAGAGCGCCCGGCGCGCGTTGGTGAGCCGGTCCGTGCGCAGGTACGTGTCGGAGATGTTGGTGAGCAGTTGCTGGCGCACCTGATCCAGCAGGTCGTCCAGCGTGGTGAGCAGCTTCTCCAGGAAGGGGTTGGGCCCCACCAGCAGCAGCGCCGGCACCCAGTCCGGGGACGTGTGCCAGGCGCCGTCCTCGTCCTGCGACACGGCGGCCAGGCCCAGGGACGCGAGGGTGCCGTCCAGCACCGGCTCCGTGGACAGCTGGAGCTTGTGCAGCACCCGCTGGAGCACCGGCGGATCATCCGCGTACAGGCGGATGCCCTCCGCGCTGACGGTCTCCTTGAGCACGTGCAGGTAGATGATGAACTCCGTCCTGCCGACGGCCTCCAGCGACAGCGGCGCGATGACGGAGTTGCCCGGGACGTCCAGCAGGTCCCCGGACTTGGTGACGACGGTGAGCGCGGAGATGGACAGGCTGCCGCTCTGCAGGAGCGACTCGTTCCACGCCAGGTTCGCGACGCCGTAGGACGGCAGGCCGGAGAGCGTGGCGTGGAGGCGGATCTCCGCGTCCAGCGCGTCCTCCTGCGCGACGAAATGCTCCGGGAGCAGCGTCTGGCCGACGTGCCAGCGGACCCGTGCGAGCTTGTACCGCTGCATGCGCCTTTCTTTCTTCCTTCCGCCCGCCAGCAAGACCGGGAGCGTGCGTGCTCCCGGCCCGGGCGCGAGGCGGAGTTACCTCCGGCCGATGCTAGCTGGCCGTCTCGGTGACGCCCCACTTCTTGGCCAACTTCTTCGTCGAAGAGGTGGCCAGGTTCAGCGACTGCTCCAGCGCCTGCGGCTTGATGCCGATCTGGAACGTGTAGTTCTTGGGCGACTGGACCTCACGGGACTCGTTGTCCGCGACGGACATGTTCAGCTCGTCGCCGTTCTTCTCGAGCAGGCCCTTCATCTCCGCGTCGAGGAAGTTGGACTTGAAGTACTTCTTGCCGAGCGGGTCGTACTCGTAGACGACGTACTTGAAGACGACCTCGATGTTGCTGAACTTGCCCAGCAGCATCTCCGCCACCTTCTGCTTGTTCGCCACGGACACCTGGCCGGAGAAGTACATGGCGTCCGTCACGCCCGTCTCCCACAGGTAGTGGTTGAGGACGGCGACGACCTTGTCCGCGATGGCCGCGTCCGGGTTCTCCGGATCCTTGATGGTCTCCTGGTCCGCCGTCAGCGGCACGCCGCCAATGGAGATGGCCGTGATGTAGCCGACCGGGGTCTGCTTGTCCTTCTTGAAGTTGAAGCCCTGATACACGTCCAGGTTGCGCGAAAACTGGGGCATCTGTCACTCCAGGGTTGGCGGGGCAGGCTGTCGCCTGCCCCAAGTGGGATGCGGCTCAGCCGAGCCGCGACTCGAGCATCAGCTCCACGTTGAGGCCTTCGAACTGGATGTGCGGGAGCACGGCCAGCTTGCAGTCGTACCAGCCGATCTCACCGGGGCGCGGGAAGACGGTCACGCTGCTCGCCTTGAAGGGGAACCGGCGCACCGTGAGGTCGTCCGGGTTGGCCACGGTGGTGACGTAGTTGGACAGCCACGAGTCCAGTTGGCGCTGGATGTAGTCCGCGTCCGCCGTGTTGCCGATGTTGTCGCGCATGATGCACTTCACGTAGTGCGCCAGCCGCGTGATGGAGAACGTGTAGGCCAGGTTGGTGACGAGCTGCGAGTTCTCCGAGTCCTTGGGGTCCTTGAACGTCTTGGCGACCTTGGCGGACTGGGTGCTGAAGAACGTCGCGTCGCTGGAGCCCTTGCGGTACACGAGCGGGATGAAGCCGGAGCGCGCGAACTCGTACTCGCGGTAGTCCGGGATGGCGATCTCCACCGGGGCCTTGATCTCCTCCTGGCCGCGCAGGGTGAAGGTGTCCACCGGCAGGCCGGAGATGAGGCCGCCGCCCTTGGGGCCGCGGATGGACTGGCACCAGCCGCTGATCTCGAACGCCTTCACCATGTTGCGCGCGAGCAGGATGGCGGAGTTGCCCCAGAGGTACTTGTCGGAGTCGCCGCGCGCCGTCTCGGTGAAGTTGAGGACGTCGCAGGGGTTCTTGTCCGGGTGCCAGGGCAGGCGCAGCACGTAGCGCGGGAAGGTCAGGCCCACGTAGGCGGCCTCCTCCGTGTCGCGGAACGCGTTCCAGCGGCCAAAGCGCGGGTGGGCGAGCACGCCCTCCAGGTTCTTGATGGCCTCCATCTCCTCGATGGTCTCGCAGCCGAAGAACTTGTGGCTGACGGCGGAGACGAACGGCGCGTGCGCGGCGTTGGACAGCTTCGCCATGCGCTGGAGCCAGGTGAGGTCCGCGGGCGTGGAGGAGAACTCGTACAGCCCCACGATGGCGCCGAAGGGCCGGCCGCCGTACTGGTCGTACTCCTGGATGTAGACCTTGTCGAACAGCGCTCCGGCGAAGATGTTGCTGGAGTTGTTCTCGAAGTCCTCCGCCAGCTCCTCCTTGGCGACGTCCAGGATGTCGATGGCAATGTTGGCCTTGAAGTTGGTGTGGTTGACCAGGTCCTCCAGGCCACGCCACGTGGACTCCAGCTTCTGGAAGGTCTCGTTGTGGAGGATCTCGTTCATCTGCGCGTCGATCATGCGATCGATGCGGCTGATGACATCCAGCACCTGGCCCTTGTCGAAGCGGGCGGTGTTGTCCGGGCCCTCCACGGGGGCCACGTTCTGGAGCAGGGCCGCGACGCTGGAGAGGAAGCGGCTCTCCAGGGTGACCTGCTGCTCGTCGCCGGCGGGCGCGAAGTTGGTGGTGATCATCGGCGCCGATTCCTGGGGCGGATCGAGCCGGACGCTGGAGAACAGGCGCTTCAGGTAGGTGGTCTCAGCCATGGCGGAGTCCTTTGGGAAGTCGGAGGTGTGGGGGGCGGATCAGGAGGCGGCCGGGGGCTTGGCGCCCGCGGCGACGGTGGCGGCGACCGCGGCCGTGGCGGCGGCACCCGCGGCGGGCTTGCCAGCGGCGGTGGCGGCGGCAGCGGTGGCATCCGCCTTCGCGGCTTCGCCAGCGGGCAGCCGCATGGTCTCGTAGCCCTTCAGCTCGTTGAGCAGCTCCTTGAGCGCCTCCGGCTTGGAGAACAGCTCGTAGAGCTCGCGGCGCAGATCCTTGCGGTTGTCGATGTTCGACTGCATCTCCACCAGGAGCGTCTTCAGGAGCAGCAGCGCCTTGAGCTTGGGCACGTGCTTGACGATCTCATCCGGGTGGAAGGACTTCATCCGGTTGATGGGGAGGTCGATGTTCAGCTCCGCCTCCACGTCCGGGTTGATGCGGTTGGGCACCTGGAAGTTGGCGGACATCTTCATGTCCTTCATCAACTCGTCCAGGTTGCGGCCATCCACCGAGCGCAGCTTGCGGGTCTCCAGGTCCTGCTTGCGATCCTCGGAGGAGCCCAGGGAGTAGTCGCCCATGACCAGGAGGCGCAACGGCAGGTTCACCGTTTCCTGCTCGCCGTTGATGGTGGTGCGGTACGTGAGGGTGATGCGGGATTTGGGAAGCTGGTCCTGAATGGCCACGGTGACTCCCTGACATTCGCAGCGCGCGTCATCCCCCCGTACTGCTGGAGCCGCCCCGGGAGTACGCCCTGCCGAGTGAACATTTACAGCCTAGGCGCGATCAGGAATTCCCGTCAACCAGCCGACATATCAGGTCTAGCGGGGTTCTGATGATCGCAATTGCGCGGTGTCCCCGGAGAACAGGAGGACCTCCTGGGTCTGTTCCGGTCCTCCTACCAAAGGCTCGTAGCCCAGGTGGCTGCCGTCCTGGAGGCGGGCCCAACTGCTCTGATCCCGCAGGCAGAGGATCACGCCGAGCGCGAGCGGCGTCTCCGCGAGGCTCGGGAGGATGCGGGTGTTGAGGCGGCGGCGGGCCTCCACGGCCCAGGGGATGCCGGTGCCGGAGTGGGGCTCGTTGAGGAAGAGGCGCACCTCCACCCCGCCCGTGGGGACGGTGGCGAAGCCGCCCACCGCGCTGCCGTCTCCGAGCGCCGCGGCGCCCAGGCGGATGCCCTTGGCCTCGATGCGCTGGCGGCGCGTCTCGCGGCGCACCAAGACCTCCGCCTCCGGGAAGACCTTGGCGAAGAGCCAGTGCAGGCTGCTGGGGCACGCGAGGCGCAACAGGCGCAGCCGGTGCGCGGTGGAGTGCTCCCACCCGGGCAGCAGGGACTCGTCGCGATCCGGGAACTGGCCCGCGAAGCGCGTCCGCAGCAGCAGGTGATCGAAGTAGCCCAGGAAGTCCGCCATGGTGTCCTGCTCCAGGCGGTCCATGGCCTGGAAGAGGAAGGATGGCAGCGGCGTCTGGAGGCTGAGCAGGCCCAGGTTGACGGTGATCACCACGCGCTTGCGAGGATGCCGGCTGAACTCGATGGCATGCACCAGGTGGGGCTGGTGCACGGTGCTGCGGTGGCTGCGGAACTCCACCTCCGCCTCGCCGTAGCCCTCCTTGGCGAGCAGGTCCAGGAGGGCCGGCACGTCGAAGCTGCGGATGCGCTCGCTGATGCGCTCCTCGACGGTGAGCATGCGGCCCGGCTGTTCGCGCTCGAGAGCCATGGAGGGCTATTCGTCGTATTCCGAGCCGGCGCGCGACGACTGGCGCTGCTGGGCGACGAGGAACGCGTCCAGGTCCACGCGGTAGAGCTGATCCATGGCGCGGAAGGACAGCGTCTCCGTGTTGTGCAGCATGGGCTCGATGGCCTCCGCGTGCTGCGCCAGGCCATTGAAGAAGCCGGAGAAGAGCTGCGGCAGGTACACGCGCGGATCAAAGCGCTCCACGGTGGCGAGCACGTCGACGGCGATGACGCTCGCCTTGCCGTAGTCCTCGCGCTCCAGCAGCGCCTCGAAGGCGGACAGCTTGCGGACCAGCTGCGCGAGCGCGGGGGACATGGGCACGGTCGGGCCCGCGTCCTGGGCCTCCGCGCGGGCGGCCTTCTTCACGCGCGTGGGGCGGGCCTCCTCTTCGTCCTCCCCTTCTTCCTCGTCATCGTCCTCGTCGTCCGGGGCGGCGGCGATCCCGGCATCAGCGGGCCTGGGCTCCTCCGGCGGAGGCAGGTAGGGCACGGCCTGGGCGTGGGAGCGCAGCGCGCCCAGGAGCGTGCGCATGGCGTCCATGCACGCGCTCTTCTGAAGGATGGCGAGGGCGGCGATGAGCGGGTCGCCCAGGGCCAGCGCCTCTTCCAGGGGCTCGCGGTTGCCGGGCGCGGTCCAGGCCTGCCATTGCGCGTCCTTGAGGCGCGCATGGTGCTCCAGGTGCTTGCCCATCATCTTCAGCAGCCAGCGCAGGCCGGTGTCCGCGAAGACGCGCTTCTTCTCCACCGGGCCGAAGAAGTCCCAGTTCTCCGTCAGCGTGCGCTTGAGCGAGCGGAAGACGGAGGGCAGCGCCTTCATGCCGTCCGCGACGAAGTGGCCGAAGAGGTAGGGCCCCACGAGGCGCACGTCGCGCCGGCCCTCGCGCAGGAGCACGGCGGCGGCGCGGGCGGCGTCCGCGTACTCGCTCCGGGCGACGAGGCCGGTGATGGCCTCCATGCGCGGATCCGGGCCCTCGGACTCGTCGATGAAGACGGGGGCGGTGGTGAACGCCGTGTCGAGCAGCGCGAAGTCGACGGGCTCCAACGCCGGGGCGGGGCTAGCCATCGATGGCCACCATCTGCCCAGGCGAGACGACCTGGATGACGCCGCCCCAGTTGCACATGCACTTGGAGTTGCTCTCCAGCGCCGGCATGTTGCCGATCATCACCTTGGGGCACCCGGGCACCCACGGGGCCGCGGTGGCGGGGATGCAGGGCATGGGGGTGAGGACGCCGAAGGCCGCCGCGGTCGCCGCCGCCACCATGGGGTTGGCCAGGGACTGGCACATGCCGAAGGGCAGGATGTTCATGAACGGCTTGTTGTCCATGATGTTCGCCGCGGGCGTGGTGGCCATCACCCGGTTCGCCGGCAGCACCATCAGCGACGACGGAGCCATCCCGAAGCTGCATTGGAGCATCGCTCCCATCACGACCTGAGCACCCATGTGCCGCTCCTTTTTTCAGCGCGCTGGCGACAGGCCATCTTCACCCGAAGCGGCGGCGCTTTCCAGCAGTCGTCCCCGCAGGGCGGTGAGGGCCTGGAACATCGGGTCCTTCGACTTGCGGTGCAGCGCGCCGGTGAAGAACTGCGAGGCGCACCACGCGTCGTCGACCGCGCCCTTCACCCGGTGGGGAAAGAGCGGAAAGAACTCGATGCGGTCGGGCAGGAAATCCCCGCCCAGGAGCATTTCGATCCGCCGGTTGAGCTCCTGCTCGGCGGACGGGGGAGCGGGCGTGGCGCCCGTGAAGGCCAGGAGGATGAAGCGCGAGTGGCTGGCGAGGCCGCCGGTGGACACCGGCACCACGCAGGTGCCCGCGAGGAACGGCACGTCCTCCAGCGCTGCGGTGACCTCCTTCGCGGAGTAGGTGCGGCCGTCATGCCGGAAGCCCAGCGTGCCGCCGTAGTGGTAGCGCTGGCGGATCCGCGCGAGCAGGACATGGCCCGGCGGCGCGTCCTTGTCCGGCAGCAGCGTGAAGACGCCCACGTCCGAGGGAGCGCCCTGCCCGCTCTCGTTCGGATCCTTCAGCGTCCACGCGCGGCCCGGGGCTGGGAAGACGTCCGTGTGCACGTCGGTGTGCGGCTCGGTGACGCCGCGCGACGACACCAGCACCGCGCCGCCGGCCGCCGCGTCGATGAGGATGTTGGAGGACGGCACGGCCTGGAGGCCGCACTGCTTCACCCAGGTGCGCCAGGCCTGGGCATCGAAGGGCTCCTCCGGGTTGCGAAACCAGTGCTGCACGTTGCGCAAGGAGGCGCGGTGGCGCAGGAGCAGGTCGCGCAGCTTCGGCGTGACGCCCAGGGCGCGCAGCGGGTGCTCCAGGAGCGGGGCCGGGTTGAGCGCCAGGTCCGCCATCTCCAGGTGCAGGTAGGTGGCGCCGCGCAGGAGCGTGGCGAAGAGCAGCGCCGGCAGGTGCTGGAGCACCGGGAAGTCCGGCGCCGCGAGGAGGTCCCCCGGCGACAGGCCGAAGGTGATCATCCCGTCGTTCAGGGCGCCCCTCCACGCGTTCTCCGCCGTGAGGGGCACCGGCGTGTGCGGCGGATCCACCAGCGGCGAGAAGAGCAGCCCCACCACGTCCGAGGGCCTGTACGTGTGGGACGTGAAGCCCGGCGCTCCCCTCCCCTGGCTCTTGAGCAGGAGCGGCTCGTGGCCCTTGAGGAGCGGGAGCTGGTGGGGCTCCGCGGCGATGAAGTCCGGCGCCAGGGCCTCCAGCCGGGTGGCCATGGCGCGCGGGCCCATGGGCGGCAGGAGCGTGAAGCAGCCTCCGAGCTTCAGCGTGGCCAGGAGCGACACGAGCAGCTCCTGCCCCACGCCGTGGACCAGGCACACCTTGGCGCCCGGCTCGACGCCCTGCTCCGCCCACTCGCCGGCGCGGCGCGAGGCCAGGTCGTGCAGGGCGCGGTAGCCCAGGGCCTGCGCGCCCTGGATGCGCGGGTGCGTGCGGAACGCAGGGCGCTCCAGCGCGACGTGGCGCACCATCAGGTCGTGGAAGAAGTCGTATTGCTGACCCGGGCGGCTCTTGGGCGGAGGGGCGCCCCGGCCCGCGTGGGCCTCCGCGAGCGCCGCGGCGAGCCCGTCCGGATCCGCCCAGCTCTCCTGCCACCACTTCGGGGCCCCGGACTCCGGAGCGAAGCCGGCTTCCACCTGCCGGAGGATGTCCTTCACGTCGAATGGCATGGGTGTCTACCGCGAGGGGAAGTCGAAGCCGACCTTCACCATGAAACGGACCTTGGAGCGCACGGTGCTGTCCGGAGCGATGGCGGGCAGCGGGGTCGCGCCGCGCTTCGTCGACGCGTGTTGCGGCGCGCGCTCGATGGACGTGGGCTCCACGACGCGCACCCGCGGGTGGCGGGCCTGGAGCGGCGGCACGTGCATGTCCACGTCGCGGCCGTAGAGCCACGCGCCGCAGCGCCAGAGGACGTCGTGGCGCCGGATCAGCAGCGTCCAGAAGCGGTCCCGCGTCTCGGAGGCCTCGAAGAGCAGCGGGGAGCTCGCGTCCTCGCGGGCGTCGCCCGGGGCGGCGAGCAGGGCGCGCAGCTGCTGCGCCACGCGCTCCACTTCATTCACGTCCTCGGGCGCGACGGGGGAGCGGCCCGCGAGCTTCGCCTCGTGCCTGCGGAACAGCGCCACCAGCCCCAGGCAGTCCCCCACCACGTCGCGGTGTCCCTCGCCGTGGGCGGCGGCCACGTCCGCGGAGGCGAGGAAGGAGGCCTCCGCGAGCGCCTCCGCGGTCTTGAGCAGCTTGCGGCGCAGCTGCTGGGCGCGGTCGAAGAGGGCTCCGAAGGCGCTGGCCCGCATGTCGCGCTGGACGCGCAGCGCCGCGTGGGCCAGGCCCTGGGCGAGCAATGGCAGCTCGCGCAGCTCCTCCACGTTCACGCCCGGGAGCGCGGCGATCTCCGCCTCGCGGGCGAGCACGCCCTCCACCCCGCGCTTCGTGTTGTGGAATGCGAGCGCGATGTTGGAGCGGCACTCCTCCACGGGGCCTTCGAGGGCACGCGCGGGCGCCAGGAACACGTCATAGCCGGGCTCGGAGCCAAGGGCTTCCAGCTCGGCGATGTCGTCGGGCCCCAATCCCGTTGTCGCGTGCTGGCCTCCAGCCATGCCAGGCAGGATAGCGGGCGCTTCCCGGGGTCACAACCTGGCGCCCTCCCCTGCACCACCGCGGGCCACGCGGGTCGTCCACGGTGAAGCCGACCCGCGAAGACGCGCCACTCGGTGTCCGGGTGCGGCGAATGACTCACGGGGTGGGACGCGGATCTCGGGACCCGGGAGCGCGCCGTCAGACGAGGATGAGGTCTTCCTCGTCGTCGCTCGTGGCGGCGCCCGCCTGGGAGTCCAGCGCGTGCTGCGTGCGGCGGAGGCGTTCGTCGCTCAGGTCCGCGACGAGCATCAGGACCTGCGGGTGGCTGGAGATGAGCGAGTCGAAGTCCTCGCGCGGCAGGCGCAGCAGCGTGGTGTGGCGCGTGGCCTCCACGGTGGCGGTGGCCGGCGTCTTCCGCAGGAGGGAGATCTCCCCGAAGAGCTCCCCTTCCTTCAGGGTCGACAGACGCTGGCCGCCCTTGTGGACCTCCACCTCGCCGGAGAGGACGACGTAGAGGCCATCGGTGGCGTCACCTTCGCGGATGATGACGTCGCCGCGCTCGACGTCGCGGGCCCGGAAGCGCTCCACGAGGTTGCGGCGGTCCTTGCGGTTGAAGGGGCGGAACAGCTCGGAGCTGTTCATCACGTTCGCGAGGAGGCGCTCGCGGCAGAACTTCTTGAGGGCCCTGGCCACGGGCGGGTGGCTGCGCGAGAGCGCGGCGAGCACGGCGGCGGAGATCTCGAGCACCTGCGTGTCGTCGTCCGCGGACTCCACGGAGGCGGCGCGCGGAGCGCCGGACAGGAGCGCCATCTCACCGAAGAAGGCTCCGCCCTCGAGCGTGGCCAGGTCCTGGCGGTGGCCGTTCTCTTCTCGGAAGACGCGGACGCGGCCTTCGCAGATGACGTAGAAGGCGTCGCCGTGCGTGCCCTGCGCGAGGATCCGCTCGCCGTGGGCGAAGCGGCGCAGCGGGCAGCGTTCGAAGAGCTGGATGAACGCGTCGCGCGGCAGGTCGGAGAAGAGCGGGATGGACGGCAGCGCGTCCAGCGTGCCGTGAGTCGGCTCGGCCTCCTCGGTCAGCTCGTAGACAAGCTCTTCTTCTGGCGCGTGTTCGGCCAGCCCGCGCTGGGCCGCGAGCTCCACCGCGTGCAGCAGTGAGTCCGCTTCGAGCTCCAGCTCCGTGAAGCTGGAGACGCGCAGGGACGCGCGCCAGGGCTCCTGGGCGCCGCTGGTGGTGGGCACCACGGAGGCGCCAGCGGCGGGCGTGGCCGTGGACGGCGCCTCGGCGCGGCGCGGGCGCAGGCCGGGAGGCGCGGCCTGGATGGGGAGCTTCGGCTCCGTGGGAGCCGGCGTGGTGTCAGGGCCCGTGATGGGCGGCGCGAGGGCCTGCCAGCGTCCGCTGGGCGTCCGGGTCTGGGGAAGCGGAGGCATGGTGGATGGGGACAGCGGCGCTGTGCGCGCGGCAAGACCTGGCTGCGTGTGGGCGGCGGGCGTGGCAGTGGGGCTCGCCGTGGCCGCCGCGGGAGGCGCGGCGATGGCGGCCGGCGTGCCAGCGGGGCCCGCCGCGGGAGGTGGGGCGATGGCGGCCGGCGTGCCAGTGGGGCTCACCGTGGCCGTCGCGGGAGGTGGGGCGATGGCGGCCGGCGTGCCAGTGGAGCTCGCGGCGGTCGGCGCGGTGGATGGCGTAGCCGTAGCGACTCCAGGCGCCGCTGGCGCCTGATGCGACGCGGTTCCAGCGGATGGCGTGACGGTAGGGCTCGCGGCGGTCGGCACGGCATCCACAGGCGCCGCTGGCGCCTCGGTCGCCGAGGACACGTCCTGCGCGGGCTCGAGCTCCACTTCGACGGAGAGGACGACCTCGGTGTCGTCCGCCACGGGGCCGCGCTGTTCCTTCGCTGCGACCGTGGGCGCGTTCGACCGGGCCAGCTCCGGCGGGAGCGAGTCCGACAGGTCCACCGGCGCCCCACCCGCCTCCAGCGGCCTGGGTGGCGCGGCGGGTGCCACCTGGCGCTGCGTGATGAGGCTCGCGGGAGTGGACGGAGGCGCCGCGTCCTTCGGCTTCGCCCTGGAGGTGACCGGCGTGCCTCTCCGCGCGTAGAGGTCCGCGAGCATCTGCTGCACGCCCTGATGGGATGGATCCAGCTCGAGGATCAGCTTGCTCGCGGCGATGGCGCGCGGCAGGAAGCCCTCCTTGGCGAAGCCCTCCGCCGCGGACTGATACGCGGAGACGGCGCGGTCACGCTGACCGGCCTTGGCCCACGCATCCCCCATACGCAGCCGGCTCTGATGGTCCTTCGGATCCGCCTGGCA
This sequence comes from Corallococcus sp. RDP092CA, assembly GCF_041903675.1. Lineage (NCBI taxonomy): Bacteria > Pseudomonadati > Myxococcota > Myxococcia > Myxococcales > Myxococcaceae > Corallococcus > Corallococcus sp. RDP092CA. Next base: position 84,751 of record NZ_JAYESI010000018.1, on the reverse strand, counting down.
GTAGTCCTCGTACAGCTCAGCGGCCTTGGCGAAACGGCCCTTGCTGAAGGCCTCCGTCGCCTTCTCCTTGAGCGCGCGCGCCTCCATTCACTGCGCCTCGCCCGCCGCCGTGCCTTCCTTCGTCACCGTGGCGCCCGCCGCGACGCGGACCTCGCGGAAGTAGTCGCCCTTCAGCGCGTCCAGCGCTTCGGCCACCGCGCCCGTGTTCATCTTGCGCAGCGCCGTCGCCGCCGCGGCCCGGATCTCCGGCAGGTCGTGGTACAGATCCCTCCCCACCACCTCCGCCGACTTCGCGTCGCCGATGACCCCCAGCGCCAGCAGCACGTCGCGCCGGGCCACGCTGTTGGAGTCATCCAGCGCCTTGAGCAGCGTGGGCACCGCGTCCTTCGCGCCCATCCGCCCCAACAACTGCGCCGCGAGCGCCGCCTCCGCCCCACCCTCCGACACCACGGCCTGCAACGCCTCCGACGCGGAGGCCGGCGGCGGTCCCACGCGCGACAGCGCATCCAGGACCACCAGCTTCTCGCCGCCCATCTTCGGCAGTGACGCCACCAGCGCGAGCTGCCCCGCCTCGCCCTGCTCGGCCAGCGCCAGCGCCAGCGTCTTCTGCAGCTCGCGGTCGGGCTCCAGCAGCGCCGCGCGCGTCACCTCGATGCCCTCGGGCCCCAGCGACGAGAGCCCCACCAGCGCGGCCGCGCGCAGCACCGGGCTCGCGTCGTCCGTATAGCCCTTGAGGATCTCCAGCGCCCCAGGCGCCTTGAGCGCGCCCAGCGCCGTCAGCAGCGTGGCCAGCGGCTGGAGCTTCGCGGGCTCCACGTCGTCGCTCAGCTCCGAGGGGACCCGCGGCGGCACCACCACGCGCCCGGCCTCCTTGGCGCGGGCCGCGTTGAGCGCCTGGAGCCGCTCGAAGAGCTGCGCGTGCTTGGCGGACCGGGCCTCGTCCCTGAGCTTCGCCCCTTCCGGACGCGGGGCCGACGGATCCAGATCCGCGCTGTACTTCCGCGGCAGCGCCTGCGGGATCCAGTCCGCGCGCAGCGCCGCGAGCCCGGCGACCTCCTGCTCGTAGAGCTTCTGGATGACAGGCGCCACGGAGGCGTCACCCACGTGCGTCACCGCCTCGACCGCGAGCGTGCGCAGGCCCACGTCCGGCTGGTTGAGCCAGGGCGTCACCTTGGGCAGCAGGGCCTGCGCGGCCGGGCCCAGGCCCGTCACCGCCTGGAGCCCCGACGCCGCGGAGGCAGGGCGCGACAGCCGGTCCGCGATGGGCTCCGCCAGGCAGCCGCCTCGCGAACGCATGGCGCGGCCGGCGCCCAGGGCCTCGTCCCGGGCACCGTCGAGCACGATGGCGCACAGCGCGGCGTCCGTCGCGGGCGTGCGCGGGAAGGTCAGGATGGCGTCGGTGGCCAGCGGGCTCACCGCGCTCTTCTCCACCGCCACCGCCTGGAGCTTCGCCGCGGCCGAGGGGTCCTGGAGCTTCATCAGCGCGCCGATGGCGGACTCGCGCAGCTCCGGGAAGCTCTCGTCGAGGAGCAGCGCGATGGGGGCCACCGCGCGGGTGTCGCCCGCGTCCCCCAGGCCGCGCACGGCGGCGGCGGCGAGGAGGACCTGGCTGTCACGCACCATGGGCAGCAGCCGGTTCACGGCCTCCACACGGCCGCTCTTGCCCAGCTCCTCCGCGGCGCCCACGCGCTCCGGGAGCACGCCCTCGGTGAGGGCCAGGAGGTTGCGATCCCAGAGGCCCTTGGCCTCGGCCGCGACGACGGAGGCCATGGCGCCGGGGACGTTGGTGCTCTTGAGCGCCTGGACGATGACCTGCCGTGTGGCGCGGCCCCGCCGGCCGTACTGGAGCGTGAGGTACGCCTTGGCCTTGTCGTTCTTCACCTTCGCGAGCGCCAGGGCGGCCTGCCCCTGCACGGTCTCGTCGGAGTCCTCCAGGAGCTCTCCGAGCAGATCCACGACGCGCGGATCCTGGCTCTCCCCGAGCGCGCCGGCGGCCTCGCCGCGGACGATGGCGGAGAGGTCCTTGGCGGCGCGGGTGAAGAGGACCAGGTCGTCCGGGTTGTTCTGCGCGGCCAGCTTCTTCACGGCCGCGGCGCGAATCTCGGGACGGGGGTCCTGGATCTCCGCGAGGAGCTGATCCCGATTGCCGTTGCACCCGACGAGCAGGGTCAGGGCGAGGAAGAGGGGGCGCACGCGGATTCGCATCGTTCTCCCGGAGCGGCGGACGGTGGAGGTAGGCGGCGGTTATATCAACGGCCCCCCGGGCCGCCCACCGACGGCACGACCCGGGAGGATGGGTGGTTCAGCGCGAGCGGCGGGGGCCGCCGCGAGGAGCCGGGCGGCCAGCCCCACTCCGAGGCGCCTTGCTGTTCCAGCGCGGCTCGGAATCACGCGTTTTGCGTTCCTTCCAGTCCTGGAAGCCGCCGCCCTCGCCTGGGGGCGCCTTCTTCACACCCGCGCGGACGATGCGCTCGCCAGAGCCGCTGAACGACGCGCCACCGCCGCGAGACCGGCTGCCGGTGTCCTCACCGCGACGCTCGCGGCGCTCGGGGCGGCCCGCGGACTCACCGCGAGGCTTCCATTCGCGGCGCTCCGGACGGTCACCGCCCGCGCCGGCGGGCTTTCCGAAACGGCCGCGAGGCGCACCGCCCTCGTCACCGCCACGGCTCGCGGGCTTGCCGAACCGGCCACCACCGCGCGACGCGCCGCCCTCGGCGCCGAAGCGAGCGCGCGGGGCGCTGTCGTCACCACCCCGGCCCGCGGGCTTGCCGAACCGGCTGCCACCACGGGGCGCACGTCCCTCGTCTCCGCCGAAGCGGCTCGAGGGCTTGCCGAAGCGGGACGCGCCGCCCTCGGAACGACCCGCGCCAGCGGGCTTCCCGAAGCGGCCACCGCGGGCGGCACCTTCGTCACCGCCGAAACGGGACGCGCCGCGCGACGCACCGCCTTCGGAACGACCCGCGCCAGCGGGCTTGCCGAACCGGCCGCCGCGAGGAGCATCGCCCTCGTCGCCACCGAAGCGGCGCGCAGGCTTGCCGAAGCCACCGCCGCGAGACGCGCCACCCTCGTCGCCACCGAAGCGGCTCGTAGGCTTGCCGAAGCGACCACCACCGCGAGGTGCATCACCCTCAGCACCCGCGCGGGCCGGCTTGCCGAAGCGAGCGCCGCCACGCGCGGCACCGCCTTCCTCACCGAAGCGGCCCGCCGGCTTGCCGAAGCGAGCGCCGCCACGGCCAGTACCGCCTTCCGCACCGAAGCGGCCCGCCGGCTTGCCGAAGCGACCCCCACCGCGCGCAGCACCGCCTTCCGCACCGAAGCGGCCCGCCGGCTTGCCAAAACGACCACCACCGCGAGCAGCACCGCCCTCGTCACCGAAGCGACCCGCCGGCTTCCCGAACCGGCCGCCACTGCGAGCAGCACCACCCTCGTCACCACCACGGCCCGCGGGCTTGCCGAACCGGCCGCCACCGCGAGCAGCACCACCCTCGTCACCACCACGGCCCGCAGGCTTGCCGAAACGACCACCGCGCGCAGCACCGCCCTCGTCACCACCACGGCCCGCGGGCTTGCCGAAACGACCACCGCGCGCAGCACCACCCTCGTCACCGAAGCGACCGGCGGGCTTCCCGAAACGACTGCCGCCACGTGCGGCACCACCCTCGTCTCCGCCACGGCCCGCGGGCTTGCCGAACCGACCGCCGCGCGAGGCGCCCTCTTCACCACCGAAGCGGCTCGCGGGCTTGCCGAAGCGCCCCCCACCGCGAGGCGCATCACCCTCAGCGCCCGCACGGGCACGACCCCCTCCGCGCGACGCAGCGCCCTCGGCGCCGAACCGGCCACCCGCGCGCGACGCAGGCCCCTCGGAACGCGCCGGACGCGCCGGCCTGCCGATGCGCGAGGTGCCACGGGACGCACGCTCACCTTCGGGCTCGCTGAACCGGCCCGCGCCCCGCGCGGCCTTGCCGTACGTGGCGCCCTCCGACTCCGTCACCTCATCACCGTCGTCATCGAACGACGGCACGTCCTCATCCAGGTCCGCATCGTCGTCCGTGGCCAGCGTCGCCCCGCGCTTCGCGAACTTCGGCGGACGCGTGCCTCCGTCCTGCACGCCCTTCCACTCCTTGCGCTCCGGACGCGCCTCGCGGGTCTTCGGCCCGGTCGAGGCCTTCTTCTCCGCGCGCGCCGCCTTGCGCGGCGGCGCCACCGGCGCGTCGTCGTCCATCGACAGCTCGATGTCGTCGTCATCCGCCTCGCTGAAGCCCGGCGCCGTGCGCCCATGACGGCGCGGCGGCAGCCTCAGCTCCGCGGCCGACGGCTGCGCGCGGCCCTCCGCCACCTCCGTGAGCTGCGTGACCTCCGAGACCTTCAGCGGCCGCAGCTCGCCGGGCCGCAGCCCCTCCACGCCCACGCCCGCGTAGTTCGGGCGGAACAGGCGCACCACCGGGTGCCCCACCGCCGCGCACAGGCGCTTGATGAGGTGGGGACGGCCCTCCGCCACGACGATCTTCAGCCAGGTGTTGCGCTCGGCCTTCTCGAAGATGTCCACCGACACCGGCGTGGCCATGCCGTCTTCCAGCCGCACGCCGCCGCGCAGCTTCTCCAGCGTGGGCTGGTCCGGCGTGCCCTTCACCTTCGCCAGGTACGTGCGCGGCACCTGGAAGCTCGGGTGCGTGAGCTTGTGCGCCAGCGCGCCGTCATCCGTGAAGAGCAGCGCGCCCTCCGCGTCGTAGTCCAGACGCCCCACGGGGAACAGGCGGCGGCCCGTCTCCTCCACGTAGCTGGCCACCGTGGGCCGGCCCTGCGGATCCGACAGCGTCGTCACGACGCCCACGGGCTTGTAGAGCAGGTAGTACGACGATTCTTCCGGCGGCGTGACGAGCTTCCCATCCACGGTCACCAGGTCCACCCCGGGCTCCACCCGGCTGCCCAGCTCCGTCACCGTCTCGTTGTTCACTCCGACGCGACCGGAGGTAATCAGTTCTTCCGCGTGCCGGCGCGAAGCCACTCCCGCGCGAGCCAGGTACTTCTGCAAACGTTCCGCCGCCATTCCGTGCCTTCTTCCAGTTGCCGCCCATCACTCGGGCTTGGGCCCCTCGCTATCACCCTTCTCGGGCGAAGGGGGGCTTTCCAGGATGCTGGCGCTGACCTTCTGGCTCCGCTCCGCGGCCGCCATGGCCTCCTCCAGCTCCTCCAAGGCGGCCTCGCTGGCCGCCTCGTTCTTCTCCATCCGCTTCGTGAACCCCGGGTCCGACAGCGCCGCCACCGTCCCCGCGGCCACCGGTGCCGGCGGCGCCGCCTCCTTCTCCACGATCTCCCGGTGCTCCTGGGTCAACTCATGGAATTCCCGGAGCGTGGGCAGCGCGGAGAGGTCCTTCAGCGCGAAGAACTCCAGGAACTCGCGCGTGGTTCCATAAAGAATGGGGCGGCCGACTTCTTCCCGCTTGCCCAGGATCTTCACGAGCTTGCGGTCCATCAGCGCCTTGAGCACCGCGCCACAGTCCACGCCGCGGATGTCCTCCAGCTCCGGCCGGGTGACGGGCTGGCGGTACGCGATGATGGCCAGGGTCTCCACCGCCGCGCGGGTGAGCCGCTGCGGCTTCACCCGGAGGTAGCGCCGGACGTACTCCGCGGAGTGGGGGTCCGTGCGGAACTGCCACCCGCCCGCCACCTCGTAGAGGACGACGCCGCTGATGCCCTCGCGGTGGATGCCGGAGAGCTGATCCAGCGCCTGGAGGATGGCCTCCCGGGGGATGCCGGTGGCCTGGTAGAGCTCGTCCACGTCGAGGGGGCGCTCGGCGACGAAGAGCACGCTCTCCAGCACCGTGCGGATGCGGTCCGGGGAGAGGTTGCGGCTCTTGGAGACCAGCTTCTCGAAGGAGGACTGGAGGTCCGGGACGCTGTCGTCCGAGTCCTCCTCGATGGCGGCCGCCTCCACCCCGTCCAGCTCCGCGTCGTCCGGGCCGGGGCCGGTGACGGAGGCGATCTCCTCCTCCGAGAACTGGCCGGGGCCGCCGGGCGTGCCGGGGGCGGGCGTCTCGTCCGCGTCGTCGGGACCGTTACCGGTAGTCACTCTCGTCGACCTCCGTGGGGATGAGCTTCTCCAGCGCGTCCCCGTTGGGCGTCACCTGGATGGGGCCCAGCGGCTCCTCCTGGAAGACCCTGATGAGGCGGCGCTTCACCATCTCCAGCATGGCGATGAAGGTGATGACCACCTCCTGGCGCGTGGCCGCCTCCGTGAACAGCGCCTCGAAGAGCACCTGCCCGTCCTTCTTGAGCCGCTCCGCCACCCGGAGGATGGCCTCCGACAGGCTGACGCGCTCCAGCACCACCTCGTGCTGCTTCTTGGGCGTCAGCCGCTCGAGCACGCGGTCGAGCGCCTCCACCAGCTTGAGGACGGAGATCTCCTGGAGGCCCACCTCGTCCTCGGGGATGGGGACCGCCTCCACGGGCACCTTCCGGGCGAACACGTCCCGGTCCAGGATGTCCTGCCTAGCCAGGTGCTCCGCGGCCTCCTTGTACTTCTGGTACTCCAGCAGCCGGCGCACCAGCTCCGCGCGCGGGTCCTGCGCCTCCTCCACCGCCGCGAGCACGTCCGCCCCTTCCGGCACCTGGGCGGCGTCCTGCCGGGGCAGGAGCATGCGGCTCTTCAGGTGGGCGAGCGTGGAGGCCATCACCAGGAACTCCCCGGCGATGTCCAGGTTCAGCTCCCGCATCCGCTCCAGGTACTCCAGGTACCTGGCGGTGATGAGGGCCAGCGGGATGTCGAAGATGTCGACCCGGTGCTCCTTGATGAGGTGGAGCAGCAGGTCGAGGGGGCCCTCGAAGTTGGGAAGCGCGACCCGGAACGCGTCTCCAGGCGTGCGCGGGACTCCCTCCCCGTCGGGGTCCGGTGGGAGGTCGTCGGGCGGTGGGGGCTTGCGACCTTCGCTCACCGGCCGGCGTCCTTCTGGGGGGATGGGAACTTCGTCATGCGAAAGGGCCCGAATTTCCGGCCTTTAGCGCGCGCCGGGGGGACAGACCTCCTTAGCAATGCCTCCCGGGGGGGTCAAACATTTGAACAGGAACAGGTGTTCAGGGAATTCCCACGGCCTTGCGGACCCGGTCCATCAGGCGGGTGGCTTCGGCCCGGGCGCGCTCGGCGCCGTCCGCGAGGATGCGCTCCAGCTCCCCCGGGTCGTTGAGCAGCTCCTGCCGGCGCTGGCGGGCGGGGCCGAAGGTGACGTGGAAGGCCTCCAGGAGCTTCTTCTTGAAGTCGCCGTAGCCCTTGCCGCCGGCCCTCCAGGACGCGTCCACGTCGGAGAACTCGCCGGGCGGGAGCATCAGCTTGAGCAGCTCGTAGAGCGGCGCGTCCGTGGTGGGCTTGGGGGCGTCCACGGGGGTGGAGTCCGTCTTGATGGACATGATGCGCTTCTTGATGTCCTTCTCGTCGCCGAACAGCTCCAGGGTGTTGCCGTAGGACTTGGACATCTTCTGTCCGTCGATGCCGGGCACCGTGGCGGCGTTCTCCTGCACGAAGGCGGAGGGCAGCTTGAGGATGCCGGGCGCGTGGCCCCGCTCCTTCCCTTCCGGATCCGCCGGGTCGTAGCCCGGGACGTACTGGGTGTTGAACTTCACGGCCCAGTCGCGCGCGAACTCGATGTGCTGGATCTGATCCTTGCCCACGGGTACCTGATCCGCGCTGTAGAGCAGGATGTCCGCGGCCATCAGGACGGGGTACGCGTAGAGGCCGAAGTCCGGGCTGATGCCGCGGGCGATCTTGTCCTTGTAGCTGTGGGCGCGCTCCAGGTGCGACTGGGGCACCACGGTGCCGAGGATCCAGTTGAGCTCCAGGACCTCCTTCACGTCGCTCTGGCGGAAGAGGACGGCCTTCCTGGGGTCCAGGCCCAGGGACAGGTACGTGAGCGCCGCGTCGCGCGTGAGGTCCAGCGCGAGCTGGGGGTCCCGGACGGTGGTGAGCGCGTGGTAGTTGGCGATGAAGTAGAAGGCCTCGCCCTGGTCCTGGAGCTGCACGAATTGCCGCAGCGCCCCGTAATAGTTGCCGATGTGCAGCCTTCCGGACGACTGGACGCCTGAGAGAATCCGCATCGCGATTCGCGCTCCGAATGACGGGTGGAGGACACGGCTCGTTCGCATACCCGCCGTCACGCTGCAACCTTCCGTTGGGACGGGTGGGCCCTTTCAACGCCTGACATTCGCGCGCCCGGCGTCCCTGGAACATTGCGCCCCGGCAGGAAAAACCCAGCAGTTCCGAGGGGTTGAGGGGCCTCAGGTCTCCCGCTACCCTGGTGGCCGGCGCAGCATGTCCGACCTGCCTTGGAGGGCGCCCACGGATGGAAGCGTTCACAGGAAACCTGGCCAGCTACCGGCTCCAGTTGGTGGTGCCGCCCCTGTTCACGGCACCCGGGGTGGAGGGGACGCTGCGGGTGGAGCGGGGGGCGGTGCGCCGGGAGTTCTACCTGCGGGACGGGCACCTGGTGGGGGTGGCCTCCACGGATCCGAGGGAGCACCTGGCGCAGGTGCTGGTGAACCTGCGCATCCTGGACGCGCCCCGGGCGGCGGCGGCGTTCGAGGCGGCGGAGGGGGCGAACCTGCCCTACGGCACGTTCCTGGTGCAGCGCTGCTTCGTGGAGCTGTCGCAGCTGACGGAGGCGATGGAGCACAAGGCGCGCGAGGCGTTGTTCGACTGCTACACCTGGGAGTCGGGCGAGGTGGAGTTCACGCCGGGGCTGCCGTTGTCGGGGCGGGCGGTGGGCTTGCGGCTGCCCCTGGCCACGCTGCACCGGGACGCGGTGGCGCGGGTGCAGGAGTGGGCGCAGTTCCGGGAGATCTTCCCGCGCCTGGACACGACGTTCCGCGTGTTCCGCGAGTTCGCGGTGGAGACCTTCTCCGAGGAGGAGGACGTGCTCCTGGACCTGGCGGCCGGCGGCGCGACGCTGGGCGAGCTGCTGGCGAGCGCGAGGGAGGCCCCGCTGTTCGCGGCGCGCTGGGTGCTGCACCTGTACCGGAGGGGAGCGCTGGCGCCGCACCGGTCGACGGGGCCCACGGTGGGTGAGTCCACGGAGTTCACGGAGCTCCTGGCGCTGGTGCGCGCGTTCCTGTCGTCGCGCAAGTACGACCTGGCGGTGGCGCTGGCGGCGCAGGTGCTGGAGCGGGGGCCGGTGCCGGAGGCGCACGCGCTGTACCGCGAGGCGGAGGTGGGGTTGACGCTGGCCTTGAGTGACGCGCTGTTCGCGTTGGACGGACGGCTGGTGTTCGAGCCCATCCCCCGCCCCACCCCAGCGGACCTGACAGCGGATGATCTGTATCTCTATTCCAAGCTGAGGGGCAGCCGGAGCATCCGACAGGCGCTGCGCACGGCGGCCATGGGAGAGCTGGCCGCGTCGCGTTCGGTGGAGCGGCTGCGGGCGGCGGGGCTGATCCGCGTGGCCCCGGCGGCGCCCGGGACACCTGAGCCCGAGCCCCGGAGGACGACGACGGATCCGTATGGGTTGAACCTGGGGGACCTGGGCGGGAACTGAGGGCCCAGCCGAAGTCGCGTCGAGCCTGGAAGGACTGGCGGCACGGCCATTGCCGCTCGGCGATCCGGCTCAGCTCGCGACGCGCAGGGGCACGCTCGCGGCGCGGGTCGCCGCGTCCACCCGTTCGAGCCACGCGCGCAGACGCACGCGCCGCTCCACCTCCGCGCCCTGCCAGGGCGTGAGCGGCGTCCGCAGGCTGTGCAGCTGCGCGAACAGCGCGAGATCCGCCACGCTGAGCGCGCCGTTCAACCAGAAGCCGTGCTCCGGCGCCCGCGCCTCCAGCTGATCCAGCAGCAGCCCGAAGCGGCGCCAGCACGCCTCCGGCCCCGCGCGCCAGACGTCCCGCGCCACCAGCTTCTCCACCTGCTTGCGCCGGATCAGCGTGGGCACCACCGCGCGCACCGGCGCCGGCATGAAGTGGAAGAACGCGGCGCGTGTCCGGGGCCAGTTGCGGCCATCCGCCCAGCGCGACGCGACGAGGAAGCCGTTGAGGGCCGTGTCCGCCAGCTCCTCCCACAGCAGCGCCTCCGGCGACGCGTCGATGCGGCCCGGCGCGAGCTGCTGGATGCGGGCGAGGATGGCCGTGGAGTCGGGCACTGCCTCCTCCCCCACCCGCAACACCGGCACCTGGCCGGTGGGGTTGTGCTTGCGGTGCGCGGCCGGGTTGTCCGCGCAGCCGCGCGCATAGGGCAGCCCCGCGTACTTCAAGGCCCGGTGCACCTTGAGGCAATAGGGGGAGTAGCTCTCGAGGCCGGGCAGGCCCGGGTCGGCCAGCTCCAGCAGGGTCAGGGGAAGCGAAGCGTTCGAGGTCATGACGCCACGATGGGCCCGCCTCGTGACAGCCGTCTGTCAGGTTTGTGGCGCGCCGCGGGAGCGCGGCCCCATCACGTCGCGGCCGGGCGCTTGCGCGCGGGGGGCTTGGGCTTGAAGGCGTCGCTGCGCGGGTGGAACTCGTCATACACCTTGCGCAGGCGGGCGCTGTTGACGTGCGTGTAGATCTGCGTCGTCGCCAGGTCCGCGTGGCCCAGCATCTGCTGCACCGCGCGCAGGTCCGCGCCGCGCTCCACCAGGTGCGTGGCGAACGAGTGCCGCAGCTTGTGCGGCGACAAGGGCTTCAGGATGCCGGCCTTCAGCGCGTAGCGCTTGAGCAGCTTCCAGAAGCCCTGCCGCGTGAAGCCCTCCCCTCGCGGCGTGACGAAGAGCGCCTTCGCCTCGCGCCTGCCCAACAGCTCCGGCCGCGACCGGGCCAGGTACTCCTGGACCTTCTCGATGGCCACGCGCCCCAGGGGGACGATGCGCTCCTTGGAGCCCTTGCCCTTGGTGACGAGGTAGCCAGCCGTGAGCTGCACGTTGTTGATCTCCAGCGTGCACAGCTCCGTCACGCGCAGGCCGGTGGCGTAGAGCACCTCGATCATGGCCTTGTCCCGCAGGCCGGTGACGGTGCGCTCGTCGGGCGCGGCGAGCAGCTGCTCCACCTCCTCCAGCGTGAGGAACACGGGCAGCTTGCGGGGCGACTTCGGCGTGTCCACGTCCTCGGTGGGGTCCTTGTCCGCCAGCCGCTCCGCGACGAGGAAGCGGTGGAAGACGCGGAGCGCGGCCAGGTGGCGCGCCTGGCTGCGGCGGCCCAGGCCCCGCTTGCCCAGCGTCATCAGGTGCGCGAGCACGTCCTCCTGGGTGACGCGCGCCGCGTCGTCCTTGCCGCGCGAGCGCAGGTCCTCGAAGTACACGGTGAGGTCCGCCGCGTAGGCGTCCACCGTCTTGCCGGACAGGCCCCGCTCCGCGCGGATGAAGGCGATGAACGCGTCGAGCAGTCCTTCCATGGCACCGGAGGGTAGCGAAGAAGCGCGGTGGGGCAACTCCCCGGCCCGCGCCCGCTGCCGGGCCCGCTGGGGGGCATGCGCCCTCGCCCCGTCGTTGCCTTCCTCCGCGGGCGAGGCCAGCATCCGCACCCTCCCCTACCAGGAGCGGCGAGGATGCGCGGACAGGCATGGATGTGGATGGCGGTGCTGATGCTCGGCGGCGTGGGCGACGCGGCCCTGGCCCAGGCGGCGAAGACCAAGGAGGGCAAGGTGAAGGCCATCACCGACGTCAACCTGGTGCTGGAGAGCCCGGCGCCCGGAGGCCCGCCGCTCAACTACGTCATCGACACCGCGAAGCAGCCCGCGCTCAAGAAGACCCTGGAGGGCATCAAGGCCGGCGACACCGTGAAGGTGACCTACGCCCCCAACGAGGTGGGAGCGAAGGTCGTCACGACCGTGGAGAAGCGCTGACCCCACCAACGGCCCCCGGCCACCTCAGGCCTGGGGCTCCGCGGAGGCCTCCTGCGCGTGCGCGCGCTCCAGCGCCTCCACCACCCACGGCCAGCCCACCAGGATGTTGCCCGGCGAGCGCAGGCACGCGTCCGCCACCGCCAGCACCTCCGCCGGCCGCGAGCGCACCGCCAGCGCCAGGTGGCGGCCCAGGAACGGGTGCGGCAGGTAGCTCAGGTTGTGATGCCGCACCGGCACCCACCGCAGCGTGGGCTTCCCCGTGAAGCGCTCCACCGCGTACGCCACCGCCTGCGCCAGCACCTCCAGCGCGTAGAACGGCAGCCGGAACGCGCACATCAGGAAGGCCACCAGCGCGCTCGCCGCCACCGCGCCCGCGAAGGACACCGTCGAGGCGCTGCTCCACACCAGCATGGGCACCATGCTCGTGGCGATGGCCGCCACCTGCACGTTGCGCACGGAGGGACCGCGCCCGCTGGCCAGCCCCCCGATGCTCCCCGCGGACAGGCCGGACACGATGCCCAGGCACAGGCCCACCGTCATCGCCGCCCCGCCCCCGGACTCCGGCCCGAAGGCGCCGCCCGCCGTGGCGTGCAGCGCCGCCAGCATGGACACGCTCGCCAGCGAGCCCAGCAGCACCCCGGACGCGAGCCCCGACACCAGCGCCACCACCAGCCCCACCGCGCTGCACAGCGCCGCGGAGACCAGGTACACGCCCCGCATCGGCACGCCCATCAGCCTCAAGCCCACCCCCGCGACCACGGTGAGCACCGGCGACAGCACCACGAGCAGGAGCAGCATCCGCGCCACGAAGGCCCCCGCGGCACGGCCCCCTTCGGCCTGCTCGCGCCACAGCTGTCCGATGCGGCCCGCCGGAGAGCGGATGCCCGCCTCGCGCAGCCGGTAGTGCAGGTCAATCGGACGGAACACCAGGAGCCCGAGCAGCGCGAGCGCGCCCGGGACCCGCTCCGGTAAGTCGACGACAGGCGTTGCTGGAAGATCCCCCTCGGCCAAGGCTTCCCCCTCTGGAAAGGATTTCAGGACTCCAGACTACCCTTGCCCTGCCTCAGGATTTCAAGCGTATCGCCTATCAGTGAAACCACCGTGGACGGCTCGTTCAACGTGACGCCTCCGTCAAGAATGAGATCCAGCCCGTGCCCCAGCGCCGCCTTGATGTCCCGAGCGTCGGAGAGGACCGTACCGTCCGTGTGGGTGGCGGAGGTGGTGATGAGCGGGCGGCCGAGCGCCTTCGCCAGCTCGCGGGGCAGGCCCGCGTCCGGCACGCGCAGGCCCACCTGCTTCTGCTTCGTCATCATCACCTCTGGCACCAGGCGCGTGGCCTCCAGGATGAACGTGAAGGCCCCCGGCGTGAGCCCCTTCATGACCCGGTAGGCGAAGTTGCTCACGTGCGCGTAGCGGGCGACGTCCGACAGGTCCGGGCACAGCAGCGACAGCGGCTTCTTCTTGTCCCGCCCCTTGAGCTGGTACAGCCGCTCAATCGCTCTCTTTGAATTCAAATCGCAGCCAAGCCCGTAGTAGGTGTCCGTGGGGTAGGCGATGAGGCCGCCCTTCTCCAGGATCTCCACCGCGCGCGCGACATGGCGCGGCGAGGGGTGATCAACGTCCACCTCGAGGATGGGAGCGACGGCGGCGGGCATGACGGCAGGCTCCTGGGAGAGACCACCCCGGGTGAGGGGGTGTGCCCCCCACTATGCGCCGCCGCTGGCCTCTTCCGCACGGATTTCGCCGCTGCCCATGAGGGCGCGGCGGGTGAGGACCGGGCCCACCAGCTCGTGCACGGTGATCATCGCGACGAGGAGCACCTCCACCTGCGGCCCGAAGGACGGGAAGGTGCGCGACACCAGCGCCGCCAGCCCGAACGTCACGCCCGCCTGGGAGATGAGCCCCATCCAGAGGTAGCGCTTGAGGCGCGGGTCCTCCGCCGGCGCGAACCTGCGGCACGCGCTCCAGATGGCCAGGCCGCGCAGCGCCACCAGCAGCAGCGCCGCGGGCCCCACCGCCATCATCGAGTCCAGCCGCAGCCCCGCGCCCGCCGCGGCGAAGAAGAGCGCGAACACCGGCAGGCCCGCCTGGTTGATGGCCTGGTGGATGCGCCGGCCCTCGCGCTCGTCCAGGTTCGCGATGAGCGCGCCCGCCGCCAGGGAGACGAGCACCGGCGAGAGGTGCAGCCGCGAGCCCCCCTCGGCCGCCGCGAACAACAGCCCCACGAGGAACAGCGGCAGCTCGCGGTTGACGCTGCGCATGTACAGCAGCATCACCACCGCCAGCAGGAACCCCACGCCCACCGAGCCGACGAGCTCCCACCCCACCCCGCCCACCAGCGCGGGCACGTCCAACCCGTTGCCGAACGTCGCGCGGGTGATGCCCGCCGCCAGGCCGAAGGCCACCATCACGAACAGGTCCCCGATGATGACCAGCGCCATCAGGAACTCCGTGAAGGGGCCGCGCGCGGACGTCTCCTGCACGATGGCGATGGTCACCGTGGGAGAGAACGACACCACCACCGTGGACAGCAGCGCGCTCACCGCCAGCGCCTGCGGCACCGTCATGGGGGAGAGGAACGGCAGCACGGGCTTGAGCGCGAACGTCGCCCCGAAGCACACCGCGAACGTCACCCCGCACACCGCCGTGCAGAGCAGCGCCACGCGCGCGCCCACCCGGCGGATGAGCCCCAGGTGCAGCTCCGTGCCGGCGACGAGCGCGATGAGGCTCACCGCCAGCCCCTTCACCAGCTCCAGCCCCTTCACCCCCGCGTTGGGGATGAAGCCCAGCGCGAAGGGCCCCACCGCCACGCCCACCAGCAGGTAGCCGGTGAGGCGCGGCAGGCCCAGGCCCTTGGCCACCTTGCCCGCGAACAGGCCGCACAGCAGCAGCGCGCCCGCCGCCAGCAGCACCGGCGTGCCCGCGTCCGCGCGCACCACCTGCGCCTGGGTGATGGCCGCGAGCAGCGCCATGAGCAGCAGCAAGCGGAAGATGGAGCCCTTCATGCCGCCACCCCCGCGTCACCCTCGGGAGGCGCGTCCCGCGAGGGTTCGGAGGGCCGGGGCTCCGCGGCCAGCACCTGCCGGAAGGCCCCGTGCGCGAGCATCTCGTTGACAACGGCGCCCGCCGCCACCACGTCCAGCACGCGCTGCGACAGCGAGCCGGGCACCAGCATCACGTACTCCGCGACCAGGCACAGCGCCAGGCCCCCCTGGGAGATGAGCGCGTAGCCGAAGCGCGGCGGCAGGTCCAACACGCCCGCGGTGAGCCGCCGCGCGAACCGCCCGCCCAGCACCTTGCCCAGGAAGCGCAGCCCCACGAACGCGGGCAGGAGCGCCCACGCCGCGACGTCACGCGCCTGGAGGTGGCTGCCCACCAGGAACACCAGCACCAGGTACGTGGGGCGCTCGACCCGGGAGAGCGCCCGCGCCACCCGCTCCGCGGTGCGCCCGCCGATCAGCGCCAGCGTCGCGCCGCACGCCACGCCGGCCAGCAGCGCCGACAGCCGCAGGTACGCCGCCGCGCCGCCCACCAGCGCCACCATGCCCAGCGTCACCGTGCTCTGCTCCGCCAGGTCCTTCAGCGAATGCGTGAGGAACGCCAGCAGCGCGCCGCACGCCACGCCCAGGAGCAGCGCCAGCGACAGCAGGCCCAGCCCCTCCACCGCGTTGCCGGTGGCGCCCAGGACCAGCCCCAGCGCGAGCACGCCCAGGCCCACCGCGTCGTCCATCATCGTGAGCAGCGCCACGCCCAGGCCGCGCGCGCGCTCCAGCCGCCCGTTGCGGTAGCCCAGCACCGCGAAGTGGCTGGAGGACAGGCTCGCCGCCGCGCCCAGCAGCGCCGCCGCGCCCACCGCCACCAGGGGCCTCAACCCCAGGGACAGCAGCAGCGGGACGGACAGGGGCAGCGCGACGAAGAGGAACGCCGTGCCCGCGTGGGCGACCGCCGCCGCGTAGACGGGCCGGGGCAACAGCCGCAGCAGGCGCGGCTCCAGGTTGAGCCCCAGGAGCACCCCGCCCGTGCCCAGCCCCAGCGCCATCAGCGGGCGCAGCGAGTCCAGGTTGTGCGCGGTGAGCACGCCCAACAGCGACGGCCCCAGCAGCGCCCCAAAGATGAGGAACAGGAGGCCGCTGGCCGCCAGCTGCGCCAGCGCCGGGAAGCGCCCCGGAGCCAGGAGCGACCGGCTGGACGCGAGCAGCGACAACGCCGCGACGATGAGGAAGACGAGCAGCGCTTGCACGGAGCGTGCTTACACCCGTGCCCCCCCGCGCGTCATCAACGCCGGTGCGTGGGCGCCGCCAGGACGGGCAGGGCCACCAGGCGCCCCATTGGCGGGTCGTCCGCGTCCATCTCCAACTGGACGCGCTGGAGGATGCGATCCAGCTCCTCCTGTGGGAGGGCGGGCAGCACGCTCACGAGCACGACGCGATCCTCATCCGCGCCCAGGGCGAGGCTGCGCAGGCCGGCGAACACCGGGACCTCCGCGGACAGGGCCGCGGCGGCGCTGCGCGCTCGGATGACCAGCGGTTCCGGGATGCCGAACTCCCGGAGCCGGCGGATCGCCCGCTCGGTCGTCTCCACCTGTTCGAGGAACGTGATGACCAGGTACACGCGGCCGTCATATCGGAAGACCGCGCATCCTGTCCCCCGTTACTCGTTGCCACCGGGCTGAGCGGGCTCTTCCGGAGCCGGCGCGGCGGGACCCTCGGACGCGGAGGCGTTCCCCGCCTGCCCCTCCATGGCGGCGCGGGCGGCGCGCTTGCCCTCTTCAATCAGCTTCTTGACCTTCTGCCCGCCCTTGCGGCCGATCTCCTCATAGAAGTTCGGGCCGCGGGTGGCCTTGACGCGATCGCCGCCCTTCTTGCCGATCTCCTCGTAGAACTTGGCGCCGCGCTCGGCCTTGACGGTCTCGCCGCCCTTGCGGCCGATCTCCTCGTAGAAGGAGCGGCCGCGCTCGGCCTTCACCGTGGCTCCGCCCTTGCGACCGATGGTCTCGTAGAACTCGCGACCGCGCTCGTTGCGGACCGTCTCGCCGCCCTTACGCCCGGCCTCCGCCACCGTCATGCTTCCCTTGTTGTCCTTGTCCGTCATGTCCGTGTCTCCTCTCGTGACTGCCCAACCCCGTCCGCGCCTTGGTGTCCCTTGCCTGAAACCTTGGGACGGAAGCGCCCCGATGCAAGCAAGCTCCGTACACCGCCAGCCGTTCTCTCCTGACATTGCATGCATAATCCCCAAGGATTTCGCGCGCTTGTCAGGCTTGCTAGGCATCCGGACGGGACGGGTGATTGCCCGGCAGGACGCTCTCGTTGTTCACAACAATTCAGGCCACGTTGCCGATTCCCTGCTCGGTTCCCACCTTGTGCGCAACGCCTGACATCTGGGTTCGCGGGCGGTGGGGGGAGGACTCCTTGGCGAGTGGCGGCAGCGGACTGAAGACCTGGTTGCGCATCCTGGCGCCCATGGTCGTCTCCATTGGCGGTCTGGTGATGCTCCGGCTGTTGGGGCCGGACTTCATCGATCAGCGCACCATCCGGGAGCTGTTGCTCCCCCTGGGCGACTACGCCCCCCTGGCCTACGTGGCCTTCCTGGCCGTGCGGCCCCTGACCCTCCTCCCGGGCCAGGTGCTCACCGCGGTGGGCGGGATGATGTTCGGAACCCTCGCCGCGACCCTCTATTCACTAACGGGCAGCTTCCTGTCCGCCACCCTGCTCTTCTTCGTCGCTCGCAAGCTGGGCACCCGGCCCATGCAGCGGATGTGCGGCAGCAGGTACTCCGCCATCTCCAGGGCGGCGCGGCGGCATGACTTCCACTTCGCGTTCCTGGCCTGCCTCAATCCGCTGTGCCCCACGGACCTCATGCTGATCGCCAGCGCGGCGAGCGGCGCGCGCTTCTGGCCCTCCGTGCTGGGCGTGGTGCTGGGCACCATCCCGGGCACCTTCCTCACCGCGCAGTTCGGCAGTGGCCTGGCGCAGGGCCGCACGGTGATGACCGCCGTGTCCGCGGTGGGCATGGTGGTGTCGCTGGTGCTGGGCGTCATCTTCGGCCGCCGGTTCTACAAGGAGATCAGCGACGCGCCGGTGGAGCCCTCCGCCCCCGAGGCGGTGCCCGCGCGGGACCTGGGCGGCGCGAAGGAGGCGCTCACCACGCCGTGACGCCGCGCAGCTCCTCCACCAGGTGCTGGAGGAGCGCGCGGACGCGGGGCACGGACTGGCGCCCCGGCAGGCACAGCGCGTGGACGGGAGGCCCTTCCGCGGCGTAGTCCGCCAGCACCTCCACCAGCGCGCCAGCGCGCAGGCGGGCGTCGCTCATGAAGTCCAGCACCTGGCAGAGCCCGGCACCGGCGGCGGCCAGGTCCAGCAGTGCGGGGCCGTGATCCACGTCCATGGCCGCGCGCGTGCGCACCACCTGCGGCCCGGCGCCCGGTGACGTCCGGAAGTGCCACTCGCGGGTGAGGCCGCGCGGATCCACGAACTTCAGGCACGCGTGGCGCTCCAGCCGCGACGGGTGCTCAGGCGTCCCGTGCCGAGCCAGGTAGGCCGGCGACGCGAGCGTCATCCACCGCGTGGAGAGCAGCCGCCGCGCCACGAGGCTGGAGTCCTCCAGCCCGCCCAGGCGGATGGCCACGTCGACCTGCTCCTCCACCAGCTTGCTGAGCCGGTCGCTCATGCGCACGTGCAGCGTGAGCTGCGGGTGGCGGGCCTGGAGCCGCGCCAGCCGGGGCAGCAGCACGGGGCCCAGGATGAACGGCAGCGACACCGTGAGCGGCCCCCGGGGCGCGCGGTGCGCCTGGGCCACCGTCTCGCGCGCGGCGCGGATCTGCGCCACTGCCTCGCGCGCCCGCTCCAGGAAGGCGGCGCCCTCGGAGGTGAGGGCCACCTGCCGGCTGGTGCGCTCCAGGAGCCTCGCGCCCAGTTCCTCCTCCAGCCTGCGCACCGCCTTGCTCACCGCCGCCACGGTGACGCCCAGCCGCTCCGCGGCCTTGCGGAAGCTCCGCTCCTCCGCCACGTGGAGGAACGGCAACACGCCCGTGAACAGGTCCATGCCACGGATTGTCAACCGGAGGTTGACGATGGTTCAACCCGGAGGTGCTCACGGCCAATGCGGTTGACGATTAGGGTTCACCCCACACGAAAGGGAGTCCTCATGAAGATCGCGATCCTGGGTACGGGCATGGTGGGCGAGACGCTGGGCAGCAAGCTGGTGGCGCTGGGCCACGAGGTGCGCATGGGCTCGCGCACGCCGGACAACGCGAAGGCCGCGGCGTGGGTGAAGAAGGCCGGGAGCAACGCGTCGCAGGGCACGTTCCGCGACGCGGCCGTGTTCGCGGAGCTGCTCTTCAACTGCACGCGCGGCACGGCCTCGCTGGAGGTCCTGGAGTCCGCGGGCGAGGACGCCCTGCGCGGCAAGGTGCTGGTGGATGTGTCCAACCCGCTCGACTTCACCAAGGGCATGCCGCCGGTGCTCGCCACGCCCCCGGACGACTCGCTGGGCGAGCAGCTCCAGCGCGCCTTCCCGTCGCTCAAGGTGGTGAAGGCGCTCAACACGATGAACTGCGAGGTGATGGTGGAGCCGTCGCGCGTGCCGGGGGACCACGACGTCTTCGTGTCCGGCAACGACGTGGACGCCAAGGCCCGCGTGAAGCAGCTCCTCACGGAGGGCTTCGGCTGGAAGCACATCATCGACCTGGGTGACATCACCACGGCCCGGGGCACCGAGGCGTTCCTCCCGCTGTGGCTGCGCCTGTGGGGCACCCTTCGCACCGGCGACTTCAACATCCACGTCGTGAAGCGCTGAACACCCCTGCCCCCGTGTCTGGAATTGACCAGATGCGTCAGACACGCGGTGTGGATTGCGAGGCCATGGCGCGGACAAACGCAACTTCCCTGGGAAGACACGGATAACCTACCCAAACACACTTTTCCCCCGGTGTTTGGAGGTCCCCATGAGCACGATCGACCGCACCCGCTCCCTCGCCGTGCCGTCCTCCACGCCGAAGCCGGCCACGGAGCCGCTCGCGAAGAAGCCGGCGCAGCACTCGCCCGCGTTCCAGAAGTCCTCCTTCGAGTCGTCGCGCGCGGGCGCGACCAACACCTCCGCGGCGAAGCTGACGGGCGCCACGCAGGCGGCGCCGGCGCAGCAGAAGAACCTGCTGGGCGGCCTCATCGACGCGGCGGTGGGCGGCATCAAGGACATCCCCCGCTTCCTGGAGATGGGCGCGGACGTCTTCAACGCGACCACGGTGAGGGAGATCACCAGCCTCTTCGGCGGCGCGAAGCCGGACCGGGCGCAGGACGGCATGTTCGTGGGCGCGGGCGGCAAGGTGCTCCCGTCGACGACGAAGCTGGGCGACGTGCCGGGCGTCACGCCGAAGAACGACCCGAACCCGGACAAGACGATCCTCTACGTCAACGGCATCATGACGCCGACGGAGGGCCAGCTGAACGAGATGCAGGCGCTGGCGGACAGCTCCGGCGCGAAGGTGGTGGGCATCCACAACGCCACCGAGGGGCTGGTGAAGGACCTGGCCCAGTGCGTGACGGACAAGCTGGACAAGGGCAAGAACCCGGCCGTGGACACGCTGGCGGACACGCTCTACTCGGAGCTGAAGGCCGGACGGGACGTGCACCTCGTGGGCTACAGCCAGGGCGGCCTCATCACGGCGCGCGCGCTGAACGACGTAGCGAAGCGGCTGCGCGTGGAGGACGGGCTGTCCGCCGCGCAGGTGGAGGCGAAGATGAGCCACCTGCAGGTGGAGACCTTCGGCGCCGCGTCCACGAAGTACCCGGACGGCCCGCAGTACGTGCACTACGTCAACAACGCGGACCCGGTGCCCACGCTCACGGGCCTGGGCGGCGACGTGGATCCGCTGGCCTTCCTGAAGGACGCGGGCAAGGGCGCGGTGGTGCACCGCTTCACCGACGGCAACCTGAACCCCATCAGCAACCACATGCTGGACACGCTCTACCTGAAGCACCGCGTGGACTTCGACCAGGCCCGGCAGAACCAGTTCTAGTTCCAGGATCGCGTGAGCCGGGGCGCGGGTAGGATGCCGCGCCCATGAAGCCCTTCCCTGTCGCAACCGCCCTCACCATCGCCGGCTCGGACAGCGGCGGTGGCGCGGGCATCCAGGCCGACCTCCGCACCTTCTCCTTCCACCGCGTCCACGGCACCAGCGCCGTGACGGCCATCACCGCGCAGAACACGCGAGGCGTCACCCGCGTGGACCTGCTCCCGCCCGAAGCCGTCACCGCGCAGGTGGACGCCGTCGCGTCGGACATGCGCGTGGACGCGGTCAAGGTGGGCATGCTGGCCCAGCGCGCGCTCATCGAGGCCGTGGCGGATCAGCTCTCCCGCGTGTCGCTGGGCCCCATCGTGGTGGACCCCGTGATGGTGTCCCGCGCGGGCTCGCGGCTCATCGACGACGCTGCGGTGGAGGCGCTGCGCGCGCGCATGCTGCCCCTGGCCGCCATCCTCACGCCCAACCGCCACGAGGCGAGGCTGCTCGCGGGCATGGACATCGAGACGCTGGAGGACATGCGCGAGGCGGCCCGGCGCATCCACGCCCTGGGCGCCCGCGTGGTGCTCGTGAAGGGCGGCGGCATGCCGGGCGCGCTGCGGGGCACGGATGTCTGGTTCGACGGGACGCGGATGGAGACGCTCTCCGTGGCGCCCGTGGACACGCCGAACACGCACGGCACCGGCTGCACGCTGTCCGCGGCCATCGCCGCGAGGCTCGCGCTGGGCACCCCGCCCCTGGAGGCCGTGCGGCTGGCGAAGGAGTACGTCACCTCCGCCCTGCGCTACCCGCTCGCCGTGGGCCACGGGAACGGCCCGATCGGACACTTCTTTCCGCTGACACACAACTGAAACATAGACAATATGCAATTGATTACAGTTAATTACATATCACAAACATATGAAACATGTATTCAATTGATACATGCTTCACGGGGTTCGCTCCAACCCACTGAAAACAAGAGCATGTAGGCATGATGCTTCCGGTCGGCTGGGTGGATGTAGGTGCCCCGCTCCAGTGTCCACGGGCGAACGGCGTGCCCCTCCTACCTGATCAATGTTTCATGTAGGCATGGCCGATCAGCCCCCGGGCCTGCTCGACCGTTCAGGCTTGAAGGTGCCGGAAATGGCTAAAAGTCTGTTCAGTGCCCGTTCAGGCGCCCGAGAGGCCCCGTCAAGAACCACGGAAAGACTGTTCAGTGCTTCGTGGTGTCGGACTCCAGGCCATCGATGCCTGGCAGCCGTTGCGCGAGCAGTCCCAGCAGCTCCTGGGTGGAGAGGCGCGCGGCGGCGTCCTTGCCCTCCAGCACGCCAGCCACCAGGGCCCGCTTCTGCTCATGGAGCGAGAGCATCTGCTCCTCGATCGTCCCGCGTGCCACCAGCCGGTAGACCGTGACGGGCCGCTGCTGGCCGATGCGGTGGGCGCGATCGGAGGCCTGATCCTCCACGGCCGGGTTCCACCACGGGTCCAGGTGGATGACGCTGGTGGCGGCCGTCAGGTTGAGGCCGAAGCCCCCCGCCTTGAGGGAGATCAGGAACAGGGGCGCGTCGCCCTCCTGGAAGGCTCGCACGCGCTCCGCACGGGCGCCCGCGGGCGTCTGGCCGTCCAGGTACTCGTAGGGGATGCCCTGGGCGTCCAGCACCTCGCGGACCAGGGCCAGGTGGGACGTGAACTGGCTGAACACCAGTGCACGGTGGCCCTCCTCGCGCAGCTCCTGGATGAGCTCCAGGAAGCGCTCCAGCTTGGCGGACTCCAGCTTGGACGACGCGTCGTACAGCCGGGGATGGGACGCGAGCAGCCGCAGCCGCGTGAGCGCCGCCAGCACCTCGATGCGGCGCTCCTGGTCCCTCATCTTCGCCTTGCGCGTCTCCAGGTCGGACAGGGCCGCCAGGCGCGCGTCCTCGTAGAGCGTCCACTCCGGCGGAGACAGGACGACGGGCACGTGCACGTCCGTGCGCGGCGGCAGCTGGGCCTCCACCTGCGCCTTGGTGCGGCGCAGGAGGAAGGGCTGGAGCACCCGGGCCAGCGCGGGCGCGGCCGTCGGGTCCACCTGCCTTTCAATCGGCGCGGCGAAGCGGCTGCGGAACGCCTCCAGGCTGCCCAGCAGGCCCGGGAACACGACGGCGAAGAGGGCCCACAGCTCGCCCAGGTGGTTCTCCAGCGGCGTGCCGGACAGCGCGAACTTGAAGTCGCCCTGGAGCGCCCGCGCCGCGCGGAAGCGCTGCGTGGCCGCGTTCTTCAGGGACTGGGCCTCGTCGAAGACGATGGTGGAGAAGCGCAGCGCGGCCAGCCGCTCGATGTCGCGCACCAGCAGGCCGTAGCTGAGCACCAGCACGTCCCGCGGCCCCAGCCGCTCCAGCGTGCCGCCCCGGTCCTCGGCGTCGGAGAAGAGGGTCACCTTGAGCGACGGCGCGAAGCGCTTCGCCTCGTCCCGCCAGTTGAAGGCCACGGACGTGGGCGCCAGCACCAGCGCGGGGCCGTGCTTCGCGCGCTCCAGCAGCACGGCCAGCGCCTGCACCGTCTTGCCCAGGCCCATGTCGTCCGCGAGCACCCCACCCGCGTTCCACGACGCCAGCCGCGAGAGCCAGCGGAAGCCCTCCAACTGGTAGTCGCGCAGCTCCGTCTTGAGCGTCGCGGGCACCCGGGGCTTCAGCTCCTTCGCCGCGAAGATGCGCTCGACCAGGGACTTCCAGGACGCGTCCGCGTCGATGATCGCGCCCGCCGTGCCCAGCCCCGCCAGCGCCTCCGCCGCGGACGGCCCCACCTCCAGGCCGTGCCGTGACAGGTACGCGTGATCCGCCAGCCGCTCCAGGTGCTCGCGCAGCGCGGCCTCGATCTCCACCCACGTGCGCGCGTCCACCTGGACGAAGCGCTCCTTGCGCCGGGCCGCGTCCAGCAGGCGCGCCAGCTCCACCCGCTCGCCCTCCACGGACAGGCCCCCCAGCACACCGAACCACTCGCGCTTGCGCTCCAGGACGACCTTCAGGTCCCCCGCGCCCCGCTTCGGCACGAGCCGCATGGACGTGCCCACCCACTCCAGCTCCGGCCGGGGCTCCAGCTCCGCGCACGCGGCCAGCACCGCCAGCCCGCCCTGCGCGCTGTGGAAGAGGAAGCAGAACGGCAGCTCCTGTGGCTCCGCCGCTTGCAACGGCAACCGGGCCTGGAGCGCCGTGGCCGCGGCCAGCTCGCGTCCGAAGTCGCGCACCGCGTGGCAGGACCGCGTGTCGCGCCGCACGTGCACGTCGCGAGGCCCCTCGCCGGGCAGGTACGCCGGCCCATCCGGCAGCGCGCGCAGCCGCAGCTCCAGGCGCACCGCGCCGCCGGGCTGTCCCTCCAGTCGGAGGACGGGAAGCTGCTGCGGCGCGATGGACTCGCCCATCACGCTGCGGGGCATGGCCACCGGCAGGCGCACGGAGAGCTTCGACAGGTGCTCCAGCAGCGCCCCGTGGCTCTCGGGCGGAAACGCGTTGCCGTGCCGCTGGAGCACGGTGGCCATCGCCCGCACCTCCGGGCTCACGTCCAGCACCGTGAGCACGTGCGCGCCTTCGTCCCAGAGGAACACCGCGTCCTCTGGCTTCGCCTTGCGCACGCGCTCCAGCAGCGGCGCGGGCAGCACGGTGCCGTCCACGCCCGCGTTCACCAGCACGGTGCCGCCGCGGTCCTCGGCGACCAGTCCCACCTTCGCGCGCTCGATGCGCACGGGGATGTCCTGCGTGCCCTCCAGCGACAGGCGCGGGTGGCTGATCAGCTCGAACAGCAGCGCGCGCGACGCGGGGGCCGTACCGTCGGGGAGCAGCGCGGCGATGCGCGAGTCCGAAGGGCTGAGCTGCGAGCCGTACTCCTGGAGCAGCTTGCGCCGGCCGACCTTCGCGCCCGTCGTGCGCTGGCCCTTCTTCGTGCGCCGGTGCACGTAGGGCGTGACCTCCACGCCGTACCCCTCGATGACGTCCAGCCGCCAGGCGATCTCCACGCCCCCACCGCCGCCCGGACTCTCCTCCACCGCGCGCTCCAGCGCGCGCAGCGTCCGGGCCCACGCGGGCCGCACCAGCTCCTCCAGCGTCTCGCCGAAGTCCTCCGTCCAGCGCTGCCGCAGCCAGAGCAGCGCGGTGTCCACCACCGCCAGTTGGTGCACGCAGAACGTCGCGCCGCACGAGCAGTCCACCGTCACCTCGGACGGGCTGAACGTGAGCCGGGCCTCCGGCAGGATGAAGCCCGAGCCCGGCGGGGACACCGGCAGCTCGGAGCTGCGCGTCTCCTTGAGGCGGAAGCCCGGCAGGTCCGGCTCCTCCACCAGCGCCTCCACCGACAACGCGCGCGCTGGACGCGGCGCGATGCTCGGAGGCACCCGACCGCGCCACGCCATGAGCAGCGCGTGGACCGGGTGCGTGCGCGGGTCGGCCGGAGGCGTGATGCGCTCCGCGACGGAGGCGCGGGCCTCGATGGCGCCCTGCCGCTCGTCCTCCACGTGGCGCCGGGCGAGCGTGGGCAGCAGGTCGCGCATGCGCGGCGTGGGCAGCATCTCCGCGGTCCAGCGGTCGAGCGTGTCCTGGGCCAGCAGCTCCACCAACCGGCGGCGGGAGATGACCGCGCGCACCTGCGGCAGCCAGGCGGCCTCCACGCGCGGGGTGAGCAGCGCCAGGCTCAGGCGCGACAGGTGCTCCAGGCCCTCCGCCCTCAGCCACGCGCGCAGGTCCGCCTCCGTCCGGAACGGGGGCGCGTGCGGGTCCTGCGCGGGCTTGGGGCTGGACGGAGGAGACTGCTCGGCCATGGGGACGACTGACGGCGGAGGCGTCAGTCTACCTTGGCCACGCGGCGCCGATCACCGAGGAACTCTTCCACTCCGAGCACGATGTTCTTCGCCACCTCGTCCTGGTAGCGCTCGGACGCCAGGCGCTTCTCGTCCTCGGCGTGCGACAGGAAGGACGTCTCCACCAGGATGGCGGGCATCTTCGCGCCGAGGAGCACGTAGAACAGCGCCTCCTTGTGGCCCAGGTCCTTGATGCCGTCGTACTTGCTGGACAGGCCCGCCACCAGGTTGTGCTGCACCGCGTTCGCCAGCCGCGAGGACTCCTCGGTGTTCGCCTTGGTGGCCAGGTCCGCGAGGATGAACTGAAGGTCGCTGATGCCCTTCTCGGAGGACGCGTTCTCGCGAGCGGCCAGCCGGATGGAGTAGCGATCCGCGGACGTGTTGAGCGTGTACGTCTCGATGCCGCGCAGCTTGTGCGTCGCCGCCGAGTTGCAGTGCACCGAGATGAACAGGTCGCCGTGCGCCTCGTTGGCCAGCTTCGCGCGGTCCTCCAGGCGGATGAAGGTGTCGTCGTCGCGGGTGAGCACCACCTCCAGGCCCTTCTCCCGCAGGCCGTCCGCGACCTTCTTGGAGATGGCCAGCGCCACGTCCTTCTCCTTCGTCCCCGCCTTGCCGATGGCGCCCGAGTCATGGCCGCCGTGGCCCGCGTCAATGACCACGCGACGCACCTTCAACCCCAGCTGCTCCGCCAGCGTCAGCTCCGCGTTGCGGGACTGCTTCGCCACCGCCTTGAGCCGGGCCTGCGCCACCTGTGCGTCCACCGGCGCCGTCACCGGGCGAGGCGCCTCCGGAGCCGGCGACACCGCGCGGGGCGCCTTCGACGCCACCGCCTCGGGCTGCGCCGGCTTCGGGGGTACCGGGGTGCTCTCCACCGCCGGAGCCTTCGACGCCACGGTCGGGACCTCCACGCGGGCCTCCGGCTTCGCGGGCTGCGACGCCCCATTCGCGGAGGCCACCGCCTCCGGAGCCTTCGCGGCGTCCTTCGCGTCCCCGGTCCGGTCGGCGACGGTGGGCGCGTCCACGATGTTCGCCGCCGCATCCCTGGCGGAGGTGTCAGGGCCCGACGCCGGGACGTTCGGATCCAGGCGCGGCAGCACGGGGGACGGCTCGCGCGCGAGCCGGGTGATCGCATCCACCAGCTGCGAGCTGGGGGCCGCGGCGACGGCGGCGTCCGGCGTGGACTTCACCACCGGGGGCAGCGGCTTCACCGAGGGCTTCGCGGGCGGCGTCTTGCTGGGCGCGGGCAGCGAGGCCAGCAGCGACTTGAGCTCCTTGACCTGGTCGCCCTTGGGGTTCGCGGCCAGCGAGTCGTTGAGGATCTTCCGGGCCGCCTCCGGCTTGTCCAGGCGGTTGACGTGGATGCGCGCCAGCGCGAGCGCCGCGTCGTCCGCGAGCCGGTGCTTCGGGTGCGCCTCCACGAGCTTCGAGTAGTCCGCGATGGCGGCCTGGAGGTCCTCGTCCACGAAGGAGATGCGGCTCAGCTCCTGGAGGAGGTCGCCCGCGGTGAAGAGGGCGTCGGGGGCGCGCTCGCTCTTGGGGAAGCGCGTGGCGACGGACTCGAAGCGGTGCGCCACGTTGAGCCAGTGGTGGCGCAGCTTGCGGCGGGCCGCGTCGTCCTTCAGCGCGTAGTAGGCGCGGCGGGCCTGCTGGTACGCCTCCTCCGCTTCGTTGCGCTTGCCGGCCCCGACGGCGCTCGGGGCCGTGAGGAGCAGCACGGGCAGCACGAAGAGGGAGAAGCGAAAGCGCATGGAAGCCTCCGGACGTTGCAGCTACAGGCGTGTGTCACACGGCCTCCGGGGGGCAGCAACTTTTCAACCCCACCTGTCCGTCTGTCAGCGCACCCAGCCCAGCGTCCGCGCCAGCTCCTCGTCGATGACGCGGCACCACCCCGGCTCGGCGGGGACCACGGCCGCCAGCACCTTGCCGCCGTTGCGCACCGGGGCCCGCTGGGGGCGGCAGCGCGCGCGCACGGCGTGCTTCACGTCCTGGCGGAAGAAGTGCGCGGGGAACACCGCCTCGCCCTTCCCTTCCGGCAGATACCCGTCGTCCGGGGTGAGCCACACCAGCGCGCCCAGGCGCAGGGGCACGACCTCCCGGCGCCACAGCCGCCGCACCTCCCAGGCGAAGCCGCCCAGCGCCACCAGCGCGCCCAGACCGAGGCCCCAGGGCAGCAGCCCCACGCGGGCCGCCCGGGCCCGGGCGTAGGTCGCCTCGCGAGGGCGCCCCGGCTGGGACGGATCCACCAGCAGTTGCACCCGGGCGCCGTGGCCCAGGCCCGCCGCGAAGTCCGCGGCCGTGCGGACTCCAGACACGGAGTGTTCCTCATCACCGAACGTGTAGAGGACGTCCAGCGTGCCCTCCGCGTCCTCGCGTTGATGGGGAGGAGGCGCGTGGCTTGCGCCCACCACCGCGTCCACCAGCTCCGCATGGGCCGTGAAGCGCTGTTCCTCCACGAAGTAGCGCCCGACGTAGCCGGCACCCAGCCCCAGCACGGCGATGATCCCCAGGCCCAGCACCACCCCGCGCACCAGCCGCGCCACCGCCCCGGGCACCTGGGCGAGGCGGACGCGGCGGGGGGCGTGGGGGATGGCGAGCTGCATGGCGGGCGTGAAGCCTACTTCACGCCCGGGGCCCGCGCTCCATTCGTGCCTGGGGCAGCCGCACCCGCCCTGAACCGGCGCAGGGCTGACGGCACGCGCTCGCAGCTCATGACCTGCCTGGTCGATCAGGACGACAATGCTCCCCCCCGCACGAACCGGGCGTGCCTGCAGCTCAACCCAAGGTCTGCTTCAGCTTCGCCAGCAGGTTGAGCGCGTCCAGCGGCGTCATCCGGTCGATGGCCACACCCTTGAGCGCCTCCAGCACCTCCGCGTGCGCGGGAGGCACGGGCGGCGCAGCCACCGCGGCCGGCGCAGGCGCGGGGCCCCCGAACAAGCCCAGCTGCCCCGCGTTCGTGGCGACGCGCTTCGTGGAGCGCACCGCCACGCGGGGACGGCCCGCGTCGTCCAGCTCGCCGGACTCCAGGTTCTGGAGCAGCTCCCGCGCGCGCGCCACCACCTCCGGCGGCAGGCCCGCGAGCTTCGCGACCTCGATGCCGTAGGAGCGGCTGGCCCCGCCGGGCACCAGCTTGCGCAGGAAGATGACCTTGCCGCCCTGCTCCTTCACCGCGATGCACAGGTTCTTCACCCGCGGCCGCTCGCGCGCCAGGTCCACCAGCTCGTGGTAGTGCGTGGCGAAGAGCGCCCGCGCCCCCACCTGGTCGTGGAGGTGCTCCGCGACCGCCCACGCGATGGAGAGGCCGTCGAACGTGGACGTGCCACGGCCAATCTCATCCAGGATGACCAGGCTCTTCTTCGTGGCGTGGTGGAGGATGTGGCTCGTCTCCGTCATCTCCACCATGAACGTGGACTGCCCGCGCGCCAGGTTGTCCGCCGCGCCCACGCGCGTGAAGATGCGGTCGCACAGGCCGATGCGCGCCGCCTTCGCCGGCACGAACGAGCCCGCCTGCGCCATCAGCGCCGTCAGCGCCACCTGCCGCATCACCGTGCTCTTGCCCGCCATGTTCGGGCCGGTGATGACCAGGAGCTGCGCGTCCTCCGGATCCAGCCGCACGTCGTTGGGGACGAAGGACTCGCCCGAGCCCAGCATCCGCTCCACCACCGGGTGCCGGCCGCCGGTGATGGTCAGCCCCTCGCCCGCGTCCACCTGAGGCCGCGTGTAGCCGTACTCCGCCGCGCACCGCGCGAACGACACCAGCGCGTCCGCCGTGGCCACCGCCTCCGCCGCGGAGCGGATGGCCGGCGCCGCGGCGATCACCTTCGCGCGCAGCTCCTCGAACAGCTGGAGCTCCAGCACCACCCGGCGCTCCTCGGCGGTGAGGACCTTCTCCTCGTACTCCTTCAGCTCCTCGGTGACGAAGCGCTCCGCGCCCACCGTGGTCTGCTTGCGGATGTAGTCCCTGGGCACCGCGTGGAGGTTCGCCTTCGTCACCTCCAGGTAGTAGCCGAACACCTTGTTGTAGCGGATCTTCAGCGAGGAGATGCCCGTGCGGTCCTTCTCCCGCTGCTCCAGCTTGAGCAGGTAGTCCTTGCCGGACGTGGACAGCGCCACCAGGTCGTCCAGCTCCGCGTGGAAGCCCGGCCGGATGAAGCCGCCCTCGCGGATGACCACCGGCGGCTCGTCCGTCACCGCGCGCATCAGCAGGTCCGCCAGCTCCGGCAGCGCGCCCAGCGGCCCGGCCAGCGACTTGAGCAGCGCCGCGTCACACCGCGCGAGCGCCGCGCCCAGCTTCGGCAGCTGCGTCAGCGACAGCCCCAGCGCGCGCAGGTCCCGCGCGTTGCCCGCGCCCAGCGACAGCCGGCCGCACAGCCGCTCCAGGTCGCCCACCTCCTTGAGCGTGGCCACCAGCTCCTCGCGCCACACGCTCTTGCCGGACAGCTCCTCCACCGCGTCCAGCCGCGCCTCGATCTCCGGCAGCGAGCACAGCGGCGCGGACAGCCAGCGCGCCAGCTTTCGCGCGCCCGGGCCCGTGGCCGTCCGGTCCAGCACGCCCAGCAGCGACCCCTTGCGCCCGCCGTCGCGCAGGCTCTTGAGCACCTCCAGGTTGCCCCGCGAGGACTCGTCCATCACCAGGCAGCCCGCGCGCTCCTGGCGCGACAGCCGGTCCACGTGCGCCGCGGGCGTCTTCTGCGTGTCCTTGAGGTAGCGCAGCGCGGCCCCGGCCGCCCCGGTGGCCAGCGGCGAGCCGTCCAGCCCGAACGCGGACAGCGACTGCACGTTGAAGTGCGAGCGCAGGAACGCGGCGGCCCGGGTGTGCTCGAAGGCCGCGCCCTCGCCCTCCGCCACGGCCGGCGCGCGCGACAGCCGCTGGCACACCTGCACCACCTCCGGCGCCTCCCGCATCCCCTGGGGCACCAGCAGCTCGCGCGGCTCCACGCGCGACAGGCCCTCCACCAGCTCCGACAGGCCCTGCGCCTCGAAGGTGTAGAACTCGCCGGTGGACGCCTCCAGCAGCGCCGCGCCGAAGCCCGCCTCCCCCCAGCACACGGCCGCGAGGAAGTTGCTGGCCTGCGGCTCCAGCACCTCGTCGTCCAGCACCATGCCGGGCGTGATGACCCGCGTCACCTCCCGCTGCACGATGCCCGGCCCCGCGCCCGGCTCCGTCACCTGCTCGCAGATGGCGACCTTGAGGCCGTGCTCCACCAGCTTCGCGATGTACCGGCGCGAGGAGTGGTACGGCACCCCGCACATGGGGATCTTGTCCGCGCCCTTGGCCCGCGCCGTGAGGGTGATCTGGAGCAGCTCCGAGGCCTTCACCGCGTCCTCGAAGAACATCTCGTAGAAGTCACCCAGCCGGAAGAAGAGCACCGTGTCCGGATGGAGCGCCTTCACCTCCAGGTACTGGCGCATCATCGGGGTCAGCGAGGCGATCTCCCGCGCTCCCGCGGGGGCCTCACCCGCGCCGACGTCCGGAGTCGTGTCCTCTTCGGGCAGCACCCCGGCCGCCGCCTTGCCTGTCTTCGTCTGCTGCGTCACCGCCATCCCCGACCTTCTCTCACGGCCTTACCTCCGGATCAACGGACCGGCGCCCCTACCTGGCGCGTATGCCTACCACCCTCGTCCGACATTTCGGCGGGCCCGCGACCGAAAACGGTTTGCAGGCCCCGGGCCCCCCGGCAGGCTGCCCGGCGACATGGCGACCTCTCCCCCGACGACGACCCGTCCCCTCGTCCCCGCCCTGTTCAAGGTGGCCCTGGCCCCCGTGCAGGCGTTCTTCCGGCTGGAGGCCAGCAGCGGCATCCTCCTGGCGCTCTGCGCGGTGGCCGCGCTCGCCTGGGCCAACTCCCCCTGGGGCGCCACCTATGCCGCCGTCTTCGACGCGCCCCTGCGCCTGGAGGTGGCGGGCCACGGCGGCCCCTTCACCTTCCGCGAGCTCATCAACGACGGCCTGATGACGCTCTTCTTCTTCCTCGTGGGGATGGAGATCAAGCGCGAGCTGGCCGCGGGCGAGCTGCGCACCCTCTCCCGGGCGGTGCTGCCGCTCATCGCCGCGCTGGGCGGCATGGTGGTCCCCGCGGGGCTCTACTTCTTCTTCACTCGGGGCACGCCCGCGGAGGGAGGCTGGGCCATCCCCATGGCCACGGACATCGCCTTCGCCATCGGCTGCCTCACGCTGGTGAAGGCGCGCGTGAGCCAGGGGCTGGTGGTATTCCTCACCGCGCTCGCCATCTTCGACGACATCGGCGGCATCCTCGTCATCGCGCTGTTCTACGGCACGGGCGTGCACGTGGAGTGGCTGGCGGTGGCGGCGGGGCTCGTGGCGGCGCTCTGGGGGCTCAACCGCTTCTACGTGCGCAGCGGCCTGGCCTACGCCGCCGTGGGCGCGGCGCTCTGGTACGCCATGCACCACGGCGGCATCCACGCCACGCTGTCCGGCGTGGTGCTGGGCCTGGCCATCCCCGCGCTGCCCACCCGCCCGGGGCGCGAGGTGCTGGAGGAGCTGGCGGAGTACATCCGGGGGCTCGTGTCCCAGCCGGACGACGAGGGCGCGCGGGGCGCGCAGCTGCTCCACATCGAGGAGGCGCTGGAGGACATCGAGCCGCCGCTCAACCGCTTCGTGCACCTGTGGCACGGCTACGTGGCCTACGGCATCGTGCCGCTGTTCGCGCTGGCCAACTCCGGCGTGGACGTGTCCGCCATGTCGCGCTCCGACCTGCTCAAGCCCCTGCCGCTGGGCATCATCGTGGGCCTCTTCGTGGGCAAGCAGCTGGGCATCTTCCTGTTCACCTGGGCGGCGGTGAAGGCGGGCGTGTCCCCGCTGCCCACGGGCGGCAGCGTCGCCCAGCTGCACGGGGTGGCGGTGGTGGCCGGCATCGGCTTCACGGTGGCCCTCTTCGTGGCCGGGCTGGCCTTCGCGCACCAGCCGGCCCTGTTGGCGGAGGCCAAGCTGGGCATCCTGACGGGCTCGCTGCTGTCCGCCGTCGTGGGCTACGTCCTCTTGCGCTACGTGGCCCGTCCGCCGCAGGCTGCCCCACAGGCCTCGCCATGAATCTCCAGGACCTCAACCGCATCCGGCAGATCGCCCTCATCGCCGCCCGCCACGGCTTCGGCGAGGTGACCGACCGCGCCGGCGTCTGGCGCCTGCTGGGCGGCCGCAAGGAGAAGGTGGAGGTCTCCGAGGAGGCCCGCCGCGAGTCCACCGCGCGCCGCTTCCGCCTCTTCCTGTCGGAGCTGGGCCCCACGTTCATCAAGCTGGGCCAGGTGCTCTCCACCCGCGCGGACCTCCTGCCCGCCGAGTTCGTGGACGAGCTGGCCACGCTCCAGGACGACGTGGAGGCCATCCCCCTGGAGGCCATCCACGCGCAGATCCGCGAGGCCCTGGGCAAGGACGTGCAGGAGCTGTTCGCCCAGGTGGATCCGGAGCCGCTCGCCGCCGCGTCCATCGCGCAGGTGCACCGCGCGGTGACGCTGGACGGCGAGGAGGTCGTCATCAAGGTGCAGCGCCCCGGCATCGCCCAGCGCATCGACGCGGACCTGGGCGTGCTGCGCTCGCTGGCGCGCCTGCTGGAGGCCGTGGTGGAGGAGACGGGCATCTACACGCCCTCCGGCATCGTGGACGAGTTCGACCGCGCCATCCACGAGGAGCTGGACTTCATCAACGAGGCCACCAACATCCGCGCGTTCCTGGAGAACCACAAGGACCGCCCGTACCTGAAGATTCCGCGCGTGCACGCGGCGCTCTCCAGCCGCACCGTGCTCACCATGGAGTTCATCCGCGGGGAGAAGATCAACCCCGCGACCCTGGCGGAGGCGGACCGCAAGCAGGTGGCCCAGCACATCCTGGAGGCCAGCTTCCGCCAGCTCTTCGACGACGGCCTGTTCCACGGCGACCCGCACCCCGGCAACGTGCTGCTCATGGAGGGCAACCGGCTGGCGCTGCTGGACTTCGGCGTGGTGGGCCGGCTCACCCGCCCCATGCAGGAGACGCTGGTGATGCTGTGCCTGGCGGTGGCGCTGAAGGACAGCGACTCCGTGGCGCGCATCCTCTACCGCGTGGGCGTGCCGGACTCGCGCGCCAACCTGATGGGCTTCCGCAACGACATCGAGTCCATCCTCGGCCAGCACCTGCCCACCACGCTGGGCCAGGTGGACGCGCGCACGCTCCTGCGCGACCTGCTGGACCTGGCGGTGAAGTACCGCATCCGCATCCCCAAGGAGTACGCGCTCCTGTCGCGCGCCTCCATCTCCACGGAGGGCATGCTGCGCGGGCTCTACCCGGAGCTGAACATCCTGGAGGTCGCGCTGCCGTACGCGAAGGAGCTGATGGCGGGCCGGTATGACCCCACGCAGCTCCAGGGCGGCCTGATGCGCACGCTGCTGCGCTTCCAGTCCATGGCGCAGGACCTGCCCACGCAGCTGTCGCAGATCCTGATGGACCTGGAGACGGGCAAGTTCAGCGTCACGGTGCGCGCGGAGCAGTTCGACAAGCTCAACGAGAACCTGCGCAGCGTGGCCGTCATCGCCTTCCTGGGCCTGTGCGCGTGCGGCTTCATCGTGGGCGCCTTCATCGCCTTCGCGCCCCGGCCGCCCATGTACGGGAACGTGCCGGTGCTGGGCATCGTGGGCATCGCGCTCGCCGCGGCCCTCTTCGGCGCGGTGCTCACCTGGTACCTGTTCGGCGGCCGCTTCGGGAAGCTCCGGGTGACGCGCTTCCTCAAGAAGCGCAACAGGTAGCCGGGGACCCGCCGGCGCTCGGGGCGAGGTAGGTGTGACCCCCTCGCACCCAGGGGAGGGCAAGCGGAGAAGGGAGCGCGTGTCACGTGAGCGCGAACGGATCCGTTGAAGGGTGCACAGTCCCGCGCGGGCCGGGTATCCTGCGGGGCTTGTCGCTCCCCTCTTGCCCCCGTGCTCGACTTGTTCGCGAACCCATCCGCCGCCCGTCGTCCGTCGCGCGCCACGCTGGTCGCGGCCGCGCTCCTCGCCACCACCGCCGGCTGTGCTGGCGGGCTTGATGACCCCGAGCGCTTCACCGGAGGCAACACCAGCTCCTGCGCGCCGGGCACCACCGCGTCCAGCATCATCCAGGCGCAGTGCTTCACGTGTCACTCCACGGAGAACAAGGCCGCGGGCGGGAACCTGGACCTCCAGGCGTCCGGCCTCCCCGGGCGGCTCTACACCACCAACGCGACGTGCGACGCGGCGCCGCTGGCGGACAGCGCCAACCCGTCCCAGTCGTTCTTCCTGAAGAAGCTGACGACGTCCCCGGGCTGTGGCGCGCAGATGCCGCTGGGCAGCTCGCTGAGCGCCGCGGACACGGCCTGCCTCACCGAGTGGCTCGTCGCCGGAAAGCCGAGCAACCCGTGATGACGCGCACCCGATACGCCTCCGCCGCCGCCCTGCTGGGCGCGGCCCTGCTGTTCGCTCCCACCGCGTACGCCGCGCCGAAGAAGGCGTCGACGTCCACGACGAGGAAGGCCAAGGCCTCGAAGGTGGCGGAGACGCGCCGCGTGGCGGTGCTCGCCTCCGGGCCGCACGCGGACGCCGCGCGCGACGTGCTGGAGGCGGAGCTCAACCGCCGTCCGGCCCGCTACGAGGTCGTCCCGGAGTCCGCGGTGCGCGCCGCCGCATCGCGCCTGGACGTGGACCCGAGGCAGCCCGCTGGCGCCGCCGCCGTGGCGAGCGAGCTGGGCCTGAACGCGGTGGTGGTGGCGGACACGTCCACCGTGGGCAAGAAGCCGCAGGTGCGCATCACGGTGCGCAACGGCAAGGACGGCAAGGCGCTGGCCTCGCCCGCCGCCGCGAAGCCCGCCACGGCGAAGGCGGTGCCCGCGGCGGTGAAGCGGCAGTGGACGGCGCTGGAGCGCGGCCTGCTGAAGTCCCGCGCGCCGGAGGCGGCCCCGGCCCCGGTGCAGCCCGCCGCGCCGGTGGAGCCGGAGCCGTCGGTGACGCCCGCGAAGCCCCTCGCGGAGACGCCGGCCCCGGCGAAGGCGCCGGACGCGGAGCCCGTCCGCAAGCCGGTGGCCGCCGAGCCCAAGGCGACGAAGCCGCGGAAGCCGGAGGAGGCGCCGGCCCTCGCGCAAGCCGGGGCCACCTCGGCGCCCATCGTGGAGGGCGCGCTGGGCTTCAAGCTGTTCGGCCGGTCGCTGCGCTACAAGGATGACGTGTTCGGCGTGCTGCGGCCGTACACGCTGGGCACGGACGTGGGCGGCCTGGCGCTGCCGGGCGCGCCCCAGGTGGCGGGCGACGTGACGGTCTATCCGCTCGCGGCCTTCCAGCAGGGCGCGCTGGCGCGGCTGGGCATCACGGGTTCGATTGATCAGTCCTTCGGGCTGAAGTCCACGGGCTCCACGGGGGCGGTCTCCTACCCCACGACGGCGCGCGAGTGGACGGCGGGCCTGCGCTACGTGATGCCCTTCGGCGAGGCGCAGCGCTACGGCTTCGAGGTCACCGGCGCGTACGGGATGAGCACGTTCCGCATCGACGCGGTGGACGGCGAGCGGCCGTTGGACCTGCCCAACGTGGAGTACAAGACGGCGGGCCTGACGCTGGGCCTGCGGGCGGCGCTGTCGGAGAAGTTCGACTTCAACTTCCGCCTCGGCTACCAGCACCCGCTGGACTCCGGCGAGCTGTCCTCGGACGCGTGGTTCCCGAGGATGTCCGCGGGCGCCGTCACGGGCAGCGCGACGCTGGCGTACCGGCTCAACCGCATCGTCGATGTGCGGCTGAAGGCGGACCTGCGCCGGTACTTCTTCAAGTTCAACCCGGAGCCGGGCGACCCCTACGTCGCCGGTGGCGCCGTGGATCAGTACCCCGGCCTGTCGCTCCAGTTGGGCTTCCGCTACTAGCGGTCGTCACGAGGCACCGCCGGTCCGTGCCTGACACGGACCGGTGGAACGGGCTCCCTGAAGACGAAGACGCGCGCCAGGGCGGCCGCGGCGCCTCATGGGCGCTGATCCGGATCGCGCGCCAGCGCCTGGCGACACAGCCAGTCCACCACCTGGGGCCAGAGCGTGGCGGCGTGGTGCTCGCGGAAGAAGCCCAGGTGCGCGATGCCCTGGCCGGCGCTGTCCGCCGGGGAGAACTGCCGGCGCTCCACGGTGCAGTTCGTGAGGTGCTGACTGATGAGGTCGATGGCCTCGGGAGGCCCCCACGGGTCGTCGTCCAGCCCGATGGCCAGCACCGGCATGCGCAGCCGGGCGAAGCGGGTCACCGCGTCCAGGCGCGGATCGTCGAAGTAGAAGCGGGGCAAGGACGTCCAGCGGCTCCACTCCAGCATCGTCTGCGCGGGCACGTCCTCGCCGAGCCCCAGTCGCACATAGGGCATGTAGCCCAGGACCCGCGCGCACACCGGCCCGATGATCTTCAGGAACATCGTCACCAGCAGCCGCTCCCGCCACTGCCGGATGAACCGCAGGCTCCCGGCCTGGGACGCCACCATCACCGCGGCGGTGAGGCGCTGGCTGCTCTGGCTCAACCCGATGGCGTGGCCCCCGAAGCTGTGGCCCACCGCCATCACCGGCAGTCCCGCGTAGCGCTCCGCCGCCCAGTGGGTCACCGCGTCCACGTCCTGGTCGATCCACGTGGTGAACCCGGCCCGCGTCCTCCGCGCGTCCCCCGAGGGATGCACGCCGCGATAGTTGTACGTGACCGCCGCGAAGCCGACGTCCGTCAGGCGCGAAGCGAACGCGAAATACATTCGCTCCGGCATGGCGGTGGCGGGGTGCACCAGCACCACGCCCCGGACGGGCCCTTCCGGCGTGTGCAGCGTGGCCTGTAGCTCGAAGCCATCGGCGCAGCGAATCGGGTACGGCGTTGTTCGGGCCATGGTCGTCGCGGAGTGCTTAGGATGTGAAAACATCCTGGGCAAGATGGAAAAAAGGGGGCCTCGGACCTCAGGCCCGCCGCGGCTCCATGAGCGGATCCACCAGCCCGTGGCGCACGGCCTCCGCGATGAAGCTGAAGAGGAGCAGGCGCTCCGCCAGTGCTTGGGCGGTGGAAGCGGACCTGCGAGGCGAGCGCTCGCGCACGTCCTGCGCGCCGGTTCTCCGGGAAGGGTTCCACCAGGGCATTGCGTCCTCCGCTCAGGGCCGTGAGCGCCGCGACGCAGCCTATCAGTCAGAGGACGCCGAGATGCGATGCCTCCTCGCGCCGCGCTTCTTTCGCCCCCAGCCTTCCCCGCCCCCGCCCAGCTCTCCGTCTACGAAGAGCGGAGCCACGCCTGGGCCGTGCCGCGAGGCCTCCCCCTGGAGCCCCTGGACGGAGGGTCGTTCACTTCGCCGGAGGCCGAGCCTCCAGGAGCCCCCGGACGAACGCGGCGACCGGACCGGCCAGCTCCGAGAGCCGGTCGACGCGCTCCTCCTCCACGGCCTCCAGGATGAGCTCGTTGATGCCGCCCACCAGCGCCATGGCGATCGCCGGTGACAGCGGGGCCCCGGTGCCCGCCGCGTCGAACTCCCGCCGCATCAGCTCCGCGAAGCTCCGCATCACCTGGCGGCGCAGCTCGAAGCCCTTCGAGCCCACGTGCAGGATCTCCACGAGGAGCGTCCGCACGAGCCCTGGCCGGCTCTGGAGGCTGGAGAGGTAGACCGCCGCGCCGATGCTGGCCCGCAGCTCGCCGGGGGGGGCGTGCTGGATGGCCGCCTGGATCTCCTCCAGCAGCCGCGCGCTCTGCGCCGCGTAGAGCGCCAGCAGGCACGCCTCCTTGTCCTCGAAGTGCTCGTAGAACGTGCGCCTCGACACCCGCGCGTGCCGCACGATGTCCGCGATGGTCAGCCGGGCGTAGCCCACCTCGATGATGGCCTGCGCCATGCCCGCGACGAGCCGGTCCCGGGGGGCCTCACCTGCGTGCTCGGCTGGGGACGTCATGCGGCTCCTGGGGCTGGTACTTGACCGTACCAGACGTCACTGCTACCTCTCACCCACAGACGTACGGACTGGGTACCTTCCTGTACCACGAGGAGTCCCGTGATGCCCCCGTCTCCCGCCGAGCCGCCGTCGCACGTGGAGGTGTTGATCATCGGCGCGGGCCTGTCGGGCATCGGCGCCGCGTACCATCTCCAGACGCTCTGCCCCACCCGCAGCTACGCCATCCTCGAAGGGCGCGGGGCCATGGGCGGCACGTGGGACCTGTTCCGCTATCCGGGCGTCCGCTCGGACTCGGACATGTACACGCTGGGCTATCGCTTCCGGCCGTGGCTGGGCGGCAAGGCCATCGCGGAGGGGCCGTCCATCAAGGCGTACATCGAGGAGACCGCCGCGGAGTACGGCATCGACCGGCACATCCGCTACCACCACCGGGCGACGCGGGCGGAGTGGTCCTCGGAGGACTCGCGCTGGACGGTGGACGTGGAGGTGGGCCCGGAGCGCGTCCCGACGCGCATGACGTGCGGCTTCCTCTACGCCTGCACCGGCTACTACGACTACGCGAGCGGCTACACGCCCACCTGGCCCGGCACGGAGCGCTTCCAGGGCCGCGTGGTGCACCCGCAGCACTGGCCCGAGGACCTGGACTACAGCGGCAAGCGCGTGGTCGTCATCGGCAGCGGCGCGACGGCGGTGACGCTGGTCCCCGCGATGGCCGGGCGCGCCGCGCACGTCACGATGCTACAGCGCTCGCCGACGTACATCGCGGATCAGCCGGCCGAGGACGGCGTCGCCCAGGCGTTGCGGTACGTCCTCCCCCGGCGCGTGGCCTACGCGGCCGCGCGCTGGAAGAACGTCCTGCGCGGCATGTTCTTCTACAAGCTCGCGCGCAGCCGGCCGGGCCTGATGAAGTGGCTGCTGCGCCTGGGGGTGCGGCGCGCGCTCGGCAAGACCTTCGACGCCGATACGCACTTCGCGCCCCGCTACAACCCCTGGGACGAGCGGCTGTGCGTCGCCCCCGACGGCGACCTCTTCCATGCTATCCGCGAGGGCCACGCCTCCGTGGTGACGGACCACATCGAGTCCTTCACCGAGACGGGCCTGAAGCTGCGCTCGGGCGCGCACCTGGACGCGGACGTCATCGTCACCGCCACCGGGCTGAACGTGAAGATCCTGAGCGGCCTGTCGCTGGTGGTGGACGGCGCGCCCGTCCAGTTGGCGCGAACGCTGACGTACAAGGGGATGATGTTCAGCGACGTGCCCAACCTCGTCGCGGCCTTCGGGTACACCAACGCGTCGTGGACGCTGAAGTGCGATCTGGTGGCGGAGTACACCTGCCGCCTGCTCAATCACATGAGGCAGCACGGCTACACGCAGAGCACGCCGCGCGTCGGCGGCCCTGCCATGACGCCGGAGCCGGTGCTCGACTTCAGCTCCGGGTATGTGCAGCGCGCGCTGGACGCCCTGCCCCGCCAGGGCTCGCGCGCGCCGTGGCGCCTGTACCAGAACTACGTGCGCGACCTGGTGATGATGCGCTACGGCCGCGTGGACGACGACGCCATGGAGTTCCGACGGGGCGGGGATGCCCTGTCGTCACAGGCGCTCCCCCCTGCCGTGGGCGCCAGCTCCGGCGCGGAGGCGGCGCGTCGCTGAGCGCACGCGGAGCCTCCGGGCGGGACCGGGGTCAGACCGGTCTGCGGAAGAGGTCGCCCAGCTCCGCGGGCAGCTGTGACGCCACGGCGGCGACCTCGTCCTCGGGGATGCGGTCGCGCACGGCGGTGAACACCGCGGTGACGACGCGAAAGGCCTGATCCGGCTTGATGTCCAGGTGATCCGCCACGTCGGTGATGAACTCATCGCGGCCGATGCGCTTCGCGCGCGACGGCCCCCGGTGTACCGAGCAGGCGCCCAGGATGGCGCCAATGCCGCCGCGCAGCGAGCGGAAGAGCTTCACGTCCTCTCCGTCCGACAGGCGCCGGGCGAGCGAGCAGAACACCGCGCTCGCGGCCTCCCGGGCCTCCAGGCCCTGGCTGTGCATGACCGCGTCGCTCTGGATTTCATCCAGGAACGGCTGGAGCTCGAGTGACTCGTCGCGCTCCTTGACGGGCACGGCGTGGGTGTCGGGAGGAACAGGTGTGGCCATGGCGCGTCTCCGAAGGTGCGAGGCCCCAAAGGGCCCGTGTCCGGAAAGACGCTGCGCACGCGCCAGGGCGCCTGCATCGTCCGGGAGAGGCAGGAGGCGCGCGGGCGGCCGGGCCGTCGCCCGCACGAGCTGGAAGGGCCCCTGGGCGCTCATGCGCGGGCGTCCGGGCGTGTCGGGCGTCACCGCGCCCGGCCCCTACCCGTGCGGCACCGGCCGGGGCTCCTCGTG
Organism: Corallococcus sp. RDP092CA; assembly: GCF_041903675.1. NCBI lineage: Bacteria > Pseudomonadati > Myxococcota > Myxococcia > Myxococcales > Myxococcaceae > Corallococcus > Corallococcus sp. RDP092CA. The sequence goes on along the minus strand of NZ_JAYESI010000018.1, from coordinate 43,908 downwards.
GACGACCTGCGGGCCGTCGTCTCCCTTGCCCTTGCGCAGCCGGTTGCCCAGCCGCGTCTTGATGCGGTCCGCGACCACGTAGAACGCGGGCACCACGAGCAGGCTGAGCACGGTGGACACGGACAGGCCGCCCAGCACCGCGATGGACATGGGCGCGCGCGTCTCGCTGCCCGCGCCCAGCGCCAGCGCCGCCGGCACCGCGGACATCATCGTCGCGGTGGACGTCATCAGGATGGGACGCAGGCGCACGGGGCCCGCGCGCAGCATCGCCTGCATCGCGTCCGCGCCCTGCTCGCGCTGCTGGAGCGCGTAGTCCACCAGGATGATGGAGTTCTTCTTCACGATGCCCATCAGGAGCAGCAGGCCGATCATGCTGAAGATGTTCAGCGTGTTGCCCGTGACGAGCAGCGCGAACGACGCGCCCGCCACCGACAGGGGCAGGATCGTGAGCACCGTCACCGGGTGCAGGAACGAGTTGAACTGCGCGCCCAGCACCATGTACGCGACGGCGATGCCCAGGAAGAGCGCGAAGATGAGGCTGCTCATGGACTCGCGGAACGCCACGCTGGCGCCGCCCGCCACCACGCGGATGCCGCCGGGCAGGTCCTTGCCCAGCGCCTCCACCGTGGCCAGCGCCTCCTCCTGGTTCGACCCCGGCGCCACGTTGGCGTAGAGGCTGATGGCGCGCTCGCGGTCGCGCCGGGTGATGGCCTGTAGCGCGGGCAGCTCCTCCTGCGTCACCAGCGACGACAGCGGCACCAGCGTGTTGCTCGCCGTCCGGACCTTCAGGAGCGCCAGGTCCTCCGGCCGTGAGCGCTGGCTGGCCAGCAGGCGCATGCGCACGTCGATGCGGCGCCCGCCGCTGCTGTACTTGCCCACGCGCACGCCGCCCACCAGGGCGTTCACCGTGGACGCCACCGCCTGGATGGGCACGCCCAGGTCCGCCGCGCGGGCGCGGTCCGGCGTGATGCGCAGCTCCGGCTGGCCCAGCTGGTAGTCCGTGTCCAGGTCCACCACCTTGCCGGACGCCTGGAGCTGCTCGCGCAGGGACTGGCTCGCCTCCACCAGCTTGTCCCAGTCCGACCCGCGCACGCTGAACTCCACCGGGAAGCCGCGCTGGGCGGTGAAGCCCGCCTGCGACAGGTCCTGCACCACCGCGCGCAGGCCCGGGTAGCTGTTCAGCTCCTTGCGCAGCACCTGCGCGAACTCCGCCTGCGACATGCGCTGATCCGTCGGCACCAGCGTCAGGTTCATGTTGCCGGAGTTCACGGCGGAGCCGCTGCCGCCGCCGCCCACCACCACGAACACGCGCGTCACCTCCGGACGGCTGGCGACGAACGCCTCCGCGCGCTTGAAGAGGCGGTTGGTCTCCTCCAGGCTGCTGCCCACCGCCGTCTGGAGGCGCACGGACATGCGGCCCTGGTCCTGCGACGGGACGAACTCGCCCGGCAGCGCCTTGAACGCGAACGCGCTGAGGATCAGCATGGCCACCGCGACGAGCAGCACGCGCCAGGGCCGCACCAGCCCCCAGCCCAGCGCCCGCGCGTACAGCGCCTCCAGCTTGGAGAAGGCCTTGTCCACCACCACGCCAATGCGGCTGCGGTGCTCGCGCGACGTCTTGAGCAGCTGCGCGCAGCGCGCGGGCGCCAGGGTGATGGCCTCCACGTAGGACAGGAGCACCGCCACGCACAGCGTGACGCCGAACTGGAGGAAGAACCGGCCGATGATGCCCTTCATGAAGACGACGGGCAGGAAGATGGCCACCACCGCCAGCGTCGCCGCCAGGGCCGCGAAGGTGATCTCCGCGGTGCCCTCGCGCGCGGCGCTCACCCGGTCCTTCCCCTCCTCCGCGTGCCGGAAGATGTTCTCCAGCACCATGATGGCGTCGTCCACCACGATGCCCACGGCGAGCGCCAGCCCCAGCAGCGTGAACGTGTTGAGCGTGAAGCCCAGGAAGTAGATGACCGCCACCGTCCCCAGCAGCGACATGGGGATGGCGAGCACCACGTTGAGCGTGCTGGACAGCGAGCCCAGGAACACCCAGCACACGAACGCGGTGAGGATGCACGCGAGCAGGAGCTCGAACTCGATCTCGTGCACGCTCTCCTCGATGAACTGCGTCGAGTCGAAGTTGATGCTCGCGCTCATGCCCTCCGGCAGCTCCTTCTGGAGCTCCGCCAGCTGCGCCCGCACCTCCTGGGCCACGGCCACCGCGTTCGCGCCGCGCTGCTTCTTGATGCCCATGGCCTGCGCGGGCTCGCCGTTCACGCGCGCGAGGCGCCGCTCGTCCTCGAAGCCGTCCTCCACGATGGCCACGTCGTGCAGGTACACCGGGCGGCCGCCCTCCTCGCGCACCACCACGTTCTGGAGCGTCTCCAGGTCCAGCGCCTCGCCCATGAAGCGCACGTTGACCTCGCGCCCCTGGGTCTCGATGCGGCCGGCGGGCAGCTCCACGTGCTCGCGCTGGAGCGCGGCGATGAGGTCCGTCACGGTGAGCGCGTGCGCGTCCAGCTTCTGCGCGTCCACCCAGATGCGGACGTTGCGCTCCAGGAGGCCGCCGAGGATGACCTCGCCCACGCCGGGCACCGTCTGAAGGCGCTCCTTCACGCGGTAGCGGGCGAAGTCGCTCACCACCTGCTGGGAGAAGGGGCCGGACACGCCCAGCCACATGATGGGCTGGTCCTCCGGGTTGGACTTGGAGACGACGGGCGGGTCGATGTCCAGGGGCAGCCGGCGCTGCGCCTGGCTCACCTTGGTCTGCACGTCCTGGAGCGCCAGGTCCACGTTGCGCGACAGGTCCAGCTCCACCGTGATGTTGGCGCTGCCCTGGCGGGCGGAGGACGTGATGCTCTTGACGCCCTCCACCTGCGTGACGGCCTCCTCGATGAACTCGACGACGTCCGACTCCACCGCCTCCGGGTTCGCGCCCTCCCACGTCACGGAGATGTTGATGGTGGGGAAGTCGACGTCCGGGAACTGGCTGATGCCGATGCGCTGGGCCGCCACCAGTCCGAAGATGATGGTCGCCGCCATGATCATCCAGGCGAACACCGGCTTCTTGATACAGACGTCGGTGATGCTCATGGCCGGCCCTCCGTGCCCGTGCTCGCGCCGCTGCGGGCCTCGGCCGGGGGCTGCTCGCCCACCACCTTCGGCTTCGGGCGCTCCTGCTCCACGCGCACGGCCACGCCGTCGCGCAGGGCCTCCGCGCCGCGCACCACCAGGACCTCACCGGGCTTGAGGCCCTCCTTCACCTCCACCCGCCCGTCCGGCGTGCGCAGGCCCAGCTCCAGGATGCGCTCGCGCGCCTTGTTGTCCGTCACCACGAAGGCCAGGAAGCCGCGCTCGCTGGGGCGGATGGCCGTCTGCGGAATCACCGGGCTGCCCCCGCGCGACTCCACCGGCACGCTCACCGTGGCGAAGGCGCCCGGGCGCAGCTTCTGCGCGGCCTCGCCCGTGACCTCCGCGGTCACCGTCACCATGCGGCTCTGCGCGTCCGCGCTCGCGGACACATAGGTGATCTTCGCCTCGTACGTCCCGCCGTCCGAGCGCACCGTGAAGCGCGCGGGCATGCCCGGCTGGATGCGGGCCACGTCCGCCGCGGGCACGTTGAAGCGCAGCAGCAGCGGGTCGCGGCGCAGCAGCGTGGCCAGCACCACGCCCGGCTGCACGTACTGGCCCGTCTGCACGGTGCGCGTCTGGAGGACGCCGTCCATGGGGGCGCGCACGTAGGCGTCGCGCTGGTTGAGCTGCGCCTGCTCCAGGGCCGCCTTCGCGGCCGACACGTCCGCCTGGGCGGTGGCGAAGCGGGCCTGGTACGTCTCCAGCTGCTCGGCGGGCAGGAGGCCCGGGCTCTGCGCGTTGACCTGCGCGCGGCGCTCGGCGCCGGCCTTCGCCTCCACCAGCGCGGCCTGGGCCTTCTGCAGCGCGGCCTCCGCGGCGCGCACGGCGATGGCGTAGCGCGCGGGCTCGATCTCCGCGAGCACCTCGCCCTTCTTCACGACCTGACCTTCCGCGAAGGCCACGCGCTCCAGGGCGCCCGGGACGCGCGCGGTGATCTGCACGCTCTCGAAGGCCTCCACCGCGCCCACGGCGCTGACGGCGTATTCCACGTCGCGCGCCTCCACGGGCGCGACCTCCACGGGGAACTGGGTGGGGCCCCGTCCCGCGCCCTTGCCGCCCTGCGCGGTCGCTTCCTTCTTGCAGCCAGGGGCCAGGGCCAGCATGGCCAGCGAGAGGGCCAGCACTCCGGTGCGTTGCATTGCCTTCACGGTTCCTTCCCGAGTGGATTCAGTCCGACAGCGGCCCTCAGCCCCAACAGCGCCACCCCCAGCCCGTAGCGGTTCTGCGCCAGCGCCACCTCCGCCTCGAAGAGGCTGAGCGACGCGTCCGCCAGGGTGAGCGCGGTGGACAGCCCCTGGCGGTAGAGGATGCCCGTTTCCGCGGCGTTCTTGCGCGCCGCCTTCGCCGCCTGCTCGCTCTGCGCGAGCGCGGCCCGGGCCGTCTCCAGGTTCACCCGCGCCTGCTCGATGTCCACCGGCACGCGGCGGGCGGCGGCCTGGGTGTTCAGCTCCGCGACGTTGGCGTTGGCCACGCGCTCGTCACGCTCCGCGTAGCGGGTGCCGCCATCGAAGAGCGTCCAGGTGAGATCCAGCGCGAGGAAGCCGTCGCCCACGTTGCCGTTGAGGCCCGCCTCGTTGGTGAGCCGGTACTGGGCGCTCGCCCCCAGGGACGGCAGCAGGCGCGCCAGGGGCTCCTTCGCGTTCTCCCGCAGCGAGCGCACGCGCAGGCGCGCGGAGAGGATGTCCGGCCGCCGGTCCGTGGCGCCCTGCGTGAGCAGCTCCAGGGGCGGCGTGGGCCGCGCGGCGTCCGTGAGCAGCGGCTCCGGCGGCGCCAGCTCCCCGGCCACCGGATCCACCAGGAGGTAGCTCAGCTCCAGGCGGCTCGTCTCCGCGGTGCCCAGGGCGGCCGCGAGGTTGGACTCGGCGGTGGCCACCTCCAGCTCCGCGCGGGTGACGTCGTTGGTACTGGCGAGCCCCGCGCTGGCGCGGGCCTGCGCGTCCGCCAGGCTCTGCTTCGCGAAGGCCAGGCGCTGCTCGGCGGCCTGGTACACCTGCTGGTTGGCCAGGGTGACGAGGAAGGCGTTGGCGGCGCTGAAGGCCACCTGGCGGCGCGTCTCCACGGCGTCCAGCTTGGACGCCTCGCTCTCCAGCTTCGCGGCCTTGTAGAGCGGGAAGCCGCGCGCGTCGAAGAGGGCGACCCGGCCGGAGAAGACGGCGCCCAGGGCGTTGAACTTCTGGAGCACGACGGTCTGTCCGCCCACCTCGCGCGTGGACTCACGCAGGCGGCGAGTGTAGGTGCCGGTAGCCGTCAGGGTGGGCAGGAAGAAGGCGCGGGCGCGGGCGACGCGGGCCTGGGCGGCCTCGGCGCTCTGTCCCGCGGCGAGCACGGCCTCGTTGTGCTGGGAGGCGAGCTCCACGGCGCGCTCCAGCGTGAGCGGCGCGGCGTTGGCGTCCGGCTTCGGAGGCTTGGGATAGGCGCTGGCGGGAGCTTCGGCGGACGGGGACGCGGCCGGCGGCGTCTGGGCGAGCGCGTCCGGGGCCAGCGCGCAGAGGCAGGCACCCAGGGGCGCGGCGAGGAGGACACGGCGGACGGTGGGCATAAGGCAGGCGGTGGAACGGGCCAGTGTTGAACGGTCAGCGGCCCCTAATACACGGAAGCCATCATCTCGGGGCGGATGAGCGGAGCGTGTCTGGACGATGCCTCGCGGAGCGGACTAAGGGTCGAGGGAGAAGGCTCTCGGGTTGAAATGCCGACGGGTGGCGACATCGCCCCACTCCGGGTGTGGGGCGCGCCCCAGAATGCGTGTCCCATGCGTTTATTCCTGCTCGCCGTACTCGCGGGCGTCCTCGCCGGCTGTTCCAAGGGGGACGACCTCAAGACCGCCGCCTTGAGGGTCGAAATTCATTACGAAGGATTTCGGCCGGGGTGCGTGACGCTGACCGTCACGGATCAAGCGGACGCGTCGCGGTACGCCACGACGAACGTGAATGTCCCCTCGGATCCGCCTCCGGGCACACTGTCCGTGGCGGTGTTCCGCCAGGCCGGCTGGAGCCACGGCGTGAAGCTCCTGGCCGCAGCGAAGGAGCAGGACTGTGAGGGCGCCCAGGTGGTGACCGATGAGACCACCGCGAGCCTCGCAAAGAATGGAATCACGCCGGTGTCCCTGGACCTGAGCGCCACGGACTCGGATGGGGACGGGTTCGTCGCGCAGGACGAGGGGGGCACGGACTGCAACGACGACGACACGTCGGTCGGGGGGGCCCGGATCTGGTACTTCGACGCGGACGGCGACACGTACGGCAGCAGCACCCTCGGACCGCAGCCCGCGTCCTGCCACCCGCCTTCGTTCAACAGCGCCAGCAACGGGAAGGACTGCAACGACAACGACGGCCAGGTGCACCCCGGACAGGAGGAGTTCCGCTGCGACGGACAGGACGACAACTGCAACGGCGAGGTCGATGAGGCCTTCAACGTGGGGGGAGACTGCAAGAACGCGTTCGCGTGTTCCGGAGTGAGTGCCTGCGACACGACGGATGGCGGAGTCGTCTGCAACAGCGCCGTCACTCCCACGGCCTACTACTTCGATGAGGACGGAGATGGACAGGCAGGCGCGGACGGAGGCGTGACCTGCGGACCGCAGCCCGGGGGCACGGTCCAGGAGTTCTCCGACTGCGATGAGAGCACTGAGTACGTGAACAGGGGGCGAGCCGAGGTGTGCGACCGCCTGGACAATGACTGCAATGGCCGCGTGGACGACAGCATCACCTGCGACTTGAACTGGCAGGGCGACCCAGGGGCCGTGAATCGGGCTCGCTGGAATGCCCTCGCCATCAGCCAGGATTTCGCGTGGCTCGCGGGGGTGGCAGGACTCGACCTCCAAGGCAACGTGCTGAAGCTCCAAAATGACGGAGGGACGACCTGGTCCACCTGCACTGGAAGCTGGTCGGCGGCATGGGTCAGCAACGCGGGACGGCTGATCCTGGCGGGCACGGGGGGCAAGCTGGCCAGCAAGACCGCGGCACAATCGGACTGCACCTCGGTCACCGTCGCTGGCAGCGGCGTGGATTTCACGGGGGTTGTCGGATTCAACGCGGCCGGCTTCCCGCCGACGACCTATGCCGTGGCGGGCAATGGCAACATCTTCCAATGGACGCCGGGAACCGCTCCTATGCAGAGCGCGGCCACGGGTATCAACCTCCGCGCGATCCATGCGGCCGGTGGCGTTGAACGGATGTTCGCGGTCGGCGCGAAGGATTTTGACGTTTCGGATCCGCAGCCTCGCGTGCTCCGGTTCAATCCGGCCAGTGGGCTCTGGGAGGAAGAGACGCTCCCCGCGGGTCTCCCCAGCATCTATCTGAGGGGCGTGAGCGTGGTGAATGAGAACTACGTCTATGCCGTAGGCGACAAGGGCGTCGTCCTGGAGCGCAACCATGGAGTCTGGCGGAGACTGCCCTCGGTGCCGTCGGAGCCCGACCTCACTGACGTGCAAGCCTTCGGGCAGAATGCGGTTTACGTGACCACCGCCACTGCCTCAGGAGGCACCGTGCAGTTCTTCGACGGCAAGAACTGGGCGACTGTCTATTCAGGAACGAGAGCGCTGCGCGCCCTCGATGGCACTTCGCCCACGCAGTTGGGCGCATCGGGTGACCAGGGCGTCTACCAGTTCTTCTACCGCCGCTGAGCCATGGACCTGCGCGCCGAAGCCCTCTGCATCCGCTACGGCGCCCGGACGGTGCTGGAGCCTACGGACTGTCACGTCCCGCCCGGCACGCAGGCGCTGGTGCTGGGCCGCTCGGGGTCGGGCAAGACGACGCTCCTGAAGGCCTTCGCGGGCCTCCTGCGCCCCTCCTCCGGCCGGGTGACGTGGGATGGGCAGGACGTCGCCCGGCTCTCGGCGCCGGAGCGGCGCGGGCAGCAGGCGTCGTTCGGCTTCGTGTTCCAGACGGACGCGCTCTTCGACTCGCTGACGGTGCGGCAGAACGTGATGCAGCCGCTGCTCCGCCGTCGCGTGCCGGAGGCAACAGCGCGCGAGCGGACGGACGCGGTGCTGCGATCGGTGGGGCTGGCGGACGCGGCGGACACGCTGCCGGAGCGGCTGTCCGGCGGCATGAAGAAGCGCGCAGGGCTCGCGAGGGCCATCGCCGCGCGGCCGGCGGTGCTGCTCGCGGATGATCCGTTCGCGGGCCTGGATCCGGGCACCGCGAGGCAGGTGGCGAGGGTGCTCCTGGAGGTCGCCGGCCAGGGAACGCTGCTGGTGGCGGCGCCGGAAGCGCCGGTGGACCTGCCCCTGCCCCGCTGGTTGTACCTGCGAGGCGGCCGACTGGTGCACGATGGAGCTCCGGCGCCAGAGCTCGAGCGCGCGCCGGACGAGGCCCTCGCATGACTTCGCGGTTCCTTCATCCGTGAGCACCGCCGCCCTGTCCTGGCTGGGACGCTCGGCGATGCGGGCGGTGGGCGGCGTGGGCGCGCTGGCCCTGGTCGCGGGCCGCACGGCCTGGGGCCTGCGCAGGCTGGAGCGGCGCGAGCTGGCGCGCGGTCTGGTGCAGTTCGGCTACGGGTCACTGCCCCTGGCGCTGGCGACGGCGGCGCTGGCGGGCGTCATCGTGGTGGTGCAGGCGGCGCTCTACGTCCAGCGCTTCGGGGCGAGGGCCTTCCTGGGCTGGGCGGCGGGCTACGGCGTGCTGTGGGAGTTCGGCCCGTTGCTCCTGGGGCTGATCATGTCCGCGCGCATCGGCGCGAGGAACGCGGCGGAGCTGGCCACGCTGAAGGTGGGCGGACAGATCGAGGGCCTGCGAGGCATCGGCCTGGATCCGTTCGCGCTGCTGGTGGCGCCCCGGGTGGTGGCAATGGAGCTGAGCATGCTGGCGCTGAGCACGTTCACGTTCCTGGTGTCCATCCTGTGCGAGGCGGTGGCGGCGAAGCTGACGTTGGAGCTGCCGGTGCGGGTGTTCTTCCAGACGTTCGCGCAGATGCTGAGCCCATCCGACATCCTGGGGGGCGTGGTGAAGACGGGGGCGTTCGGGCTGGCCATCTCGCTGGTGTCCACGGCGGTGGGCCTCCGCGCGAAGGGAGGCGCCCGCGCCGTGGGAGAGGCCGCGGCGAGCGCGGTGGTGCTGGGCTGCGCGGCCATCTTCCTGTTGGACTTCCTGCTCACGCCGCTGCTGGCGCGGTGGCTGGCATGAAGCGGGCGCTGGCCTTCTTCGGAGCGCCGGGGGTGATGCTGGTGCGCACGGTGCGGGCGGGCATGCGGGACGGAATCCCGTGGCGCGAAACCCTGGCGCAGGTGCACGAGCTGGGCGGGCGCAGCGTGTGGCTGGTGATGTCGGGCATGGCCTTCTTCGGGGCGGTGCTGGTGATGATCGCCAACGCGCAGGCGAAGAAGCTGATCGGCAACGTGGCGGTGCTGGGCCCGGCCTACTTCGAGATGATCATCCGCGAGTTGGGCCCGGCGGTCTCCGCGCTGCTGACAGCGTCGCGAGCGGGGGCCAGCCACTCGGCGGAGCTGGCCACGATGAGCGTGAACGAGCAGGTGGAGGCGCTGGAGATGTCCGCGGGGGATCCTCACGCGGATCTGGTGGCGCCCCGGCTGGTGGCGGGGGTGGTGGGGGTGCCGCTGCTGTGCGTGCTGGGGACGATCGCGGCGACGGCGTCGGCGGTGCTGGTGGCGAGCGTGGCGTTGAACATCGACGGCCGGGCGTTCATGGACGCGAGGTACGTGGATGGATGGGATCTGCTGGTGGGAGGGCTGAAGGTGGTGGGATGCGGGCTCTACATCCCGCTCGCGGCGGCGGTGGCGGGGTTGAACGCCCGGGGCGGCGCGGAGGCGGTGGGCGAGGCCACGACGAACGGCGTGGTGGCGGCCAGCCTGGGATGCCTGTTGATTGACCTGACGGTGTCGCTTGCGTTCCAGTTCGTGCGCCTGTGAGTGACACCGGTCCGGACACGCTGGTCTTCGAGGACGTGGCGATCGCCTTCGAACAAGGCCGCCGCGTGCTGGACGGCCTGAGCGCGCGGGTCTCCACGCGGGAGCTGACGTTCATCGCGGGAGCGAGCGGCTCCGGCAAGAGCGTGCTGTGCCGGCTGGCCGTGGGGTTGTTGAAGCCAGGGGCCGGCACGGTGACGCTGTTCGGTGAGCGCGTGGACACCCAGCCGGAGCGGACGCTGGTGACGCTCCGCCGCAGGGCGCCGTACCTGGTGCAGGGCCCCGCGCTGCTGGACTGGAGGACGCTGCGAGAGAATGTACGCCTCGCGGCTCCGAGCGCGCCCGAGGACGCCGTGGAGACGGCGCTGGAGAAGGTGGGCCTGAAGGAGTGGGCGGACCGACTGCCGCCGGAGCTGGGGCCGGGAGCGAAGAAGCGCGCGGCCATCGCGAGGGCGCTCGTGCTCAAGCCGCGCTACCTGCTGCTGGACGAGCCGACGACGGGATTGGACCGGAGGGCGGCGATGCAGGTGGAGGCGGTGTTGGCGTCGTTGAAGGAACTGGGCCTGGGGGCGCTGGTGGTGTCGCACGACTACCGGCAGTTGAGAGACATCGCGGACCGGGTGTTGGTGGTGGCGAAGGGGCGCAATGCGTACCTGGGGAGCCCCGAGGGGTTCCTGAAGTCCCCTGCCCCGGAGCTGCGGACGCTGACGGCGCCGTTCATGGAGGGCGCGACGGATGGATGAGCAACGGCTGGAGTTGAAGGTCGGGGCGCTGGTGCTCGCGACGCTGGTGGGCGTGCTGGTGTTGCTCTGGTTGATGGGGGAGCTGACGCTGGGCCGGGGCGCCAGGCTGGAGGTGGACTTCGGGCACACGGGCAATGTGGTGCAGGGAGCCCCGGTGAAGCTGGGAGGCGTCCAGGTGGGCAAGGTGGACACCATCCATCTCCTGGCGGACCGACGGGACGCGAAGGGCCTCCCCCTCCCCGTCCGCATGGACCTGTCCGTGGAGCCCGCGGCAAGGGGCGCGCTGCGCAAGGACGCCCGGGTCACGGTGGCGACAGTGGGCCTCCTGGGTGAGCCGTATCTGGAGTTGAACCCTGGCAACGCGGACGCACCGCTGCCGGAGACCGAGGCGTTGCGAGGCGTGGATGCGCCGCGTCTGGATTTGCTGTCGGAGCAGCTGTCCAAGTTCGTGACGCTGCTGTCGGACATGCTGGAGAAGGACCCGGAGGCCGTGACCGGCCTGGCCGCCAACGTGTCGCGACTGGCGAAGACGCTGGACCAGGTCCTGACGGAGAACCAAGGCGACGTGAGGGTCCTGGCCACGGAGCTGGCGGCGGCGTCGAAGGACCTGCGGCAGCTCGCGCAGTTGGCGAAGGAATCCATGCAGCCCGGCGGCAAGGGAGCCCGGCTCCTGGACGACGCCTCCGCCGTGGCGGCGCTGATGCGAAAGGACCTCCCCGGGCTGACGAGGTCCGCCGGAGCGACGTTGGATGGCCTGGCGGCGGTGACAGGCCCGCTGACGCCCGAGGACGGCCAGCAGGTGAAGCTGGCCCTCCAGCGCTTCACGGCGGCGGCGGGTCAACTGGAGCAGATCGCGACCAAGGCGGATCGGATCCTCGGACAGCTGGACGCAGGCGAAGGGACAGGCGGAGCGCTGCTGAAGGACCCGGCCTTCTACGATGAGCTGAAGACCCTGGTCACCGACCTGCGCAAGCACCCGTGGAAGATCCTCTGGAAGGACTGAGCGGCCGCTGGCCGGGATCCAGCGCCCAGGTTCCTGCGGCCCTGCGCTTCAAGTCAAAGCGTGGTCGGCACCGGCACTTCGCTCGCGGGCGCTGGAGCGGGCGTCGCATCCTCGGCCACGGGCGAGTTCAGGATCCACGAGTACCCATGACTCAGCCGGTACGTCGCGCGCTTCCCACAGCCCGCGACGCCGGTCGTCACGCGATCCAGCTTGGACGTCTGGAGCTCGGACTTCCCACAGCCCAGGTCGAACTCCGCGCGAAGCCTCACATCGGGAATCCAGTGGCACTGGCCCATCACACAGCGCAACTCGTAGACGCCCTCGGTGTTGCAGCCAATCATCTGGTACTGGTTTTCACCCAGGTATTGCGGCGTCAGCTCCACATCGCACTTGAGATCCCTGGCGGCGATCCTCTCCAGGTTCGCGTAGCGCTTCGCGTTGATGGACGGTCCCATCTGGGAGAAGTCCACCTTGGAGTTGCGCCGGCGCCCCCCACATCCCACCACCAGGAACGCCGCACCCGCGCAAACGACCGACAGTCGAACGATGTTCATGGTCGGACATCTAGCATGAGCGCGCTCACTTGGATTGCCCACCAATCGCAGGGAAGCGCTCATAGGCATGTCGGAGCGACGCAAGGTGCTCGGGCCGCTCCAAGTCCAGGGGCGCCTCGGTAAGCTGAACCAGCCACCCACCCTCCAGTGGCCGAGAGATCCATCCGACATCACGTGCGGACTCCGGTAAGCCAATGGCGCGTGAAGTAGCCTCCGACCAGTAGTTCAGCCACCCGATACGATGTGGAAGTTCAGGCGAATGGATCTGAGCTGGGGCCTTGAGCGCTGGCAGTCCTCGCGGAGGCGACCCTGGCTCGTGCGGATGGACCGTCTGGCCGGAGATCTCCACACTCGCTCCGAAGGGAGTCGCGTGCCCCCAGAACGCATTCGCACTCACCGCCACCGCGCCCAGGAGGTCCGCTGCGGCCGCGAGCACTGGCTCGGTCATGGGGAGTTCCACCTGGACCTCGAACAGCGCCTTGCCCCCAGGCCCTGAGTTCGCGCTGAGCCCCAAGCCGAAAACCGTCACAGGCCAATGCTCGTCGTTGTTACAGAGCATTGGAAAGCCGCCGCTGTTCTGAGCCCGAGCAAGCCATTCCGCTCGTTGTGACACATGGTGAACCTGGTGATCCTCGGCAACGGCCCACTCCAATCGCAGATCCGGCAAGGAACGTTCCACGGCGCGAACGACCGCCAGAGGACGCGGGTCGTCGCCCTTGAGCGCGGGGCCATACACCTTGATGCTCAGCATGTCGTGCATCATCGTCTTCTCAGCACCACGTCATGACGACGACCTGTAGGTCAGGCGCCGCCTCTTTGAGTATCCGCCGATGTGCCTCCGTACGCACTCCGATGACAAAATCATAGTGACACGCCGCAGCCAGATCTCGCTCGCGTCGGCCTTCCTCTACCTGCTTCTGAAGCTCTGTCCGCCTCACGAAAGCATTGTAATTCTCGATGGCGTTCGTCTTGGCCTCCCAGAGCGTGCGCGTTCCGCCCTGGAGTGCATCGAACCGCTTCCCATTGATGAGCACATCCCAGCCAGGAAGGACGTTCCCGGGCACGCGGTCCGCGCACTGATTGTGCAGGTCATTTCCCCCCAGATGCCGCACTCGCTGAGGCGTGCACTCGGGGCGGCGCTCACGCGTCCCAGGGGCAGGTGGCAACGGCGGCAGCCAGTCCTGTCCGGATGTTTCTGGTTGGGGCTGACGCTCCACCCACCGATCCGGTAGTGCGGGCTTCGTCTGTGGAGCGGGACGCTCATCTTCGGGATAGGCGCCGCTCAGCTCATGCGCAGCCAAGGCCTCGTGGATGGCGACCGCAACGACCACCACCCCGATGACAACGACCGCCCCCACCACGACTTCCGGAGCAGCCAGGACACAGATCCCGAGCCCCATGGCTGCCGCCCCCGCAGAGGCGACAGCGCATCTTCCTTCCGGGTCTCTGAACCGAACCCGCTCGTGCTCAAGGGTCGGGTAGCACCGCTCCACGAGCGTCGGCCATGACTGGGACGCCTCTCTGACAACGCATCGTCCCTCGTCACTCCACGGCAACTTCGCCGCCCTCCGCAGATTGGCGACTCGGAGGCTTCGGGCTGCGCGTTCTTCAGGTCCATGCCCCGGGGTGGCACAGGCCAACATCTGGAACAGGATTACGAGCCAGGGACCGAAGCGCATGGCCTCGCCTTTTCGCTCAGGCGAGGGAACCGCGTCGAGGGGTACCTGGATTGAAACCGCATGGCTCCAGCGGCGGTCGGCCATCGCCGCGCATCGACGCAGGAATCAGGATCGCGTCGCCTCCGAGCTCTCCGGCAGCAGGTCCGCCTGGAGCATCAACTCCTCGCTGGGAGACAGGTCGTAGTGGCGTGCGGCCTCTCCAATGATTTGAACCAGGGGCGTCCGCGGATCCTCGGCCCGCCGTGCCGCGATCCGGCGGGCGGCGTTGCGCAGGGCCTCGCCCCTGGGAGACAGGTCCTCGGCCATCTCGACACCTCGCTTGGGTGAGCGGCCGCGCCATGCGGCCCCTCTCTCCACGGTTCGGACGGACCCACGCCAAGGCAAGGGCGACGACGGCGGTGGGAGCAGGCGCTTCCCGTCAGCCCCCGCCCACGGGAAGCGGGCGGCTCGCAGGGCGGCGCGTGCCTTCCTCCCGCTTCCCGGGCACTTCAGCTTTGGCGTTGGACCTCACGCCCAGGAACGAGGAAACGGACATGGCATCGCAAGACACCCCCGACTCCCAGCAGCAGGCAGGAAGCCCCACCCAGCGCAGGACGGACCTCCCGCTCGACGAGCGCCGTCGCATGCGCCATGAGTCCCGCACGTCCCAGACGTTCAAGGCCTTCCTCACGTACCTGCGCGACGTAGGCCAGCTCCAGAGCGAGCAGGCCGCCCAGGAAGCCGCTGTCTCCGTGCTCTGCGTGCTCGAGCAACGCCTCTTCGGTGAAGAGAGCAACGACATGGAGGCCCAGCTGCCGCAGAAGCTGCGAGAGCTCCTGGTGCGCTGCGCGCGCCACGAGTCCGGGCCGCCGCCCCGGAAGTTCGGCCGCGGCGAGATGCTGGAGATGGTGGCCGATGACCTCGGCGTGGAGCCCCAGGGCGCCGAGCCCATCATCCGCGCCGTCTTCAGCGCCATCCAGGCGCAGATCTCCGACGGCGAGAGCGACGACATCGCCGGAGAGCTTCCGACGGACATCCGCGACCTGTGGGCCCGGCCCGCCTGAAGCGCCTTCAGGCCGCGGAGACCACCGTCCCCTGCGCCAGGGCACACAGCGTCTCCACGCCGTCCTTCACGGCGAAGACCTCGCACTGGCACACGGCCTGCCGCTTGCCGGCGGCCTTCGCCTGGGCCCGCGCGATGAGCAGCGAGCCCACGGCGGGCTTCAGGTAGTTGATCTTGTACTCGGAGGTCAGCGCGTTGCCCCCCAGCGCCAGGCCACCCGCGAACGTGATGGCGTTGTCCGCGAGGTAGCTGAGCACGCCGCCGTGGACGAAGCCGTGCTGCTGCTTCAGGTGGTCCACGATGCCCAGTCGCAGCTCCGCGCTCCCCGGCCCGGAGCTCGCGAGCTGCGCTCCGATGAACTGGCTGAACGGCTGGGCCGCGAACACCTGCCGCGCGAACTCCTGAAGGTCATCCATTCGTCCCTCCCGATTGATAGACCCATCCATCAATTTGATGGGCAATTCATAGACGGGTCCATGATTCGGGGTCAAGGCGCCCCCCCCAGGTTGCCGCCGTCGCACCTTTCGGGTACGCCTGCGACCGTGCCCCGCCGCGAACCGGAGGAAGAGTTCTTCGAGCGCTTCAGCGCCCTGTCCCAGCGCCTGCGGCTGGTCGCCGCGCGCGAGTACGGGACGTTCGACATCGGGAGCGCCCAGGCGAAGTTCCTGCGCCACATCGGCCGGCATGGCCGCAGCTCCCAGGCGGAGCTGGCCCGGGCCACGGGCACCGACCCGACGCTGACCGGCCGGGCGCTCGAATCGCTGATTGAACGCGGCTGGATCCGTCGGGAGCGCAGCGAGGCGGACCGCCGCCAGTACTCCCTCGAGCTGACGGAGGAAGGGCAGCGCGCGCGCAGACGGGTGGAGGACGCGCGCAGGCGCATCATCCGGCGCCTGTTCGCGGAGCTGGACGCGCGCGACCTGGACGACTTCGACCGGCTCACGAAGAAGCTCCTGGCCGCGCTCGAAGGCGTCGCGGACGACAGCATCAAGCCTTGAGCGCTACCCCTCCGCCGGGGCCGGCGCGTTCACCGGCTCTGGCGGCTCCACCGGCGGCTTGACGATGAGCTGCTCCAGCGTGGGCCGCTTCGGCTTCTCGAACGGAGCCAGCTTCACCGGCTTGTTCGTTCGCGCGGACTCCTGTAGCGCGACGATGACGCGCACGTCCGCCAGCCCTTCGATGCCGTTGGGCTCCGGATCCCGATCCTCCAGGATGCACTTCGAGAAGTAGACGAGCTCCGGCGCGAACTGGTCGCTGTTCTTGAACGTCCGCGTCTCCGTCTCTCCCCCCACCGTGAGCTCGTGCTGGATGTCCGTGCCGTAGCCGAAGCCCTGCTTCACCTGGAGGTCCCCTTCCGTGCCCACCAGCCGGTAGCTCGACACGGCGGCGGCCTCGTGGCTGATGGCGAACTGCGCCACCCGTCCATGCGGGAACCGCATCAGCGCGAACGCCGACCCGTCCACGCCGTGGAACCGCCCGTCCCTTCCGCCCCCCGTGAACGCGAAGACCTCGCGCGGCTCGTCGCGGAACAGGTAGCGCGCGGCGTTGATGGGGTATGGCCCTTCGTCCAGCAGCGCCCCACCTCCGACGTCCACGCGCGTGCGGATGTCCCCTTCGCGCACCTGCTGCGTCAGCGTCCCCGAGAACACCAGCGGGTCCCCCAGCCTCCCCGAGCGCACCAGCTCGATGGCGCGGAGGTTCGCCTCCTCGAAGTGCAGCCGGTAGGCGATCATCAGCTTCACGTCGTGCTCGTTCGTGACGCGGATCATCGCCTCGCAGTCCTCCACCGTCGTCGCCATCGGCTTCTCGCAGAGGACGTGCACGCCCGCGCGCGCGGCGCGCTCCGTGAAGGCCCGGTGCAGCGAGTTGGGCACCACGAGGTAGACCGCGTCCGCCTTCGAGTCGCGCAGCACCTGCTCGAGGTTCTCGTAGCCCCCCACGTGCGCCACCCCGTACCGCTCCTGGAGCACGTCCCGCTTCGCCTGGTCGGAGGAGATGATCGCCACCAGCTCGGAGTTCTCTTCCGCGTGCTGGAACGCCGGGAGGATGGCCACCTGCGCGAGGTTGCCCGCTCCCACCACCGCGTACCGCACCCGCCTGGTCGTCCCCTGCGCCATCGTGCACCTCTCCCGTGGTGAGGCTTTACGCTGGTGACGCGTCGGGCCAACCCGCAAGCCACGCACCGGGGCCGCATGATGGGCAGCCAGCCAGGCACCCGGGCTTTCGTGCAGCCCCCATCCGGCCTATGCCGTCCTCCCAGAGGACCCCATGCCCTTCATGAAGATGCTTGCCCGCCTCGGGATTGGCAGCGCGCGCGTGGACACGCGCCTGGAGCACGACACCGTGCGCGCGGGCGGCGACCTGCGCGGCCTCGTCCACGTCCAGGGCGGCCACACGGCCCAGCGGATCGACCGCATCGAGCTGCACCTGATGGCGCAGTACCTCCAGCGAGACAACGACCGCCGCAGCGCGCTCAACGCCGTCGTGCGCACCTGGCGCGTCTCCACCCCCTTCACCCTCCAGCCCCACGAGGAGCGCGAGCTCCCCTTCTCCCTGCGCGTCCCCACCCACACGCCCATCACCGAGCGCGGCACGCCCGTGTGGCTCAAGACGGCGCTCGACATCGACAACGCCCTCAACCCCGAGGACAGCGACCGGATCCACGTCCTGCCCCACCCCTCCCTCCAGACCGTGCTCGAGGCCGTCCAGCAGTTGGGCTTCCAGTGGCGCAACGCCTACTGCGAGGCCGGCGGCCCCCTGGGGCGCGACGAGCCCTTCGTGCAGGAGCTGGAGTTCCACGCCGGCCCCTCGTGGCAGGGCCCCCCTCGCACGCTCGCCATCCTGCCGTTCCCACGGGAGGACGCGCTGGAGCTGGTCCTCGACCTGGACCGCGGCCCCCGGGGCCTCACGTCCCTCCTGGAGGGCGCGCTGCTGGACGGCGGCCGGCGCTCACGGCTCGTGCTGTCCTCCTCGGAGCTGTCCTCGGGGGCAGGGGCGGTCGCGGAGCTGCTCGCCCCCCGGCTTCGCAACGAAACGTGACAGCCCGGGAACCCCCGCCCTTCGTGCGGGGGTGGACGCACCCGCCGTCCCAAGTCCTCCGCCCGGGCGCGGAAGTGGTACAAGCCGCCGTGTGAAAGCTCCCCCGCCTCCCGCTGCCCCCGAAACCCCCACCTTCGACGCCCTCGGGCTCAAGCCCGAGCTCGTCGAGGCGTTGACGTCGCTCGGCTACGAAGAGCCCACCCCCATCCAGGCCGCCTCGCTCCCGCCGCTGCTGGCCGAGAAGGACCTGCTGGGCATCGCCGCCACGGGCACCGGCAAGACGGCCGCGTTTTCGCTTCCGCTCCTCCAGCACCTGCGGCCCGGCGCCGCCGCGCCGCACAGCACCTCCGCGCTGGTGCTCGTGCCCACGCGTGAGCTGGCCATGCAGGTGTCCGAGGCCATCCACCGCTATGGCCAGAAGCTGGGCGTGAGCGTCCTCCCGCTCTACGGCGGCCAGGAGATCGGCCGGCAGCTGCGCGTGCTCAAGCGCGGCGTGGACGTCATCGTCGCCACGCCGGGCCGCGCGCTGGACCACCTGCGGCGCAAGACGCTGAAGCTGGACCAGGTGCAGACCGTGGTCCTGGACGAAGCGGACGAGATGCTCGACATGGGCTTCGCGGACGACCTGGAGGCCATCCTCTCCGAGACGCCCGAGGACCGGCAGACGGCGCTGTTCTCCGCCACCCTGCCCCCGCGCATCGCCAGCATCGCGGAGCGCCACCTGCGCGAGCCGGTGCGCGTGCGCATCGCGAAGGAGAAGCTGGAGGCCGGGGAGATGCCCCGCGTCCGGCAGACGGCCTACATCGTGCCGCGCGCGTTCAAGATCGCCACGCTGGGGCGCGTGCTGGACCTGGAGTCCCCCACCGCGGCCATCGTGTTCTGCCGCACGCGCACGGAGGTGGATGAGCTCACCACGTCCCTCAACGGCCGGGGCTGGCGCGCGCACGCGCTCCACGGCGGCATGAGCCAGGAGCAGCGCGACCGCGTCATCAAGCAGTTCAAGTCGCAGGCGGCGGACCTGCTCATCGCCACGGACGTCGCGGCGCGCGGCCTGGACATCCCGCGCCTGACGCACGTGGTGAACTTCGACGTGCCCAACGCGCCGGAGGCCTACGTGCACCGCATCGGCCGCAC
The DNA here is from genome assembly GCF_041903675.1 of Corallococcus sp. RDP092CA. Lineage (NCBI taxonomy): Bacteria > Pseudomonadati > Myxococcota > Myxococcia > Myxococcales > Myxococcaceae > Corallococcus > Corallococcus sp. RDP092CA. The sequence goes on along the minus strand of NZ_JAYESI010000018.1, from coordinate 24,729 downwards.
GGGCCGCGCCGGCCGCGAGGGCGTGGCCATCACCCTGCTGGAGCCCCGCGAGCACCGCCTCCTGCGCAACATCGAGCGGCTCACCGGCCAGCGCATCGAGGTCTCCGCGGTCCCCACCGTGTCGGACCTGCGCGCGCGCCGGCTGGAGATGATCCGCTCGTCCCTGCGCGAGGCGCTCGTGGCCGGGGAGCTGGACGCCTTCCGCGGCATCGCGGAGGACCTGTCCGGCGAGTTCAGCGTCATGGACGTGGCCGCCGCCGCCATCAAGCTCCTCCAGGAGAAGGAGGACGAGGGCAAGGAGTCCAACGAGCAGGAGATTCCCCAGGTCTCACCGCCGCAGGAGCGGAAGTTCCCGCACGGGGAACGCGCCGGGCCGCCGGGCCGGTTCGCGGACCGCGGAGACCGCGGCGAGCGCCCCGCGCGAGGCCCTCGCCCCGAGCGCGGAGAGCGCGGAGAGCGTGGCCCCTCGCGCCCCCAGCGCGCGCCGGAGTGGAACGTTACGCGCCTGTTCATCGGCGCGGGGCGCACGGCGGGCATGCGGCCGGCGGATCTCGTGGGCGCCATCGCGGGCGAGGCGGGGCTCGAGTCCTCGCGCATCGGCGCGATCCACATCGCGGACATGTACTCCATCGTGGAGGTGCCGGAGCCGGACGCCGCGCGCATCATCTCCGCGCTGAAGAACTCCACGCTGCGCGGCCGCAGGGTCACCGTGCGCCGCGACACCCGCGACTGAAGCACGCCTCCGGGTCCAGGTCCGGCTCGCGTCCCAGCAGCAGCGGCGACGCTAGCCGGCGCTCCGGGTGCACGCGCAGGAGCGTGTGGATGACGACGTGATGCACGGCTGGCTGGCCGGCACACTGAGGAGTCCCATGGCCTGACGAACCCGGCGGGACCGCTCTTCGTGGGAGGTGAGCGCACGGAGCAGGCGCTCACCAGGTCCAACCTGGTGCCGGACACGGGTTGCAGCGGCTGCACCGCCTCCACCACCGGGGGGTGCTGTTGAGCGGGTCTGGACGTCCTCCGTCCGTCTGAAGCACCCCTCCGGCGCCGTGCATGAGTGTTCTCCCTCGCGGCCGGCCGGTCCTGGCGAGGGGTGCCAGGCGCACCGGACGCGGATCGGACGTGAACACAGACACGCCCTTCAACACCAGACGAAACAGGTCAAATCCAGACATCCGCCAAAGGCTTGCGCCTCCACGCCACAACTCCACCGGGGTACGATCGAAACGCAAGGGATTGCCACCACGAAGAAGGCGCCCCCTGTCCCCTGGGACGGGGAGACCGTGAAACAGGAGACACGCCAGCCCTGGTGTCTGAGGACGCGCCCGCCACGCGACACCGGGCGGCCCGAACGCCAGCGGCCCGACAGCCGGCCCCCTGTCCGCTCTTTCCAGGTCAGCGGAGACGCCTAGGATGTCAGGGAGGAGGTGAACGTGGAGCGCCCCATCGTCGGCCCCGAGGATCCGCTGGTCATCAACGGGATGGATGGTGTCACCGGGCAGTACCTGGTGCCGCCCATCGCGTTGCCCGCGGCCGCGGAGGTGGCGGAGCCTCGGGGCGAGGCCGCGTACTTCGAGGCGTGGAGGAAGTGGCTCGAGCTCTTCCCCATGCGCCTCAGCTTCGGCCTGCCACCCGACGCGCCGCCGGAGGACTTCACCCAGGCCGGCTGGGGCGTCGTGTTCCCCGCCTCCACCTCCGAGGCGCTGCGCAAGAGCCTGGAGCCGCTCATCGCCCACCGGCGCGCGCGCGTGGAAGCGGACCGGTGCCACGTCCTCACCTACCAGGCCGGGGAGACGGCCCATCAGTTCCTGGAGCGGCACGGGGCGCCCATCGGCGACGTGGAGCCCACCGTCGTGCCCTACTACCTCCTGCTCGTGGGCGGGCCCGACGTCATCCCGTTCGACGTCCAGCACTCGCTCGCCCTGTCATACGCCGTGGGCCGGCTCTCCTTCGACACGCCCGAGGAGTACGCGCGCTACGCGGAGAGCGTGGTGGCGTATGAGACCGGCGCCTCCGTGCCCAACCACCGGCAGGTGAGCTGGTGGGGACCCAGGCACCCGGGGGATCGCTCCACGGAGCTCAGCGCGGACAGCCTCGTCGCTCCGCTGGCCCGGGGGGCGGCGCTGGATCAGCCTCCCCAACCGGCGAAGACAGTCGCCGCGAAGCTCCGGTATGCCAGCCGTGACGCCATCGAGGACGACGCGACCCGCGAATGGCTGCTCGACGCGCTCCACGGCCGCGAGGTGCGCCCGGCGGTGCTCTTTACCGCGTCCCATGGCGTCGGCTTCAAGGCGGATGACCCGCTCCAGCTCACGAAGCAGGGCGCCCTGCTGAGCCAGGACTGGTCTGGGTTTGGCGCGATGGCGCCCGCGCACTACGTGGCGGCGACGGACCTCCAGGACGACGCGCGGCTCCATGGCCTGGTGGCCTTCTTCTTCGCCTGCTTCGGCATGGGCACGCCCGCGAACGACGAGTTTCCGCTCAACGCCGCGCGCAGCGGTGGAGCGCTCGCGAGCGCGCCGTTCATCGCGGCCCTGCCCCGGCGGATGCTGGCCCACCCCAACGGGGGCGCGCTGGCGGTGATTGGCCACGTGGAGCGGGCCTGGGGCTTCTCCATCAGGCCCTTGCAGATGACCCAGACGACCCTCCACCCGTTCAGGAACACGCTCTGGAAGATCATGGCGGGGATGCCGGTGGGCCACGCACTGAAGGACTTCCGCGACCGGTTCTCCGCCGCCAACAACATCCTGCTGACGCACCTGGATGCGAACACGCCCAACGGGAATCTCGCGCCGCGCGAGCTGCTGCACCGGTGGATCGAACGCAACGACGCGCGCAACTACGTGGTGCTCGGCGACCCCGCCGTGAGCATCCGGCACAACGACCTGCAGGCGCTTCCGTGAAAGGAGCATCGACCGATGCGAACGCTCATTCTCAGCGATCTCCACCTGGGCAATGGGGGCCCCTACGACATCTTCGCGGGTGCCGCCGAGCTGCCCGCCCTCTTCGACTCCTTCACCCGCACGCCCACCCACGTCGTCCTCAACGGGGACAGCTTCGACTTCCTGCTCAATGACGACCCGCTGGCGGTGGATCCCCAGCGGACGCTGGAGCAGGCGCGCGCGCTGGTGACGTCCGCGGCGACCGCGCCCGCGTTGAAGGCGCTCGGGCGGGTGCTCGCCGCTGGAGGGCGCGCGACGATGGTGGTGGGCAACCACGACCTGGAGCTGGCGCTGCCGGACGTCCAGGAGGTGATCCGCGCCGCGCTGGGGCAGCCCGGGGACGTGGCGTCGCGGCTGGAGTTCCGGGACGGCACCGCGCCACTTCAACTGGAGGTCGGCGGATCGCGCGTGCTCGTCACGCACGGCGAGCACACCGACGTGGCGAACCGCATCGACTACGCGGCGCTCCTCTCGCCGGAGCGGGCGAACCGCTTCCGCTATCCACCGGGCTCGGTGCTGGTGAAGACGCTGCTCAACCCGCTCAAGCACCAGCACCGCATGCGGTACATGGACCTGCTCAAGCCGGACTTCGAGGGCGCGGTGATGGTGGCGCTCGGCGTGAAGCCGGACGCGCTCAAGGTCCTGTTCACCTCCGGGACGCTCACGCTCATCCGGCGCCTCTTGGAGAACCGGGGGCTCGCGCCGGCGTTCGCGCTCGAACCGATGGATGGGGTGGGCAGCTCGGACGCGGATGTGCACCTGGCGCGCAGCCTGGCGCGGGTGGACCTGAAGGACGACGAGGTGGACGCGCTGCTGTCGGTGCTCGACCCGGAGCAGCTCAACGCCTTCGACACCCCGGAGGCCCTGGGCCGCGCCCGGCTGAAGCTGGCCAAGGCGGGCTTCGCGCTCTATGCGCGCCTCCACCGCGCGGTCGCGGGACGGAGCGGGACGGACTACTTCGCGCTGGAGCCGGGCAAGGACGAGCTCGCGGAGACCGCGCGGCTGGGCAAGAAGTACAACCCCCAGGCGGTGGTGATGGGCCACACGCACGCGGCCCGCTGGCACGAGGGCAGCGGCCCCCTCTACGCCAACACCGGCACGTGGATCTCCCTCCTGCGGCTCCCCGCTCCGGAGGCCTCCGATGAGGAGTGGGGCGAATACCTGGCGGAGCTCCAGGTCAACCCATCGCTGGACCCCGCGAAGCAGCAGCACGCGACGCTGGAGCAGCGCTTCACGTTCGTGGAGGTGGAGCCACGCGCGGCGAGGCAGGGCGCGACGCTGCGGCTCTCGCAATGGACGGCGCAGGGCCCGAAGACGTTGCGCAGCGCGGACCTGGCTGCCGGAGGCTGAGCCCCGCGCTCAGCGGGACAGGCGAGGCCGGTCGGCCACGGCGGACAGCACGCCGTGCAGCACGGCCAGCAGCACGGCCACCCCGAGCATGTAGGGGGCGATGAGCTGGAGCCCCCACCGCTCCGCGATGATGCCCGCGAGGCTCGGCACGGCCGCCACGCCCGCGGTGGCCGCGCTGACCTGGAAGCCCACGGCATGCGCGGAGACCTCCAGCCCCACGCGGCGCGGCGTCTCCGACATCAGGGCCGGGAAGATGGGCGCCAGCGCGAGCCCCAGCAGCGAGAGCCCCAGCGCGGGCGGCACGGCGGGGATGGCGAACAGGAGCGTGCCCACCACGCCCAGCGTCGTGCTCCCGCGCAGCATCCGCACCGGCCCGATGTGCTCGACGACGAAGCCGGAGAGGACGCGCCCCACCAGCAGGCTGCCCCAGTAGAGGCTCACGCAGGTGCCCGCCGCGGCGGTGTGCATGCCCCGGCCTTCCGTGAGCACCGTGAAGCTCCACTGACCGGCCGTCACCTCGACGCCCGTGTAGAGGAAGAACGTGAAGACCTGAAGCCACACCCGGGGCCGGCGCACGGCCTCCAGCGCGGACGCGGTGGGCCCCGCTCCTGGTGGCGCTTGTCCTGGCGTGCCCGCGGGCGCCTCCCACAGACGGCGCATGAGCAGGAACGTCAGGGCCAGCCCCCCCAGCACTCCCGCGAGGACCGCGTAGCCCGTCCGCCACCCCGCCCCTCGCGCGAGCAGCGCGGTCATCAGCACCGGCCCCAGCGCCGCGCCCACGCTATAGGCCGCGTGCAACCAGGCCATGTGCTTGGGCCCGAAGTTCTGCGCCGCGTAGTTGTTGAGCGCGGAGTCGATGGCGCCCGAGCCGAAGCCGATGAAGCACGCGGCGGCCAGGAGCAGGACGAATCGAGGCACCGTGGAGTAGCCCATGAGCCCCAGCGCCACCGAGCCGGTGCTCAGCGCCAGCAAGAGCCCCAGGTTCATGGCCCGCATCAGCCGGCCCGCGAGCAGCCCTGAGATGAAATAGGCGACCGCCGCCGTCCCGAGGATGGCGCCCATCGCCGCCTGCGACAGGCCGAAGGTGGCGCGCAGCGACGGCCACGCGACCCCCAGCACCGCGTCCGGCAACCCCAGGCTGATGAACGCGAGGTAGGCAAGCGTGAGAAGCGCGGGACGCGGACGGGGCACGGGCGAGGAGACACTCACGCGGCGCACCCTAGATCGCGGTCAGGCATCTCGTGGGGACAACACGGTCACGTTCCCCAGCCGGGGTCTTGACCTTGACATCAGTGTCAGGCCCGAAGCTCCCGGCCATGGCGTCTCCAGGGACGAGGTGGTGGAGACCTGACCTCCGGAGGCGGGAGAACAGGATGAACATCGGAGAACTCGCCCGGCGCACGGGCAGCAGCGCGCGCTCCATCCGCCACTACGACAAGGCCGGGCTCCTCACCTCACACCGCCGTGACAACGGCTACCGCGACTTCGACGCGATTGCCGTCTCCCAGGTCCTCCAGGTGGCGCGGATGATCCGCCTGGGATTCTCGGTGGAGGAGATCGCCACCTTCCCGCCCTGCATGCTCCGGCAGGTCACGGACGCCATCTGCCCTGACGCACTGGCCGCTCACCGGGAACGCCTGGCGGAGGTCGAGAGGCAGCTCTTTGACCTCGCCCGCGTGCGGGAACGGCTCCTCTCCGTGCTTCCCCCCAACGAACGAGTCCCCCATGAACCGTCGTGACGTGATGAAGGCCGCCCTGTCGGGCGCGGGCATCCTGCCCGGCATCGGCCTCGCGGCAGCGCCCTCGAAGGCACCCCGCAAGGCCAGCACGTTCCTCCTGGTCCACGGTGCGTGGCACAACGCCCTGCACTGGACGCGCGTCTCGGAGGCGCTCTCCGCGAAGGGGCACCGGGTCGTGACCCTCGACCTGCCCGGCCACGGCCTCAACGCGCGCTTCCCCACGTCCTACCTCACGGGCGACGCGGCGCGGTTCAAGGAGGAGCGCTCGCCCCAGGCGGACATCACATTGGACACCTGCGCGGACGCCGTGGTCGCGGCGCTCCAGAGGCTCCAGGGCGGTGGCAGGCCCGTCCTCGTGGGACACAGCGCGGGTGGCACCGTCATCACCCGCGCGGCGGAGAAGGCCCCGCACCTCATCGAGCGACTGGTGTACCTGAGCGCCTACGTCCCGCTGCGCCTCCAGAGTGCCAGCGGCTACGGCGCCCTGCCCGAGGCCCATACCTCCTACGGTGCAGGGCTGTTCGTCGGAGACGCCGCGAAGCTGGGCGCGGTGCGGATCAACCCTCGCGGCGACGCGGCGTACCGGGAGGCCCTGCGCGCGGGCTACTACCACGACGTGGACGCCGCGGCCTTCCTGCCCTTCGCGCTCACCCTGACGCCCGACCTCCCGCTGTCCCTGTGGACGGACAAGGTCGGCGCCACGAAGGAGCGCTGGGGCCGCCTCCCCCGCAGCTACCTGCGCTGCGCCCGGGATCGCGCCCTGGTCCCCGCGCTCCAGGACCTGATGATCCGCGAGGCAGACGCCTTCACGCCCGGCAACGCCTTCACCGTGGACACGCTGGACACGTCGCATTCGCCCTTCGCGTCCCAGCCCCAGCGGCTGGCGGCACTGCTGGACGGGTTGCGCTGACGGCGCGCGGCCCTCAGAAGACGGACAGGCCGGTCAGCGTCGTGAAGCGGTCCAGCGCCTCCACGCCCGCCACCGAGTTGCCCCGCGCATCCAGCCCGGGGCTCCACACGCACAGGCCGCAGCGGTTGGGGATGACGGCGATGATGCCCCCACCCACGCCGCTCTTGCCCGGCAGCCCCACGCGGTAGGCGAACTCTCCCGCCGCATCATAGGTTCCGCAGGTGAGCATCACCGCGTTGACCTGCTTCGCCTGGCTGCGCGTCAGCAGCCGCGCCCCGTCCGCGCGCCGACCATGCCGCGCGAGGAAGCCGCAGGCCCGCGCCAGGTCCGCGCAGCTCATCGCCAGGGAGCACTGCCAGAAGTAGTGCTCCAGCACCTCCGGGACGGCGCTCTCCATGTTGCCGTAGCTCGCCATGAAGTGCGCCAGCGCGCGGTTGCGGTGGCCGTGCTCCGCCTCCGACGCGGCGATGACGGGATCGAAGTCCACCAGCGGGTTGCCGCTCTCCGCCCGCAGGAAGTCCCGCAGCGCGCCGCGCGCATCGCCCGTGAGCCGCTGCAGGCGGTCCGTGATGACCAGCGCGCCCGCGTTGATGAACGGATTGCGCGGGATGCCCTGCTCGTACTCCAGCTGCACCAGCGAGTTGAACGGGTTGCCCGACGGCTCCTTGCCCACGCGCCGCCACAACGCGTCCCCATCCCGCGCCAGCGCGAGCGCCAGCGTGAACACCTTGGAGATGCTCTGGATGGAGAACGGCTCGCGCCAGTCCCCCACGCCGTACACGTCCCCGTCCACCGTCGCGAGCGCCATGCCGAAACGGCGCGGGTCCACCGCCGCCAACGCCGGGATGTACGACGCCACGCGGCCCTGCCCCACCACCGGCCGCACCGCGTCCCAGACCTCCGACAACACCGCCTGGTAGTCCATGTGTCGCCATCCTCGTCCGGAATCCACGGGGAGGCTTCCAGATTTTCCGCGCCGCGGTGTCTGCTGGGGCATGCGCTTGTTCTCGACCCCGTTCCTGGCCCTCGCCCTCCTCGGCGCCGTCCCCATCGCCTGCTGCGCCAACTCCAGCTCGAACACGAACACCTGCCACCTCCCGGACGAGACACCGACGGACTCGGGCTCGGTCCTGGTGACCCAGCTCGACTCCGGGGAGCTGAACGCCGCGGGGCAGGTCTGGCCCTATCAGCTGCTCAAGCTGGAGGTGCCCGGCCGCGCCGCCACCTACGCGCAGTGGTTCCCGCCCCGGAAGCCGGGCGTATCCCCCACGGTGGTGCTCACCCGGCCCTACGACGGCATCGCCTGGACCGGCGAGGCCGTGGACGCGAAGTGGGCCGCGCGCGGCGCCGGCATCCACCCGGACGACAGCGAGCCGCACTTCGGGCCGGGCTCCTCGCCCATCGCGTTCACGCCCACCACGCCGGAGCTCATCGCGGGCGAGGCCTTCGTCTACCTGTTCCATGACTTCGGCGTGCTCGCCGTCTTCGGCCGCTTCTACGCGGGCGGAGACCTGCAGAACGACCGCGACGACATGAACGCGGGCATGCGCTTCCTGGCCCAGGCCCGCAACGTGGACACGCAGCGCATCGGCATCTTCGGCGGCTCCTGGGGCGGCTACGAGGCGCTCTACGCGGCGGCGGACGCCCCCGCCACGGTGGTGCCCGCCGTGGGCGTCGCCCTGTCCCCGCTGTCCGACTTCGCCGCGGAGGTGGACTACGTGAGCCGTCAGGTACCGGCCCGCGTGAGTGACCCGGCGATGCGCTCGCGCTACCAGCAGTTCTTCGAGCCCTACTTCCGCCGCATCTACGCCACCACCGGCGGCGATCCCACCGCCCCCGGCACGGACTACGCGCGGTGGACCGCCGCCCACCTGGCCAGCGCCGTCCAGACGCCGTTCCTCATCCTCCACGACGACTGGGACACGCTCATCCCCGTGGAGCACACGCGCGCGCTCGTCACCCAGGCCCCGCAGCGCATCACGCCCATGTACCTCCAGAACCTCGGGGCCGTGGACTGGAACACCCTGCCGCCGGACCACGGGCCGCTGCTCACCCTGCACGGCGGCGTCGTCCTCACGCTGAGCCTGGGGCACCTCCTCGTGTCGCTGGGCGCGGCGGATCAACCCCTCTACGTCCCCCACGCGCAGGGCACCGTGCGCGCGTGGCTCCAGGGCGTACGCGCAGCGCAGGAGCAGGGCCGCGACGTCAGCGACGTGGTGCCCCGCCTGCTGGAGCTCACCGACCCGCGAGTGGCGATGCTGGAGGCCTCGCTGGGTACGCTCCAGCCAGGCGCGGCCTTCATCGCCCAGGAGGTCAACGCCGTCTGGGGAACGACCTTCACCGAGGCCGACGTGCGCTCGGCGCTCACCCCCGGCCTGCCCACGCCCTGAGTCAGCCCAGGCCCGCTCGCCTCCCGGGGCGCGGAAAGAACGCGGGCGTGTCGATCCACGCGCCGCCCATCCGTCGCGATCTTGAACGGGCGAACGGACTGCCCGGAAGGGACGGATGCGGCGATGGAGCTGACGGTGACGGAGTTCGTGACACTCGACGGAGTGGTGCAGGCCCCAGGAGCCCCAGAGGAGGACCCGAGCGGCGGCTTCACCCATGGCGGCTGGGTGCAACCCCATGGCAGCGAGGAGCTGGGCGCGCACATCGTCGACATCTTCTCCCGGGCGGACGCGTTCCTGCTCGGGCGCGGGACGTACGAGATCTTCGCTGGCTACTGGCCGCGGGTGACGTCGCCGGACGACCCCATCGCCCACAAGCTCAACACGCTGCCCAAGTACGTGGCGTCCACCACCCTGCGCCGCGTGGAATGGGCGAACTCGACGCTGTTGGCGGGGGACACGGTGGAGGCAGTGCGCCGCCTCAAGGCCTCGCCCGGCCGTGAGCTTCAGGTGCATGGCAGCCGCGGCCTGCTGCAGACCCTGCTGGCACATGACCTGGTGGACGTGCTGCATCTGCACGTCATCCCCGTCACGCTGGGCAGCGGCCGGAGCCTCTTCGGAGCGGGGACGCAGCCACGCACGCTGGAGCTCGCCGCTTCGCGGATCACGCCCAAAGGGGTGGCGCTGCTCACGTACCGGCGCGGAGGCCCCCTGCGGACCGGCACCATCGGACAGCAAGCCTGAGGCGACCCGCGCGGGAGCGTCAGCGCAGCTCCGCGAGCATCGCCAGCTCGCGGGCCATGGCGCGCAGCTCCGCCGCGCCCGCCGCGTTCGGGCTCATGTCGAACACCACCTCGTAGCCCAGCGCTGCCTTAACATGCGTGCTTGGCCGTGCTGTCATGAATATCAATGACAGCCACCCATAACCGACGATGCACACTATGCATTGCCTTCATCCTCGCCGGGTGTGGCTCGGCCACCGTCGGAGGCGGAGGCAGTCCTGCGCGTGCGAAATGGGTCGGGCCCATCGTCAACACGCCAGACGGTGGGCAGCTGCGCACGACCATCTACTACGGGCCCTGGCAGTGCAGCGCCGCGTTCATGTCGGAGTGCCAGCGGAAGTGCTCCGCGCAGGGCCACGCCCTCATGACCCGGCCTGCTACGCTGGGAGCGGCCAGTGGAGCACGCCCGGACCTGCACGGCCCTACGTGGACTAAAGCATGCCGCTCATGGACACCCTTCTGGCCGAGGTATCCCGGCACCACTTTCCTGAGCCTCCCGCGACGCCGGAGCAAATCGCGGCCTTCGAGGCTCGTGTGGGCTGGCAGTTGGATGCAGATCTGCGCGCCTTCTACCTGCATTGCAACGGCGCGACCCTATTCCGTCCACGCCTGTACGCGAACTACCGCTTCCTCTCGCTCGACGAAATCCGCCGCGGTCGGGCAGCCATTCGCGGCAGCGAGTCAGACGCGGATGGCCCCGCCTCCTGGTACACGCTGCTCTACCTCCAGGACGGGGACTACATCCTCGCCGACGTCTCGCAGCAGGTGAACGGGCGATACCCGCTCCTGGACGCCTTCCACGAGACGTTCCCGGATCCGGTCGAGACCCGGCAGATTGCCGCCTCGTTCAGCGATTTCCTGGAGAAGGCGCTGGCCAGCGGCGACGAGTTCTTCTGGCTGGCCGAGTGAGCACCGCAGGTGCATGACGTGCCTACTCCGGTCGTGCGATGTCCGCGCCGGATTGGAACGCCCGCCCCATCCGGAGCGCTCCAGAATGGAGCGGCCTGCCGCCCCCCTCCCCCGGCCCCCAATGATTCCAGCCCCTTGGCGCTGGCACCGGACGTGCTCTGCCCCTCCACGTCAGGGCGCCCCCAGCGGGTGTCGGAGCACCAGGAGACGCACCATGGAAATCCGCTTCTTTGGCGTTCGGGGCAGCATCGCGGTGTCGGGCTCGCGCATCGGCGGCAACACGGCGTGCGTGGAGGTGACGAGCCAGGGCGAGCGGCTGATCCTCGACGCGGGCACGGGCATCCGCGCGCTGGGCGAGGTGATGATGCGCGAGGGCGCCCCGCAGAAGGCGACGATGTTCTTCTCGCACCTGCACTGGGACCACGTGCAGGGCTTCCCCTTCTTCACGCCCGCGTACCTCCCCACGACGTCGCTGACGCTGTACGGCCCCGGCGCCAACGGCGCGCAGGCGCTGGAGTCCACGCTGTCGCAGCAGATGCGCCCGCCGCAGTTCCCGGTGCCGCTGTCCACCATGCGCTCGAAGATGGCCTTCGGCGCCGCGCTGCACGGCCGCACCGTGGAGGTGGGCCCCTTCAAGGTGACGCCCATCGACGTGCCCCACCCGGACGGCTGCATGGCCTATCGCGTCGAGGCGGACGGCCACGCCTTCGTGTACGCCACGGACGTGGAGCTGCCCGAGCGCCTCACGTCGGACGTGGCCCGCCACTTCGAGGGCGCGGACGCGCTGTGCCTGGACGCCCAGTACACGCCCGACGAGTACGAGGGCCGGAAGGGCATGTCCAAGAAGGGCTGGGGCCACTCCACGATGATGGACGCGGCCAAGGTGGCCAAGGACCTGCACGCGGGCCGCCTCTTCCTCTTCCACCATGATCCGTCCCACGCGGACGAGCTCCTGGAGGACATGGCCCAGGAGGCGCGCGGCCTGTTCCCCTTCACCGAGCCCGCGCGCGAGGGCCAGCGCATGCTCCTGGGCCGCGCGGCGGGCGCATGAGCGCCCCGAGCCCCGCGCCCCGCGCTGCTACAGTGCCCCCAGCGCCCTTCTCACTTCCGCCGCTGCCCACCGCCATGCCCTCCTCCCCGCCGGATGTGTCCCAGGTCCTGCTCCCCCTCGGAGGCCTCGTCGGGCGCGAGGTGGACCTGGACGCCTTCCTCCAGACGCTCGTGGACCGCATCGCCATCACGCTCCAGGCGGACCGCGGCACGCTGTGGCTGTTGGATCCGGTGCGCCGCGAGCTCTTCAGCCGCGCCGCGCACCTGCCGGAGGTCGCGCAGATCCGCGTGAAGCTGGGCCAGGGCGTGGCGGGCTCCGTGGCGGAGACCGGCGTGCCCGTGCACGTGCCGGATCCGCGCGGCGAGCGCCGCTTCTTCGCGGACATCGACCGGATGACGGGCTACCGCACCATCAGCCTGGCCGCCGTGCCCCTGCGCGACGCGAGCGGCGCCGTGTACGGCGTGCTCCAGGTGCTCAACCGCCTGGGCGGCGGCCCCTTCACGGAGGAGGACACCCAGAGGCTCACCGACATCGCGGCCCAGGTGAGCACCGCCCTCCAGAGCACCAGCCTCTACCAGGAGCTCCAGCGCGCGAAGGATCAGCCGCAGGCCCCGGTGGGCTACTTCTTCAACCGCATCATCGGCGAGGCCCCGCCGCTCAAGGCCCTCTACCGCCTGGTGCAGAAGGCCGCCCCCACGGACGCCACGGTGCTGCTGCGCGGAGAGAGCGGCTGCGGCAAGGAGCTCTTCGCGCGCGCCATCCACGTCAACGGCCCCCGGCGCGACAAGCCCTTCGTGAAGGTGGACTGCGCGGCCCTGCCCGCCGCCCTCATCGAGAACGAGCTCTTCGGCCACGAGAAGGGCGCCTTCACCGGCGCCGACCACCGCGTGCCCGGCAAGTTCGAGGCGGCCGACGGGGGCACCGTCTTCATCGACGAGCTGGGAGAGCTGCCCCAGGCCGTGCAGGGCAAGCTGCTGCGCGTGCTGCAGGACCGCGAGTTCGAGCGCGTGGGCGGCACGCAGGCCGTCAAGGTCGACGTGCGCATCGTCGCGGCCACCCACCGCGACCTGCCGCGCATGGTGGCGGAGGGCAGGTTCCGCGAGGACCTCTACTACCGCATCAAGGTCGTGGAGCTGCACCTGCCCCCGCTGCGCGAGCGCGGCGCCGAGGACATCGAGCGGCTCGCCCGCCACTTCGTCGCCACCGCCGCGAAGCGCCACCGCCTGCCCGTGCCCCGCCTCAGCGCCGCCGCGCTCGGGAGGCTCAAGCGCTACCGGTGGCCCGGCAACGTGCGCGAGCTGGAGAACTGCATCGAGAGCGCCGTGGTCCTGTCCGAGGGAGAGATCCTCGAGGAGCACCTGCCCCTGCCCTCCCTGGACAAGGCGCTCCCGTCCCCCCCGCCCGCCGCGCCGGACGCGCCGCTCCTGTTGCCGCTGGCGGAGGTCGAGCGCCGCCACATCCTGCGCGTCCTGGAGGCCGTGAAGGGCAACCGCACCGCGGCGGCGCGCACGCTGGAGATCGGCCGCAACACGCTCGCCCGCAAGCTCAAGGAGTACGGCCTGGCGGACGAGGGCTGAGCGTCGGCCCGTCCTCGGGGCGTGAGCCTTGCTCCCCAGCGAGCAGCCATCGGGGCGCCGCCCTGCCCGTGGGTGCCTTTCGGCGGCCATGGGGGGCACCTCTCTTCAGGGCCGTTGTGCGTACCGCGAGGGCCGGACACGCGCCCATCCCAGGGGGAAGGAGCCCGTCATGGCGGAAGTCCTGGATGTTCCGGCGAGCAGGCATCCCACGGCGCGACCGGAGACCCATACCGGCAGGATCATCATCATCTCCGTGGTGGCCGCGCTGGGCGGCTTCCTCTTCGGCTTCGACACCTCCGTCATCAACGGCACCGTCAGCGCGCTGAAGACGGAGTTCGCCGCGAGCGAGGTCGCCCTGGGCCTCTCGGTGTCCTCGGCGCTCATCGGCTCGGCGGCGGGCGCGTTCGGCGCGGGGCACATCGCGGACCGCTACGGGCGCCGGCGCACCATGATGGTCGCGGCGGCCATGTTCACCATCAGCGCGCTCGGCTCCGGCCTGGCGTTCTCATTGTGGGACCTGAGCTTCTGGCGGCTGGTGGGCGGCCTGGGCGTGGGCGCGGCCAGCGTGGTGGCGCCCGCGTACATCGCGGAGATCGCCCCGGCGCACCTGCGCGGCCGCCTGGCGTCCCTGCAACAGCTGGCCATCGTGGTCGGCATCTTCATGGCGCTCCTGGGGGACTTCGCCATCGCGCGCGCCGCGGGCTCGGCCGCGAACCCCGGCTGGCTGGGCCTGACCGCGTGGCGGTGGATGTTCTTCAGCGGCCTGCCGCCCGCGATCCTCTACGGCGCGGGCGCGTTCTTCATCCCGGAGTCCCCGCGCTTCCTGGTGGCCAAGGGGCGCGAGCAGGAGGCGCTGGGCGTGCTGCGCGACATCGAGGGGGACACCGCGCCGTCCAAGGTCGTGGAGATCCGCCGCTCGCTGCGCACCAACTACACGCCGCACCTGGCGGACCTGAAGGGCGGCCGCTTCGGGTTCCTGCCCATCGTGTGGATCGGCATCGTGCTCGCGATGCTCCAGCAGTTCGTGGGCATCAACGTCATCTTCTACTACTCCAGCGTCCTCTGGCAGGCGGTGGGCTTCTCCGAGCAGAACTCGCTGGCCATCACCGTCATCACCAGCGTCACCAACATCCTCACCACGCTCGTGGCCATCGCGTTCGTGGACAAGATCGGCAGAAAGCCCCTGCTGATCATCGGCTCCGTGGGCATGGCGCTCACGCTGGGCCTGCTGGCGTACCTCTTCGGCAGCGCGCCGCTGGATCCCGCGGGCAAGCCCGTGCTCCAGGGCGCGGCCGGCACCACCGCGCTCATCGCCGCCAACCTCTACGTCGTCTTCTTCGGCTTCTCATGGGGCCCCGTCGTCTGGGTGCTCCTGGGCGAGATGTTCCCCAACCGCATCCGCGCGCTCGCCCTGTCCATCGCGGCCATGGCGCAGTGGCTGGCCAACTTCCTCGTGTCCGCCACGTTCCCGTCGCTCCAGGCCATCGGGCTGGGCTGGGCGTACGGCCTCTACGCCGCGGCCGCCGTGTTCTCCATCTTCTTCGCCGCGAAGTTCATCCGCGAGACGAAGGGGCGCGAGCTGGAGCAGATGTAGCCCCGTGAGGCAGGGCACCGCCGGAAGCCCGTACACCTGTACGGGCTTTCTGCATTTTTACGTACCGGCGGGGTGAGAAAACACCTGATCCATTTGACACCCGGGGCCACGGGCTTTCAGCATCTTCTCCATGCTGAGACATTCCCCCCGTCTGCCTCGACTCGCGAGCCTCGTGCTCGCTTCCCTCCTCCTCACACTGACAGCCTGTCCGGGCGATGACAGTCCGGACGACGACGGCGGTACGAATGTCACGGACGGTGGCAGCAACGATGGCGGCTCCACGGACGGTGGCGACAAGCAGCCCGACGGCGGCTCGTACGATCCGGGTCCCCAGGTCTGTGGCGACGGCAAGGTCCAGAAGGGCGAGGCCTGTGACGACGCCAACACCGTGAGCGGTGACGGCTGCAAGAACGACTGCACGGAGGTGGAGGTCGGCTTCGAGTGTCCCGTCTCGGGCCGGCCCTGCGTCGTGGCGACGGCGTGCGGCAACGGCATCGTCGAGGAGGGCGAGGCGTGCGACGACCGGAACAAGGAGTCCAACGACGGCTGCAAGGCGGACTGCTCCGCCGTGGAGACCGGCTGGTCCTGCCCCTTCCAGGGCCAGCGCTGCCGCGCGGCCGAGTGCGGTGACGGCATCGTCGCCGGCGAGGAGGAGTGCGAGGACGGCAACACCGCCAAGGGCGACGGCTGCAGCGACACCTGCCGCCTGGAGCAGGGCTACAAGTGCGACACCGTGGGGCAGCCGTGCACGAAGACGACCTGCGGCGACGGCAAGAAGGAAGGCACCGAGCAGTGCGACGACGGCAACCACAACATGGGCGACGGCTGCTCGCCCCTGTGCGTGCTGGAGCCCAAGTGCGTGAACGGCGTCTGCGAGTCCCGCTGCGGCGACGGCGTCATCCTCCCCGGTGACACCACCGAGCAGTGCGACGACGGCAACACGCGCTCCAACGACGGCTGCTCGTCCACCTGCCAGCTGGAGGAAGGCTTCGCCTGCGTCCGCGTCACCGATGAGCTCCCGAACGCCGTGGAGATCCCGGTCGTCTACCGCGACTTCCGCGGCAAGGGGCAGCCCGTGGGCGGCAAGTACCCGGCCACCGTCCACCCGGACTTCGACGACAAGAACGGCGAGGAGCAGGGGATCGTGGGAGCGCTGTACGAGGGCAAGCTGACCAACGGCAAGCCGACCTACGCCAAGGATGGCGTCAGCTCCGGCACCACCAGCGGCAGCGCGAACTTCAACCAGTGGTACAACGACGTGCAGGGCATCAACATGACGGAGGTCAGCACGCTGAAGCTGAACCGGCTGGGCACCTCCGGCGCCACCTACCGCTTCGACAACCCGAACTTCTTCCCGCTCGACAACAGCGGCTGGGTGGGCGCGGGGCTGGAGAACCGCGGCGCCAACAACCACAACTTCAGCTTCACCAGCGAGACGCGCTACTGGTTCCAGTTCGCGGGCAACGAGCTGCTGGAGTTCAACGGTGACGACGACGTCTGGGTGTACATCAACGGCACGCTCGCCCTGGACCTGGGCGGCGTGCACGGCGCCAAGGACGGCTCGGTCAACCTGGCCGACGCCACGACCGTGTCCAAGCTGAAGCTGCAGAAGGACAAGATCTACGAGGTCGTCGTGTTCCAGGCGGAGCGCCACCAGAGCGCGTCGTCGTACAAGCTCACGCTGACCAACTTCCAGACCGAACGCACCTCCTGCGAGTCCACCTGCGGCAACGGCCAGGTGGACAAGGGCGAGCAGTGCGACAACGGCAACGCCAACGGCCCGGGCTACGGCAAGTGCAGCCTCACCTGCATCTGGAACGCCCGCTGCGGCGACGGCATCACCCAGTACGACTACGGCGAGACGTGCGACGACGGCAACACCAACGACCGCGACGGCTGCCCCAACAACTGCCAGATCGATCCAGGGTAGTCGCCCCGCCGTCCCCGGCTCGCCCGGGCCTCACAAGGTCCGGGCGAGCATGAGCACGGCGGCCAGGGACAGCGCCCCGGCCGCCGCGAAGTGCCTCCAGGCCCGGCGGGACAGCACCCCGCCGGTGCCTGGGGCCTCCTCCCCCAGCACCACCAGCGCCGGGCGCCCGCCGCGTCCGCGCAGGGCGTAGGTGCCGTCGCGGAAACCGCGCTGGAGCTCCCCCACCACCAGGCACGCCTCGCCCGGGACGCCCACGCGCTCCCAGGACAGCGCCTGCCCGGGCTCGCCCAGGAGCTCCGCTTGCGTGAGTCCGGAGGGCACCGCGCACCGGCGCACCTCCACCGGCGCCAGCAGCGCGGACGGCGCGAAGCCCACCGCCGCCCGCGTGCGCTCGCCCTTCAGGAGCAGCACCGGCGCATACGCGCGCTCCCGCGCCAGGAGCGCCCCCCTCCGGCCCTGCGCGCCCACCGCGTGCACCGCCGCGTCGTAGAAGGCGCACGGCACGCCGCCGGGCGACGTCAGCGTCTCCACGGCCTCCAGCCGGCCCCGGTACACTCCGAAGCCCGGGGGCCGGCCCGCGCGCAGGGCCTCCACCGCCTCGTCCAGGGGCATGGGCGCGGCGCCTCGCAGCGCATCCGCCCGCAGGCGCACCCGGGCCCCCCGGGCGGACAGGCCCGCGGCCAGCACCAGCAGCAGCCCCCCCAGCGCCTTCACCAGCACGTCCGGAGACACGGGCACCAGCGGCGTCCCGCGCATCCACGGGACGAAGAGCACCAGCCCCAGGGCCAGCGCCCCGAAGCCCGCGAGCATCCAGTGAGGCCGCGCGCCCGTGGGCGTCCGCCCCAGGGCGAAGGTCGCCCAGAGCAGCAGGGCCAGCCCCAGGCCGCAGAGCGGCAGCAGGAGCACGCGCCCCAGGTCCAGGTCCACGCCCATGCCTCACCCCCGCGGTGCCGGACGGCCCCGCGCACGCGCGGAAGCCCGGCGGGAGCAAGGTGGGGACCGCCGGACGGGGCGGCAAGCCCCCTCCCAGCCGCGGGGGACTACTCGGCGCGGCGCACGGGGCGCTCCTGCAGCGGCCCCACGATCTTCAGGTCATCGAAGGTGCACTGGAGGTTGCGGCACCCCAGGGCCAGCTTGCCCACGCGCCCCTCGAAGCCCGGCAGCACCTTGGAGGCGAACAGCTTCTTGTTGAGGAACGCGTCCACCCGCACGCCGCTCTTCTGCCGCTTGAGCTGGAGCTTCACCAGGAAGGGGCCCTGCTTCGGCACCGGCATCTCGTCCTGGACCAGGTTCTTGGTGTCCTCCGCGCTGTTGCCCACCACCTCGTGCCCGTCCTCCGGGGAGAAGTAGCGCCACGACAGCCGCATGCCTGCGTCGGGGATGGCGAAGACGGACACCTGCACGTCGCGGATGCGGAAGGCCAGCTCGCCGAAGTGCTGCCCGTCCTCCTCCACCGACCACTCCTTGCCCAGCGCCTTCACGTCCATCAGCACCTCCGCCGTGAAGTCGTCGCTCGTGAAGTAGCGGTGCGCCAGGTACGCGCGCGGCACCAGCTTGCCGTCCGCCTCGCGGCCGGCCTGCACGACGCGCAGCTCTCCCTGGTCCATGGTCCACGTGCCGCTGTGGACGTTGAGCTCCTCCTCGCCCTGCTCGAAGCCCAGCTCCAGGGTGAAGTCATCCGAGCCGGCCGCCGGGGGCGTGAGCTTCAGGCCGGAGAACACCTCCCCTTCCGTGTTGGGCGGGAAGTGCTGGACGGCGGGGGGCGGGTCCACGACATGCGCGAGGCCCGCCAGGCCCCCGACGCCCACGAAGGCGCGCACCGCGAAGCCCAGCACGGCCAGCCCGCCCACGATGGACAGGCCCGTGCGCACCCGGCCCCAGCCCGCGTGGAGCGCCTCCAGCACGGCCGTCTCCGGGCCCGCGCTGGCCTTCGTCGGGGCCACGTGCGACGGCTGCGCGCGCGCCAGCGCCGACGCGGGCGCCGCGTGCGGCGACGACGAGGCCGACACCAGCCCCTCCAGCGCCTCGCACACCTCCGTGGCGGTGGCGTAGCGGGCCTCGCGGTCCGTCTCCAGCAGGCGCTCCACCACCGGATCCAGGCGGGGATCCAGGCCGCGCACGCGCTCGGACGGCAGCTTGAAGCGGCCCACGGGCAGCTCGCCCGTGAGCGCCTCGTACATCATCACGCCCAGGGAGAAGAGGTCCGCGCGCCCGTCCACGTTCTTCGCGTCCCGGCGCTGCTCCGGGGCCATGTAGTTGAGCGTGCCCATGGCCACCGCCGTCGCGGTGAGGTGCTTCTCCGAGTCCGGCTCGCGGATGCCCGCCAGGCCGAAGTCCGCCACCTTCGCGTGCAGCCGCCCGTCCAGCAGGATGTTCTCCGGCTTCAGGTCGCGGTGGATGATGTTCTTGGCGTGCGCGCACTCCACGGCGCGCGCCACCTGGAGCAGCACCTTCAGCGACTGCGCGGGCGTGAGCGGCTCCCTGCCGCTCAGCGCGTGGCGCAGCGACTGGCCCTCCACGTACTCCATCACGAAGTAGTAGTGCTCGCCGGACACGCCCCGGTCGATGATCTGCACGATGTTCGGGTGGCTCAGGGCCGCGAGCGCGGTCGCCTCCTTGTCGAAGCGCGACACGAACTCCTCGTCCTTCGCCAGCCGGGGCGGCAGCACCTTCACCGCCACCGTGCGGCCCAGGGACCGCTGGCGCGCGAGCCACACCTCACCCATGCCGCCGCGCCCCAGGATCTCCAGGAGCTCCAGCCCGGGAAGCTCGGGCTTCGCGCCCGACAGCATCGTCTCCGCGTTCTCGATGTCGCGGATGCCCGTGTTCACGGGCGCGCGCGGGGCCAGCACGCCCGGCGCCCCCGAGCGCACCAGCGTCGCCCCGATCAGCTCCGCGGCCGCCGGGTCCGCCGCGGGCAATGCCACTCCGGAGGAAGGCGCACCCGGGCCCCCCACGGCGGCTGCGCCCACGGGAACCTCGCCCTCGTCCGCCTTCCCCACGCCATCCGGTCGCGGGATGCTCATCTCGCTGCCCCCTGGGACGGAGCCGGCCCTCATCTCCTGTCCCACCGCGTCCTCCCTCCCCGCTCCAACACCGGACGCGGCGGAAGGTGACGTCGATTCTCGCGGATTCTCCGCCGCGCGCGGCGTGAACGTCACCGCGACGCCCGCCGCGTCGTCGGCCTGCGCGGCCGGACGGATGCCCGACGGCTCGGCCGGGCGATGGATGCCGGACACGTCCGCGCGCCGCACCTCGAACCGGATGCCGCAGCGGCACGTGACCTTCTGGCCGCTCACGTACACCCGGGTGTCGTGCACCGTGCCGCAGTTGGGGCACGACTGGGTGGGCATCAGGGACGAGGAGCGCACCGTCAGCGCACCTTGCGGGAGGTGGAGGTGGTCAGCTCCGCGCCGTGCACGCGGAAGGTCTGCACGCCCTTCTCCTTGCCCTTCACCTGCAGCACCGGCAGCTCCTCCACGTCGAAGCCCGCGCCGGACTTGCGCACCGTGGCCTCCGACGCCAGCACCTCGCCGCTCTTGGCGATGCCGCACAGCCGCGACGCGGTGTTCACCGTGTCGCCAATGGCGGTGAACTCGTGGCGCTCCGCGCTGCCCATGTAGCCCACGACGGCCTGGCCGGTGTTGACGCCGATGCCCACCTCGATGGGCTTCTTGCCGTCCAGCACGCGCTGCCGGTTGAGCTCCGTGACGGCGTCCTGCATCTCCAGCGCGGCGCGCAGGGCCCGGGCCGGATCATCCGGGTGCGACAGCGGCGGACCCCACACCGCCATCACGCAGTCCCCGATGAACTTGTCCAGGTTGCCCTCGTAGCGGAACACCACGTCCGCCATGGCGGTGAAGAAGCTGTTGAGCATCGACACCACCTCCTGCGGCGAGTCGCTCTCCGCCAGCGTGGTGAAGCCGCGGATGTCCGCGAACAGGCAGCTCACCTCCGCGAGCCGGCTCTGGCGCAGGTCCTCCGTACCGCCGTTGATCACCGCGTCCGCCACCGCCTTGGACAGGAAGCGCGACAGCTCCGCGCGCGTCACCGCCTCGTTGCGGATCTGCTCCGCCAGGGCCGCGTTCTCCAGCGCGATGCCCGCCTGCGCGGCGATGCCGGAGAGGATGGTCAGGTCCTTCTCCGAGAAGGCGTTGATCTGCTGGCGGCTGTCCAGGAACAGCACCGCCATGATGTCGCCGTTCACCAGCAGCGGCACCGCCATGGCGGAGCGGATGCCCTGCGCCACGATGCTCTCCGCGGCGGAGAAGCGCTCGTCGATGATGGCGTCCGCCGTGAGCACCGCCTTGCCCGTCTCCACCACGCGCTTGAGCACGGTGTCCGACAGCATGACGTTCGCCTGCTTGCCCTGCCGGTGGTGCACCGCGGCCGGGATGAACTCCCCCTCCGGGCCCACCTTCAGGATGACGCCGTGGTCGGCCGCGAGCAGCTCGAAGGCCACCTTCAGGATCTGCTCGAACAGGTCGGCCTGGTTGCCCTTGAGGCTCACCTGCCGGTGGAACTCGTGGACGATGCGCAGCTTCTCGTAGTCGCGGCGCAGGGCGGCGACGTCCGTCACCTGCTCCGCGGGGCGGAAGTTCTGCGGCACCTGGTCCATCTGCGCCAGGAAGGCCGGCATGGAGACGGCGTTGGCCACCACCGTCACGCCCGGCAGCGTGGGCGGGTTGCCTCCGCCGGGGACGGCCTCGCCGCTGTGGAAGACGAGCCGGGAGGAGCCCAGGGCGATCTCATCCCCGTCCTTCAGCCGCATCTCCCCTGTCACCCGGCGCCCGTTGACGAAGGTGCCGTTGGACGAGTTCAGGTCGCGCAGCACGAAGTCACGCCCCACCTTCTCGATGGTGGCGTGCTCCTTGGAGACCTCCCGGTCCACCAGCCGCAGCGTGTTGGACGGGTGGCGGCCGAGCGACGTGGTGGCCCCCAGGGGAAACTCCCCCAACGTCCCGTCCGCGAACCGCCCCGTCAGGTGCGGCCCGCGCGGGTGCGACCCGGACCGGGGCGGGAATGGGGCGGGTGCCTGGTTCACGCGCGAATCCTCACCGGCCCGGACACTACCAGAGCCTTCCGCCCCAAAGGAACGCTCGCGAAGCGCCCCCGGGTCCAGACCGCCAACGCCCTGCACGGCCGGTCAGTCCCCTCGCCCGCCCGGCGGCTCACGTGGAGGGAGGCGCCAACGTCCCCGGGGTCGCGGGGTCCACCGACGCGGCCGGCCGGCGCTCCGGGGCGCGGAAGCCCAGGCCAATGGACGGCAGGAAGGTCATCCCGCCCAGGTCCCGCTTCTGCCCGAAGATGTGGGGGTTGCAGAAGACGTAGCCGCCGGTCAGCTCCGCGTAGAAGTGCACGTAGCGGTAGCCCACCGCGAAGCCCACGGTCGTGCCCACGAAGTGGCTGTTCACGGAGGATGGCAGGCTCGCGTCGAAGCCCGTCACCGGCTTGCCCTGCTGGGAGAAGTCCACCAGCTGGGCGTCCAGCCGGGTGTGGCTGAAGACGTACTTGGGGGCGCCGTAGAGCTTGAACACGTCGCCGTACTCCGCGCTCAGGTACAGCGGCACCTCCACGTCGGTCCGGCTGAAGTCCCCGAGCTGGACCACCTCCAGGACGTCCATCACCGCCCCGGAGAACAGGTACTTGGACACCCCCACCCCCAGCGCCAGGTCATAGGAGCGGCGCGGGTCCGGCCCGCCGTGGGCCAGCCGCACCTTGCCGTCGAAGCGCAGCGAGTTGCCGTTGTAGCGCCCGCCCACGTCCAGCCCGTCCACCAGGCCCACCCGCACCATCAGCTCCGGGTTCACCCCCGGCGGCGCCACCACCAGGGCCAGGCCCGCCGTCAGCAGGCGCTGCTGATCCTCCTCCGTGAGGGTGTAGGGCCGGTCCTCGTCGATGGCGCGCTTCGCCTCGCGCCCCTGGTCGATGCCCACGTCCACCACCGACGCCAGCGTCCCCACCGGGACGAACACCCCCATGCTGCCCGTCACCTGGACCTGGCCCGGCGCGAGCGTCCTGGCCGTCTGCATGGTGGACAGCGGGGTCGCGCACCCGACGGCGAGCCCGGCGAGCGCGAGGAGGAGCAGGGCGGGAAGGTTTCTCATGGGGTTGCAGGTTAAGCCCATTTCCAGTGCGAACGCTTCAATCCGGGCGTCCACGTGGTAAGGGGGCTGTCGTGCGAATCAAGCAAAAACCCGAGGACTTCTCCGTGAAGGAGTCCTACCGCTTCGACGAGGTCGCCAGCGGCAAGCATCGCGTCTACCTGATGGACAAGCAGAAGCTGTCCACCTTTGACGCGGTGAACCGAATCCGTGACGCGTTCGGGCTGAAGCCCGGCGCCATCAGCTACTGCGGCCTGAAGGACAAGCAGGGCCGCACCGAGCAGATCATCGCCGTGGACGGCGCGGACGTGGACATGCAGGAGCCCGACCTGCGCCTGAAGTTCCTGGGCCGGACGGACAAGCCGCTCTCCGCGAAGAACATCACCTCCAACCGCTTCTCCGTCACCGTGCGCGCCCTCACGCGCGACTCGCTGGCGCCGCTGAACCTGGCCGCCGCGGAGGTGAACCGGCTGGGCGTGGTGAACTACTTCGACAGCCAGCGCTTCGGCGCGCTCAAGCACGGCCAGGGCTTCATCGCCAAGGACCTCATCCGGGGCGACTTCGAGGCCGCGCTGCACAACTACTTCGCCCGCCCCTCGGACCTGGACCGCACCGAGGACGCCAAGGTGAAGGGCTTCTGGCGCGACAACTGGGGCCGCTGGGACGCGCGCGTGCCCTTCGAGGGCGCGAAGAAGTACCACCGCATCCTGCGCAGCCTGCGCGAGCACCCGGGCGACTGGCTCCGCGCGTTCCTGCAGATCGACTCGGACTACCGGGCGATGATCCTCTTCGAGTACCAGAGCTTCCTCTGGAACGAGGGCGTCCGGCGCTACCTCCAGCTGATGCTGCCGCGCGAGGCCATGTTCCCCATGCGCTACCAGGCCGGCACGCTCCTGCACTACCGGGACGCGACCCCGGACGTGCTGCACACCCTGCGCGAGAAGACCTTCCCGCTCGTGGGGCCGGACACCACCTTCGAGGATCCGAAGGTCGCCGAGGCCATGACCTGGGTGCTGGGCCGGGAGAAGCTCAAGCTGTCCGACCTGCGCATCAAGGGCGCGGAGCGGATGCTCTACTTCAAGGAGGAGCAGCGCCCGCTGGTGATGTTCCCGCACAAGCTCGTCGTGGGCCGCACGCAGAACGACGACGTGAACCGCGGCGACATCAAGGTCAACGTGGCCTTCACGCTGCCCCCAGGCGCGTACGCCACGCTGGTCATCAAGCGCCTGTTCCACTTCGAGTACACGGAGGACTCGAAGGAGGACGTCCGCGCCTCGCAGCGCCCCCGGCTGGTCACCACCGAGCGCGAGGAGGCCCGCGTGGAGGCCGCCACCCGCGCGGCCCGCGACGCCCGCGCCGGAGAAGCGACGCCGCGCCACCGCGCGCTGGCGGTTCGCGCGACCCGCGGCGCCGGAGCGCCCGGCGGGGACGCCCGGCCGCCCAGCCGCCTCGGC
>NZ_JAYESI010000189.1:0-252 GCF_041903675.1 Corallococcus sp. RDP092CA | reverse complement strand
CGCGTCCCGCCGCGGCCTCGAGTACGGGAGTACGGCAGGTGGTGCTGGTGTCGCCAGGAGGCTGGCGCGTCGAAGGGCTGAGCGTGGAGAGCGCCGCGCAGCTATTGGAGAAGCTGGAGTGCTGACGGTAACCGTTCACCGGTTGGTGCCTGCTTGAAGGGGCTGCCGGGCAGCGTACGGTGGGCGGGGCGGCGCTCGACGGTGTTGGCTGTGACGTGACACACCGCGACTCATGGCGGAACTCGACCCCCG
>NZ_JAYESI010000188.1:0-252 GCF_041903675.1 Corallococcus sp. RDP092CA | reverse complement strand
ATGGTGAATCTCCGGGCGTAGACGTCCAGCACCTCCTGGGCAGTGGCGTCCGTGAAGCTGGTGGCCAGGCACCAGGAGTCCTTCATTCCCTTGCGTTTCACACACACCACCGCCCCCACCGGCACCAGTAACCGTTCACCGGCTCACGCTGCGTGCGCGAGCTGAGGGGCCTCCGCGAGAGGTAGCAGTGAGGGTGGCTGCAAACCTCGGCGGTGCGCGCGCAGCGAGTCCGTCAGGAAGTCGAGCACGCCC
>NZ_JAYESI010000187.1:0-252 GCF_041903675.1 Corallococcus sp. RDP092CA | reverse complement strand
GGGCGTGCTCGACTTCCTGACGGACTCGCTGCGCGCGCACCGCCGAGGTTTGCAGCCACCCTCACTGCTACCTCTCGCGGAGGCCCCTCAGCTCGCGCACGCAGCGTGAGCCGGTGAACGGTTACTGCTGACGCTGACGCGCGCGGTGCGTGTCTTCGCATACGCAGCCCCGGTGGACATGCGCCGGGGTTTCGATGGGTTGAGCGCCCTCGTCGAGCAGCAGTTGGGGCAGCAGTTGCTCAAGGGCGACGT
>NZ_JAYESI010000186.1:0-253 GCF_041903675.1 Corallococcus sp. RDP092CA | reverse complement strand
TCAGGAGGTGCTCGACCTCCGTGCCCTGGTGCTCTCCGCGCGCTGGGACGCCGCCATGGCTCTCACGCTCGCCCCCCTGCGTGCTCAGGTCCACCGGACTGCGTGATCAGGATGGGAGCCAGACCCTCCGCACGGGAGCGCACCACGTACTCGAAGCCGAGTTGCCCCAACAGCGCGTAGAACTTCACGTCCGCGAAGCCCCGGTCCGCCACCACCGTCACCTTCACCTGCGAGGCAATCACCTCGCGCAGTC
>NZ_JAYESI010000185.1:0-253 GCF_041903675.1 Corallococcus sp. RDP092CA | reverse complement strand
CAGCACCGTGCGCGCGCTGGAGGCCTTCGGTGGGGCGCCAGCGCTCATCGTGCCGGACCAGTTGAAGTCGGCGGTGACGAGGGCGGACCGGTACGAGCCGGAGGTGAACCGCACCTTCGAGGAGTTGTAACTGTTCGCCGTGCCCCGTCCCGGCGCCGTGCTGACCCGCCCGGGACGGCCGGCAGGAGCGACCGTCAGTCCTGGCTCTTCGGAAGTGTGACCGTGCCTGGGTTCTCAATGGCGGCGAGCGCAG
>NZ_JAYESI010000184.1:0-253 GCF_041903675.1 Corallococcus sp. RDP092CA | reverse complement strand
CATGTCAATGCCGCGCAACGCCCCTTCCGGGTCTACCGGCTCGAACTCTCGAGCTGCCTTCGCCTCCGCCTGCAGCTTGGCCTCCATGGCCTTGAGCAGCGCGGCGACCTCCTCGGGCACTTCCAGCTGCGCGCGTCGGCCCATCGTGAACACTCAGATCGGAGCATCGTGATCACCGAGTTCGGCCCATCGTGGACAGGAGGTTCGGCCACGTGGGCACGGAGTTCGGCCGTGTGAACAGGGAGTTCGGAGC
>NZ_JAYESI010000183.1:0-254 GCF_041903675.1 Corallococcus sp. RDP092CA | reverse complement strand
CACCGGCTCACCGTGAAGGGGCCCTCCCGCCGCAAGGAGGAGAATCCGTCAACTTGAGCCCAGCGTCGCTTCGCTCCGACTGATCACGATGCTCCGAACCTGCTGATCACGATCGCCGAAACGCGCAAGGCTGTAGGGCGCCGAGTAGAAGTGGCCATGGACGTCGACGTGGTAGTCGATGTTCACCTTCACCCGCTTCCACTCCGACACCGCGTACCGCGTCGGCGGCAATGGCTTGAGGGCAGGCCTGTCCA
>NZ_JAYESI010000182.1:0-255 GCF_041903675.1 Corallococcus sp. RDP092CA | reverse complement strand
GTCCGGAGGCAAGCGTCGGCGGACGTCAGCGCGCGGTGCCGACGAAGGGCTCGCTGTCTGCCTCCTCGCTTGCGTGCTGGCCACGCGCCCGTGCGAAGAGGGGCAGCGGCGTCGCCGAGGCGGGAGCACGCCCGACGAGCTCGCTGCCCTCGAAGAAGAGCGCGAGCTCGGAGTGCGCCAACTGCACGGGCGCGCCCGGTGCCTCGTGTTTCCAGAGGGCCGCGAAACGACCTCGCTCCAATCTCTTGGAGAACA
>NZ_JAYESI010000181.1:0-255 GCF_041903675.1 Corallococcus sp. RDP092CA | reverse complement strand
GCTCGATGCGGAAGCCGCGGACCTTCACCTGGAAGTCGACGCGGCCGAGGAAGTCGAGGGAGCCGTCGTCGCGCCAGCGGGCCTTGTCGCCGGTGCGGTAGAGGCGCTGGCCTGGAGAGGTGGAGAAGGGATGGGGGACGAAGCGCTCGGCGGTGAGGTCCGGACGGTGGAGGTAGCCCCAGGCGAGGCCGAGCCCCCCGACGTACAGCTCACCGGCGACGCCGACGGGGACTGGGTGAAGGGAGGAGTCGAGGA
>NZ_JAYESI010000180.1:0-255 GCF_041903675.1 Corallococcus sp. RDP092CA | reverse complement strand
GCGTCGGCGGACGTCAGCGCGCGGTGCCGACGAAGGGCTCGCTGTCTGCCTCCTCGCTTGCGTGCTGGCCACGCGCCCGTGCGAAGAGGGGCAGCGGCGTCGCCGAGGCGGGAGCTCGCCCGACGAGGTCGCTGCCCTCGAAGAAGAGCGCGAGCTCGGAGTGCGCCAACTGCACGGGCGCGCCCGGTGCCTCGTGTTTCCAGAGGGCCGCGAAACGACCTCGCTCCAATCTCTTGGAGAACAGACACAGCCCCG
>NZ_JAYESI010000017.1:0-184348 GCF_041903675.1 Corallococcus sp. RDP092CA | reverse complement strand
GGCGCTCATGCGGTGGGACCTCCAGGCGGTGTCCGTGGTGGAAGTACCCACGCCCGGGCCGCCCCTCCGCGCGGATGCCGTGAGGCGGACCTGGGGCGGCGCGAGCCGGACGCCCGGGGCGCCGCGAGTGGCCCCGCCAGACGCGAAAAGGGCCGCCCGGTCGCCCGGACGGCCCTCTTCTCGAAGCGATGGAGCGCTTCAGGTGAGGCGGTGGACTACTCGGCCACCACGTCGACCTTGATCTTCGCCGTCACCTCGCGGTGCAGGCGCAGCTCCACGTCGTAGCTGCCCAGCGACTTGATGGGCTCGGCCAGGTGCAGCTGGCGGCGATCCACCTGCTGGCCCTGGGCCGCGAGCGCCTCGGCGATGTCCAGCACCGTGACGGAGCCGAACAGCTTGTCCTGCTCGCCCACCTTGCGCTTGACGGTGACCTTGACGTTGCCCAGCTTCTTGGCCTGCTCGTCGGCGGCGCCCCTCAGCTTGGCGTTGCGGGCGGCCTGCACGGCCTTCTCGTGCTCCAGCTGGCGCAGGTTCTGCTCGCTGGCCAGCACCGCCTTCTTGCGCGGCAGCAGGAAGTTGCGGCCGTAGCCGTCCTTCACCGTGACGAGCTCGCCGGACTTGCCGAGGTTGTCGATGTCCTCACGCAGAATGACCTTCATGTTCCTGGCTCCTGTGTTGCGGACCGGCGACTAGCCGACCACCGCGTTGTAGGGGAGGAGCGCGATGCCGCGGGCGCGCTTGATGGCCACCGCCACCTCACGCTGGTGCTTCGCGCAGTTGCCGGAGATGCGGCGGGGGATGATCTTGCCGCGCTCGGTGACGAAGTACTTCAGCGTCGCCTGGTCCTTGAAGTCCACCTGCGCGTTCTTCTCCGCGCAGAAGCGGCAGACCTTCTTGCGGCCGAAGCCGCGACCGCCGCGCTTGTCGTCGTCGCCGCCCATGCCGCGGTCGCCGCGATCACCACCCCGGTCGCGGTCACCGCCGCGATCGCCGCCACGGTCGCCACCGCGCGAACCGCCGCCGTAGCCGCCACCGCCACCGGGGCCGCGGGAAGCGCCCGCACCCTGCTTGCTATCCATGCCGTTGCTCATGAACGTTCTCGTTTCCTGGAAGGTTGGGGGAAGGTCCCGACGGAGGCGTTACGCCTCCTCGGAGGACTCCTCTTCCGAATCGCCACCCGCGAACTCGGGAGCCTCGCCGCGGAAGCCACCCTCGCGGTCCGCCGGAGCGCCCGGACGGGTCTCCTCGACGTCGCCGGCCAGCTTGAGATCCTCGAGCACCGGACGCGACTCGGGGTCCACCTCGTCCGCGATCTTCACGGAGATGTAGCGGGTGACCTCGTCGAGGTTGCGCAGGTTGCGCTCGATCTCCGCCACCAGCTTGCCGTCACCCAGGAAGCTCGTGTGGACGTAGATGGCGCGGGGCTGCTTGGCCACGGGGAACAGCGTCTTCTTCTTCCCCCACACCGTGAAGCGGAGGACCTTGCCACCCTCGCGCGAAACGATGCCGCGGACGCGCTCCTTGAGCTTGTCCACGTTGTCGTCGGTCAGGTCCGGCTTGACCAGGAAGATGGTCTCGTACTCACGAAGCCGCTTGGCGGCCTGCGTCTCTGCCATGTTTCTCTCCCCTTGGGGTCGAGTGCCCCCCGGACCATCCGGGGAGCGGGGAAACGGCCGGCGGCCCTCGAAGGCCACCACCGGGGACGGGAAATCCTCTCGCGCGCCCGCCACCGTCGCGCCTTGGCCCGTGCGTGAACACGGGAAGCTTTGAAAGAACATCCACCGGATGGAGCGCGGGACGCCCCTCCGGGGGAAGGGGGCTTCTAAGAGGACCCCTCCCGGAAAGTCAAGCGGAGGGAAGGGGCCAGGCGGCCGGCCCGCCGCTTCAGGCCCGGCGGTTGTGGCGGTTCATGGCCGTGGCGAGCCCGTCGCGCACCCAGCTCTCCGCCATGTCCGCCGCCTTGCCGATGAGCTCCTCCAACTGGCGGCGCTCGCCGTCGTCGAAGTTGGACAGGACGTAGCCCGCCACGCGCTCCCTGGCGTTGGGCCCCTCCGGCTTGCCAATGCCCACCCGCACGCGGATGAAGGCGTCCTCGCCCAGGCACTGCACCAGGCTCTTGAGGCCGTTGTGCCCGCCCGCGCCGCCGCCCGCCTTGAGCTGGAGCCGCCCGAAGGGCAGGTCCAACTCGTCGTGCACCACCAGCACGTCCTGCACGGGGATCTTGTAGAAGCGCGCGGCCTCCGCCACGGAGCGCCCCGACAGGTTCATGTACGTCTGCGGCTCCACGAAGAGGATGCGCTCGCCGCCCAGGCTTCCCTGGCCCACCCGCGCCTGGAACTTGTCCTGGGTGAGCTCCGCGCGGGCGCGGGCGAGCAGCGCGTCCACCACCATGAACCCGACGTTGTGGCGGTGGCGCTCGTATTCGCGCCCGGGGTTGCCCAGCCCGCAGATGAGCTTCATGGAAGGCTCCGAACCAGAAGGCCGCCGCCAGGGGAGGCCAGAAAAGACAGCGGGGCAGGCCCTGGAAGAGGCCCGCCCCGCGAACAGAGACCGGATGGCGGAAGGGGACTACTTCTTCGCCGGGGCCTTGGCCGCGGCCGCCGCGGGGGCCTTCGCGTCGCCCGCCTTCGCGTCGCCCGCCTTGCCCGCCGCCGGCGCCGCGGCGGCAGCCGCCGCCGGAGTCGCCTCCGCCGCTTCCGGCGCGGAGATGGTCGCGATGGTGTAGTTGACGTGCGTCTTCACGGACACGCCCTCGGGGAGCTTCACGTCGTTCACGTGGAGGGCCTCCGCGATCTTCAGGTGGGTGACGTCCACCTCGATCTGGAGCGGGATGGCGCCGGGGAGGGCCCAGACCTCCAGGTTGCGGCGCACCTGGGTGAGCAGGCCGCCGTCGGCCACGCCCGCGGCCTTGCCGGTGAGCACCACGGGGATGTTCACCTTGACCTGCTCCTTCTCGCTCACGGCGATGAAGTCCGCGTGCAGGATGTCGCGGGTGAGCGGATCCATCTGGTAGTCCTTCAGGAGGACCTGCTGCTCGTTGCCCGCCAGCTTCAGCTGGATGAGCGTGTTCAGCTTGTGCGGGGTGTTGATGGCCGTGCGGATGCCCTTGGGGTCCACGGAGACGTGCAGCGGCGCCTTCAGGTGCTTGCCGTAGACGACGGCGGGGATGCGACCCTGGGCGCGCAGGCGGCGGGCGACGCCCTTGCCGGAGTTGTCACGGGCCTGGGCTTCGAGGGTGCTCTTGTCGGTGGCCATGGAAAGGCTCTCTTTTCGGTGGGTACCGCGGGTTCACCGGCGTCTGGGCGCCCTCGGCATCCCACCCCCATGGTGGGCCCCGAAGACGGCGCCCGGGGCGTGCTTCCGCCCCGTGGAACCGGTGGAGGGGGCCGGACATGCCAGCCCCCGGGGGCCTTCGTCAAGCCGCCCGGCCGCGGGCGGTCGCTGCGCCTAGACGAACAGCGAGCTCAGCGAGTCCGCGCGGTGGATGCGCGCGATGGCCTCGCCGAAGAGGGAGTCGGTGTTCAGGGCGCGGATCTTCGGGCACGCCCTGGCGTTGGCCGCCAGCGGCACCGTGTCCGTGAAGACGACCTCCTCCAGCACGGAGTCCGTGATGCGCTGGATGGCGGGGCCGGACAGGATGGGGTGCACCGCGTACGCCACCACCCGGCGCGCGCCCTTGTCCTTCAGCGCCGCGGCGGCCTGGGCGAGCGTGCCCGCCGTGTCCACCATGTCGTCCACCAGGATGGCGTCCTTGCCCTTCACGTCGCCGATGAGGTTCATCACCTCCGAGGCGTTGGGGCGGGGGCGGCGCTTGTCGATGATGGCCAGGCCCGTGTTCAGCCGCTTGGAGTAGGCGCGCGCGCGCTCCACGCCGCCGGCGTCCGGGCTGACGATGACCAGCTCGGTCGGCTCCGGGAAGCGCTTGCGGATGTCCTCCAGGAACACCGGCGACCCGTAGAGGTGATCCGAGGGCATGTTGAAGAAGCCCTGGATCTGCCCGGCGTGCATGTCCATGGACACCACCCGGTTGACCCCCGCGACCTCCAGCATGTCCGCCACCAGCTTGGCGGTGATGGGCGTGCGGGCCGCCACCTTCCGGTCCTGCCGCGCGTAGCCGTAGTACGGCATCACGGCGGTGATGGAGCCGGCGCTCGCCCGCTTCAGGGCGTCGCACATGATGAGCAGCTCCATCAGGTGGTGGTTCGCCGGCGGGCACGTGGACTGGACGATGAACACGTCCTGCCCACGCACGTTCTCGCCGATCTCGACGTGGATCTCCCCGTCTGAAAACGTGTCCACCGTCGCCTTGCCCAACGGACGCTGGAGGTACTCGCAGATGCGCTGCGCCAACGCCGGGTTGGAGTTCCCGGCGAACACCTTGAAGTCACGCGACGGCTGCATGGGGGCGCTGACTAACCCGTGCGCGCCCCGAAGGGAAGTTCGTTAGTCGAGTTCAGCCGCCACGGGGCCGAGCGTCCCGTTCTGCGCCTGGTGAAGGTGTTTCTCGTACTCGATGAGGATGACCCGCTCCATCTGGCTGCGCGTGTCCGCGTTCAGCGGATGCGCGATGTCCTTGTAGGTCCCGTCCTTCCGTTTTTTCGCGGGCATCGCGATGAAGAGCCCGGTGGAGCCGTGGATCACCTTCAGGTCGCGCACGACGAAGCAGTGATCCAGGGTGATGGTGACGTACGCCTTGAGCTTGTCCTCTTCGACCGGAAACACCCGGACGTCGGTGATGTTCATGGTCCCCCCCCGAACCTGGAAGGCCGGAGCTACGGGGAAGCCTGGGACAGGCGGGCGGTGAAAAGCAAGCACCCCCTACCTGTCGCGCCGGGGACCGTTCACTGGTCCTCCAGCCGTCATGCCCCGAAGGGCCAATGACTCACCAGGTGGGTAAGGAAGGCCAGGTGGTAGACGACGATGATGGCGTAGACGACGGCGCCCGCGCGGATGGCGAGGCGGCTGGCCTTGAGCCGGCGGTGCAGGCACAGCAGGCACAGCCCCGCGTTGACGATGAGCAGCTTGGAGAACATGAAGAGGAGCGGCGACTGCTCGTACGCCACGCGCATCACCGGGTTGAGCTCCTCCGCCACCCCCAGCTGCAGGAAGAGCAGGGTGAACAGCCCGTCCAGCAGGTTCAGCATGAGCAGCGCCACCGACGCCGGTGACGTGTAGAAAGAAGCCTGCTGCGCCCACCCCTCCGCCTGCACCTCATTCGCCGTCGCCGCCACGCCCCACCCCCAGGGTTCCCGTCCGTGCTACCTGGGGTGGGGCTATTCAAATCCCTTGCCAGGGCTTCCGGGACTTGCCGGGAAGCAGCCGGGCAGGCGGCGGAGGCGGGGGCTTGCGCCGCCGGAAACGAAATTGACGCGAGGGGGTGGGTCGCCGAGATTGGCCCCGCCCAGCCCCTCCCCGACGAGCGTGCCTTGCATCAATTCCCCAAAGATATCGGGTGGATAGAGGTCATCTGCGGTTCGATGTTCTCCGGCAAGACGGAGGAGTTGATCCGCCGCGTCAAGCGCGCGCTGTACGGCCGGCAGAAGGTGCGCGTGTTCAAGCCGCGCATCGACACCCGCTATGACGACACGCAGGTGGTGAGCCATTCCCAGTTGAAATTGACGTCCCTGCCCATTGAGAGGGCTGAAGAAATTTTCCGGCACCTGTCCCCCGACACGCAGGTGGTGGGCATCGACGAGGTCCAGTTCCTGGGCGGAGAGGTGGTGCAGGTGTGCGAGGCGCTCGCCCAGAAGGGCATGCGCGTCATCTGCGCGGGCCTGGACCAGGACTACCAGGGGCGCCCCTTCGAGCCCATGCCGCAGCTGATGGCGGTGGCGGAGTACGTGACGAAGGAGCTGGCCATCTGCGCGGTGTGCGGGAACCCGGCCAACCGTTCGCAGCGCATCATCGGCAGCGAGGAGCGGGTGGTGGTGGGCGCGGCGGGGGCCTACGAGCCGCGCTGCCGCAAGTGTCACGTGGCGGAACCCGCGGCGGCGAGCCCGCCGCAGACGCTGAACCTGTTCGACTGAACGCCGAAAGCCGCCTCGACCGGCGCGGGAGCTCCATCCGATGCGCGACACCCTGTACGCGAACGTGCCCTTCCAGTTGAACGAGATGGCCCACCACTATGGGGCCAACGTCCACCTGGTGGGGAATCCGTTTCTCCTCTCCCAACTGGCCACGCTGTGCGCCAAGGGCACGCTCCAGCCGCAGATCAACCGGCTGGTGGAGCAGCTCTACACGGACCTGGTGAAGACGGTCATCAACGCGGAGTTCCCGCGCAAGATGGTGACGCTCCCCACCCGGATGATCGACTCCACGCCCCTGGGCATCTACCAGGGCGAGGTGGTGGACCCGCAGCTGCGCGTGGTGACGGTGAACATCGCGCGGGCGGGCACGCTGCCGTCGCAGGTGACGTATGACCTGCTCAACTTCACGGTGGATCCGTCCCTGGTGCGGCAGGACCACATCATCATGAGCCGGATGATCGACGCGGCCCAGGCGGTGGTGGGCTCGGAGATTGGCGGCGCGAAGATTGGCGGGGACGTGGACGACGCGTTCGTGCTGTTCCCGGACCCCATGGGGGCCACGGGCGGCAGCCTGTCCACGGCCATCCAGCTCTACAAGACGAAGGTGCCCGGGCGGGCCCGGCGCATCATCACGCTCAACCTCATCGTCACCCCGGAGTACCTGCGCCGGATGACGACGGAGCACCCGGACGTCATCATCTACGCGCTCCGGCTGGACCGCGGCCTGTCCCCCCCGGAGGTGTTCGGCACGGCGCCGGGGCTGCTCTGGGACAAGGAGCGGGGCCTGGATGACCGGCAGTACATCGTCCCCGGCGGCGGCGGCTTCGGGGAGATCATGAACAACGCCTACGTGTAGAGGGAGCACCCGGTGACGACGTTCCACGAGAAGGATGTCGGCGTCCTCATCTCAGAGGAGGCCGTGCAGGCGCGCGTGAAGGAGCTGGGCGCGCAGATCACCCGCGACTACCAGGGCAAGGAGCTGACGCTCGTCTGCGTGCTCAAGGGCTCCGCGTTCTTCGCCATCGACCTGGCGCGGGCCATCGATCTGCCGCTGACGCTCGAGTTCCTGGGCGTGTCCAGCTACCACGGCGGCACGGAGTCCACGGGCGAGGTGCGCATCACCACGGACGTGTCCAAGCCCATGGCGGGCAAGCACCTGCTCATCATCGAGGACATCATCGACACGGGGCTCACCATGAGCTTCCTCCTGGAGAACCTCCAGGCGCGCCACCCCGCGTCGGTGAAGATCTGCTCGCTGCTGGAGAAGCCCGCGCGCGCCAAGACGAAGGTGAACATCGACTACAAGGGCTTCGTCATCGAGGACAAGTTCGTCGTCGGGTACGGCCTGGACTACGGGGAGAAGTACCGGAACGTGCCGTTCATCGGCATCTGGAAGCACTCCTGAGAACCGCCTGATGGGCTCGGGTGCCCCTCCCTTCGGGGGGGGGGCCTCGGGACTGCGGGGGCCTTGTCCATGCGCCGCACGGCGGCCGTGTGCAGGGCCCTCGCGCGTTGCGGGGCGCACGCATGCACAGCCTCTCCTCTGGACATCCGAGGAGGCTTGAACATGCGTGAAGAGAAGGGGAGGGCCGCCCGGGCGGCCCCCGCGAATGGCGACGCGATGCAGCGGTACCTGGCGGAAGCGGTGGGCACCTTCGTGCTGGTGCTCGGCGGCGTCGGGGCGGCGGTGCTGGCCGGCGACCGCATCGGCTTCCTGGGCGTCGCCTTCGCCTTCGGGCTGTCGCTGCTGGCCATGGTCTACACGATAGGCCCCATCTCCGGCTGTCACGTGAACCCGGCGGTGACGGTGGGCCTGCTGATGGCGGGCAAGTTCGACAAGCGCCACGTGGCTGGCTACATCATCGCCCAGTGCGTGGGCGCCATCCTCGCCGCGGGCGTGGTGCTGCTCATCGCGAAGGGCGCGCCGGGGGGCTACTCGGCGGGCGCGGAGGGGCTGGGCAGCAACGGCTACGGGGTGGCGTCGCCGGAGGGGTATGGCGGCGGGGCGGCCTTCCTCACCGAGGTGGCGCTCACCTTCCTGCTGGTGCTGACGGTGCTGGGGGCCACGGACTCGCGCGCGCCGGTGGGCTTCGCGGGCCTGGCCATTGGCCTGGTGCTGACGCTCATCCACCTGGTGGGCATCCCCATCACCAACACGTCGGTGAACCCGGCGCGCAGCCTGGGCCCGGCGCTCTTCGCCGGGGGCGCGGCCCTGCGCCAGCTGTGGCTGTTCATCATCGCGCCGCTGTTGGGCGCGGGCTTCGCGTCCGCGGTGTACCGGCTGGTGGCCCGCCCGGCGGTGCAGATCTCCGCCGCGCGCGCGGAGCAGGCGACGGACGAGGAGCGCCGCGAGCGCGTCGTGAGCCGGCGCGACGTGGAGCGACCTGTTTAAACACGAAGGCCGTGCCTCGCTCGTCGCGGGGCACGGCCTGGGGGGAGCAGGGGCGGGGAGGGCCTAGAAGGCGGCGTCGAAGACGACGTCGTTGGCGGCGCCCACGCCCACGGCCACCTGGTAGGAGGACACGCGGCGCTCGAAGAAGTTGGTGAGCTCCTGCACGTCCTGCAGGTCCATGAAGTGCAGCGGGTTCTTGGTGTGGAAGACGGGCGCGATGCCCAGCATCTGGAGGCGCTGGTCGGCCACGTACTCCAGGTAGCCGCGCATGTCCTGCACGGAGAGGCCGGCGACGCCGCCGCTCAGGAGGTCCTGGGCGAACTGCGTCTCGCACTCCACCGCGTCGCGCATCATCTGCAGCACGTCCCGCTCCAGGCTCGCGTCGAAGAGGTCCGGCTCCTCCTTGCGCGCGGTCTTGATGGCCTCGAAGGCGAAGGCCATGTGGGCGGACTCGTCGCGGAACACCCAGTTGGTGCCCGCGGCCAGGCCGTTGAGCAGCCCCTTGCTGCGCAGGAAGTACACGTAGGCGAAGGCCGCGAAGAAGAAGAGGCCCTCGATGCAGCCCGCGAAGCAGATGAGGTTCAGCAGGAACTGGCGGCGGTCCGACTTGGAGCGGACCTGATCCAGCGCCTGGATGCTGTCCATCCACTTCATGCAGAAGCGCGCCTTGCGCTGGATGGACGGGATGTTGTCCACCGCCGCGAAGGCCTTGGCGCGCTCCGCCGGGTCCGGCACGTAGGTGTCCAGCAGCGTCAGGTAGAACTGGACGTGCAGGGCCTCCTCGTAGAGCTGGCGCGACAGGTACATGCGCGCTTCCGGCGCGTTCAGGTGCTTGTAGAGGTTGAGCACCAGGTTGTTGCCGACGATGGAGTCCCCCGTGGCGAAGAAGGCCACCAGCCGGTGGATGAGGTGACGCTCCGCGTCCGTCATCTTCGAGCGCAGGTCCACCAGGTCCGTGGAGAAGTCCACCTCCTCCACCGTCCAGGTGTTCTTGATGGCGTTGCGGTACATCTCGAAGAAGACGGGATACGCCATGGGGCGCAGCGTCAGGTTCATTCCCGGATCGAGCAGCATTGCTTCGGCACTCCCTTACGAAGGACGGGTGGGGCGTCAGACGGCCAGGGTCACTGGCACGCCTCGCACGCCTCGGGGTTCTCCAGCGAGCACGCCACCGCCTCCGCCTCCGCGGTCACCGTCTGCGGCGCGGGCGTGGGGGCGGCCGTCATCGTCGGGCCGCCCTGGCCCACGGTGGCCTTGGCGATGCGGGTGGCCGGGCGCGAGCGCAGGTAGTACGTCGTCTTGAGCCCCTTCTGCCACGCGTAGAAGTACATCGAGGACAGCTTCCCGATGTTGGGCGTCTCCACGAAGAGGTTGAGCGACTGGCTCTGGTCGATGAAGGCGCCGCGGTCCGCGCCCATGTCCAGCAGCGAGCGCATGGGGATCTCCCACGCGGTGCGGTAGATGGCGCGCAGCTCCTCCGGCAGCTCCGTGAGGTCCTGCACGCTGCCCTCGGCCAGCTTGATGCGGTTGCGGGTGTTCTCGTTCCACAGGCCCAGCTGCTGCAGGTCGCGCACCAGGTAGCGGTTCACCTGGAGGAAGTCACCGGACAGCGTCTCGCGCTTGAAGAGGTTGGACACCTGCGGCTCGATGCACTCGTAGCAGCCGGCGATGGACGCGATGGTGGCCGTGGGCGCGATGGCGATCATCAGCGAGTTGCGCAGGCCCACCTTCATGATGCGCGAGCGCAGCGCGTCCCAGCGCAGCGTGTCCTCCGGCACGACGCCCCAGCTGTCGAACTGGAGCTCGCCCTTGGCCGCGCGCGTCTCCGGGAAGGCCGGGTGCGCGCCGAGCTGCTCCGCCAGGTCGGAGGAGGTGACGAGCGCCGCGTAGTAGATCTCCTCGGAGATCTTCCGGGACAGGGCGCGGGCCTCGGCCGAGTCGAAGGGCAGGCGCAGCTGGAAGAAGACGTCCTGGAGGCCCATCAGGCCCAGGCCCACCGGGCGCCAGCGGCGGTTGGAGTCCGCGGCGGTGGGGATGGGGTAGTAGTTGAGGTCGATGACGCGGTCCAGCTGCTTGAGCGCGAGCATCGCGTTGGAGCGCAGGAGGTCGAAGTCGAACTTCCCGTCCTTCACCATCCGGCCCAGGTTGAGCGAGCCCAGGTTGCACACCGCCGTCTCGCCCTGGCTCGTGACCTCCAGGATCTCGGTGCACAGGTTGGACAGGTGGATGACGTTGCCGGGCTGGCCGGTCTGGTTGCTCTTGCGGTTGGAGATGTCCTTGAAGGTCATCCAGCCGTTGCCCGTCTGGGCCAGCACCTTCATCATCCGCGCGTACAGGTCGCGCGCCTTCACCTTGCGCACGGCCTGGCCCTGCGCCTCGGCCTCCACGTAGGCCTTCTCGAAGGCGTCACCGAAGAGGTCGGTGAGGTGGGGGACGGTCTTCGGGTCGAAGAGGCTCCACTCCTGGTCCGCCTCCACGCGGCGCATGAAGAGGTCCGGCACCCAGTTGGCCAGGTTGAGGTTGTGCGCGCGGCGGGCCTCGTCGCCGGTGTTGTCGCGCAGCTCGAGGAAGTCCTCGATGTCCGCGTGCCACGTCTCCAGGTACACGCAGCACGCGCCCTTGCGCTTGCCGCCCTGGTTCACCGCCGCGACGGACGCGTCCAGCGTCTTGAGCCACGGGACGATGCCGTTGGAGTGGCCGTTGGTGGACTTGATGAGCGAGCCGCGCGCGCGCACGCGGTGGTACGCCACGCCGATGCCGCCGGAGAACTTCGACAGCATCGCGATGTCCGAGTACTTCTTGTAGATGGCGTCCAGCTCGTCCGCCGGCGAGTCCAGGAGGAAGCAGCTGGAGAGCTGCTCGTGGCGCGTGCCGGAGTTGAACAGGGTGGGGGAGGACGGCAGGTACTCCAGCGAGCTGAACAGGCGGTAGAGCTCGATGGCCTCGCGCGCGTTGTCGCCGGACAGGGCGCACGCCACGCGCAGGAAGAAGTCCTGCGGCGTCTCGATCACCTCGCGCGTCTGCGGGTTCTTGAGCAGGTAGCGGTCGTAGACGGTGCGCAGGCCGAAGTACTCGAACAGGTCGTTGCGGACCGGGTCGATGGCGGCGTTGAGCTTGCGCGCGTTGGCCTGGACGAAGGTGAGCAGGCGGTCCGCGATGAGGCCGTGCTTGTGGCCGGCGGCGACGGACTGGCTGAAGGACTGGATGTCCTGGTTGCTGACCTCCTTCTGGATGAAGGTGGACAGCAGGCGCGCGGAGAGCCGGGCGTACTCGGGCTCCTCCACGATGAGCGCCGCGGCGGTCTGGATGGACAGGCTGTCCAGCTCCCGCGTGGTGGCGCCGTCATACAGGCCGCTGATGGTCTTGGTGGCCACGCGCATCACGTCCACGCGCGACAGGCCCACGCACGACTTGCCCACCGCGCGGACGATCTTGTTGAGGTCCACCGGCTCCGCCGTGCCGTTGCGCTTCTTCACCCGCATCGCGGTGGTGAAGTCGCCGGGCGCCGACGGGGCCTGCGTGGCGGGCGCCACGGTGGCGGAGTCAGGAGGCGGCGAGGCGACGGCGTTCGGCTTCAGGGGCGTCTGGACGGTCACGGGCGTCTCACTTCCAGGGCAAGGCAAGGCGGAGCCACCAGGGCGGATTGACCCCGTGGTGATGACTCCGGAGATGGCTGGGAGGGCTACTTCCGATCAGAACCCGCTGGCTTGGTGACAGCGACCCGACATGTGGCGAACTGTCTGGCGGATGTGTGTGTCGATCAAGAAAACCACACCGGCCTCCGGGTTCCGTGGGCGTGCCCCCGAGGTGGCGGGCGAGCAACAGAGGAGACCCAAGCTATGGGGGGTCATCCGGTGTGTCAACGCAAGATCCTGTGTAAACCTCCCGGAGGGTCGGATCGATCATTGCAATCTATGATCACTCACCGACGCGCTCCGGGCCGTCCTCCGCACGACATTTACAGGCGCGCAAAGGCCGGTTGGGACCCGTCTTTTTCATGGGGTCACCCAACCCCTGGAGATCAGGGCTGGGCGCCCGCGTCAGGGGTTGGGGCGGCGGACGGCGGCGTGGCGGACGCGTCGCTGGCGGGTGCCGGGGCGGGGGGGCGGGGCGCCGGTGCTACAGGGGTGTTGTCCGGGGCGCTGTCGGTGTGGACGGCGCGGCGCAGGGCCTCCTCCAGGTCGCGGGCGGTGGGGCCCACGGTGCTGAGCATCTGGTTGGCGGCGCGGGCGTGGCGGTTCTCCGTCTCCGCGGCGAGCTTGAGCTGGGCCAGGCCCTCCGACACGAGGCGGCGGGCATCCTCCAGCTTCTGGCGGGCCTGGTAGAAGGCGACGTCGGTGAGCATGGACTGGAGGCTCCGGCGCTGCTCCTCCGTGACGCCGGAGAGCTTCTCCGCGCGGCGCAGGTAGTAGAGGCCTCGCTCCACCTTGGCGGGCTCGCCGGACGCGATGCGCGGGCGGGCCAGGGTCTCCAGGAGGGGGAAGAGGGCGCGGTCCAGGTCGTCCCGGTCGGTGAACTTCTGCTGCGTCAGCAGGGTGACGTCCTGGCCTTCCAGGGGGAGGGGCGCGTAGGCGTCCGCGAGGCGCGGGTCGCCGGGGCGGTAGGCGGCGGCGCCGGTGGGCAGGGCGCGGCCCTTCATCACCACGAGCTCGCCGTTCTCCTGCACGACGGTGAAGGTGCGGGCGTTGAGCTGGCCCAGGAGGAAGACGACGCCGCCGCCCAGGCCCAGGATGACGAGGAAGACGACCAGACGGGTGAAGGTGCGGCGGGCCCGGTAGCCGAATCCCTGGGGGGAATGGGTGGTCATGTCGCCTGCTCTCCTGTGGGACGGGCGTGGGCCCGTGGGTGGGTGGCCATGAAATTGGGTCTTCTGGGACTCCAACGCTACAGTCCTGGGCCCGCCGGGATCATCATTTGCAATCGTCCTTTCGTCGCCTGGGGCCCAGCGAGCTGCTGCCCCGCTACATCTTCGCCGAGAGTCTGTTCGCGCGCCGACGGGTGCTCGAGGTCGACGCCGTGGCGTCCACGGGCGGCGAGAGCGCTCGTTTCCTGGTGGAGCGGGGCGCGCGCACCGTGGTCGCGTGCGACGCGGACGTGGCGGCGGTGGAGGCGGCGCAGAAGGCCCACGCGCACCCGCAGCTGCGCTTCCGCGCCAACGTCTATGACGACCTGGAGGCGGGCAGCTTCGACCTGGTGCTGGTGACGGACCTGGCGCCCTACGTGCGCGCGCCGGAGCTGCTGGCGGAGCTGGCGCGGCTGGTGGCCCGGCAGGGCTTCCTGGTGGGCGGCCTGCGCAACATCGCGGGGCTCGCGCTGCCCCAGCTGATGGAGCCGGAGGAGACGGTCCCGCCCACGTACGGGCAGCTCCTGGACGCGCTGTCCGCGCACTTCCCGCATGTGGAGGTGGCCACGCAGTCGCCGGTGCTGGGCTACCAGCTCGCGTTCGAGCGCGGCGAGGGGCTCCAGGTGGACGGCTCGCTCGTGCGGCACAGCGAGGCGGCGTACTTCGTGGTGATGGCGGGCCTGGAGCCGGCGCGGGTGGTGGATCCCACGTGGGTGCAGCTGGCGCCGGAGCCGCTGGCCTTCACGCGCGGCAAGCTTGACGAGGTCGCCGCCCGGGCGAAGACGTGGGAGGAGCGGGCGGGGCGGCTGAAGGAGGCCGTGTCGAAGCTGCGCGCGGAGATTGGCGACCGCGAGGCGGAGGTCGTGGCGCTCAAGCCGGCGCTGGAGGGCGCCCGGCAGGACATGGCGCGGCTGACCGCGCAGCTGGAGCAGGCGCGGGGCACGGTGGAGTCCGCGCGCGAGCGGGACGACCTGAGCAGCCGGCTGCGGCGGCGTGAGCTGGAGTTGCAGGTCGCGACGGAGCGGATCGCGGACGCGGACCGGCGGCTGACGGCGCAGCGCCTGGAGGTGGAGGCGGCGCAGCGGGCGCAGGCGGACGCGGGCGTGCAGGTGCTGGCCGCGCAGGAGGCGCTGCGGCTGGAGCGGGCGCGGCGCGAGGAGACCGCGGCGACGCTGGAGGAGTCCCGCGAGCGGCTGACGCAGGCGTACACGGAGCTGCGCGCGCTTCAGGACGAGCTGGGCGCGCTGCGCATCGACCGTGAGCGGGACCGGCTGGCGGCGGAGCGCGCGCAGGAGGGCGCGGAGGACAGGCGCCGGCAGGCGGAGGCGGCTCGCGAGCGGGAGCTGCGCATCGCGGAGCAGTACTCGACGGCGCTCGCGGCGGTGGAGCACCTGAAGGCGGAGCTGGCGCGCGCGCAGGAGTCGGCGCGGACGGCGGGCGACGCGGTGCCGGTGAAGGAGGCGGAGCTGGCGCGAGCGCGCCGGGAGCTCGCCGAGGCCCAGCAGCGGATGCACTCCGCCGAAGGGGCGCGCAAGGACGCGGAGGCGCGGCTCTCGGAGCGTGAGGCGCTGCTGCGCGGCGTGGAGACGGAGCTCGCCGCGGCGCGCGAGGCGGAAGGCCGGCTGCGGCAGGAGCTGGAGGGGCGCGCGCAGTCGGAGTCGGCGGCGCGGGCGCTGGCGGCGCGGCTGGAGGAGGAGCTTCACGCGGCCAGGCTGCGCCTGGAGACGCTGGAGGCGGAGCAGAAGCGCGTCGAGTCCGCGCAGCACGCGGCCGGACAGCGGCTGGCGGCGGCGGAGACGGAGCGCGTCCGCGTGGAGGCGGCGCTCGTCCAGGCCATCGACGCGGAGCGGGCGCAGGCGGAGGCTCGGTTGGAGGAGGCGCTCGCGCAGGCTCGCGCCGAGGCCGACGAGCGGGTGACGAACGCGCTGGCCGCCGCGCATGCCGACGCGGACTCGCGGCAGGAGCACGCGCTGGCGGAGGCCCTCGAGCAGGAGGAGGCGCGGCTCGCGAAGGCGCTGGAGGAGGAGCAGGAGCGCTCCGAGCACGCGCTGGCGGAGGCCCGTGAGCAGGCC
Source organism: Corallococcus sp. RDP092CA (assembly GCF_041903675.1). Classification (NCBI taxonomy): domain Bacteria; kingdom Pseudomonadati; phylum Myxococcota; class Myxococcia; order Myxococcales; family Myxococcaceae; genus Corallococcus; species Corallococcus sp. RDP092CA. The sequence goes on along the minus strand of NZ_JAYESI010000017.1, from coordinate 169,015 downwards.
GAGGCGCGGCTCGCGAAAGCGCTGGAGGAGGCCCGGGCCGAGGCGGAGGTGCGGCTCTCGCGGGCGCTGGAGGAGTCCCGCGCCGACGCGGACGCCCGGGTCGAGCGCGCGCAGGCGGAAGCGCGTGGGGTGGCTCAGGCGCTGGAGGAGAACCGCTCTGAAGCGGAGGTTCGGCTCGCGCAGGCGCTGGCGGATGCCGATGCCCGTGTCGAGCGTGCATTGGCGGAGGCCCGTGAGGCAGCTCAGGCGCTGGAGGCTGCCCGTGCCGACGCTGACGCCCGGGTCGAGCGCGCGCGGGCGGAGGCGGCTCAGGCGCTGGAGGCTGCCCGTGCCGACGCTGACGCCCGGGTCGAGCGCGCGCGGGTGGAGGCGGCTCAGGCGCTGGAGGCCGTCCGGACCGACGCGGATGCGCGACTGGCGCAGGCGCTGGCGGAAGCGGAGAGCCGCCGCGAGCAGGCGCTCGCCGAGGTTCGCTCCACCGCGTCGGCTCAACGCAGCCGGCAGCTGGCGGACGTCGAGGCCCGTATCGCTCAGGCCCTCGTGGAAGCGCGCGCCGAGGCGGAGGCCCAGCAGGTCCAGGCCCTGGCCGCGGCTCGTGCCGAGTCCGAGGCCGAGCGCGTCCGGCAGTTGGAAGAGGCCGAGGTCCGCTCGGCGCGGATGCTCGCGGAGGTGCGCGCCGAAGCCGAGGCGGTCCTCGCCCGCCGGGTGCAGGAGGCGGAAGCCCGCGTGGCCACCGCGCTCGCGGAAGCCCGCGCCGAGTCGAGCGGCCAGACGGAGCAGGTGCTCGCTGGCGTCCGGGCCGAGGCCGAAGCCCGTGTCGCGGCGGCGGAGGCTCGTGCCGCGGAAGCGCTCGAGGCCGCGGTCGAACAGGCCCGCTCCGAGGCCCGGGAGGTCCTGGCCCGCGAGGTGTGGGAGCACGGCGCCCGGCTCGCGGAGTCGAACCAGGCCCGCGAGTCCGCCGAGGCTCGCAGCGCGGAGCTGGAGGCAACGCTCCGCTCGCTGCGGCAGGAGCTGACCGACTCGGAGGCCCTGGCGGCGCTCATCCAGGAGGACCTGTCGCGAGCGCAGCAGGCCCGCGCCTCGCTCCAGGCGGAGCTCGACGCGGCACGCGAGTCCCTGTCCTCCGAGCAGGAGCGGGGGGCTCGCTGGGAGGCGTTGCTCGGCGATACCCAGGCGCAGCTGCTGGCGGAGCGTGAGCAGCAGGCCCGAGCCCAGGCGGCGCTTGCGAACCTGCAGGAGTCGCTCGACGCCGAGCGGGCCTTGCGCGCCCGGCTGGAGGGCTCCGAGTCCTCGTGGAACGAGGCGCAGAGCGCGCTGGAAGCGGACCGGCTGCGGTTGGATGCCGCGCTGGGTGTGGCACGCACGGTCCTGGAGGAGGAGCGCGCGCAGCGGGCCCGGTTGGAGGCGTCGTTCGCGCAGCTCCAGAGGGACTCCGCGACGGCGCTGGAAGCGGAGCGCGCCCGGGCCGAAGCCTCGCGGGTTTCGGCGCAGGAGGCCCGGACCCAGCTCGAAGCGGAACTGTCGGCGGCGCGTGCCGCGCGGCTGTCCACCGAAGCCGCCTTCGAACAGACGCGCCAGACCCTTTCGGAGGTCCAGGCCGCCTTCACCGAAGCACAGCGGACGAACGAAGCCGCGTTGCAGGAGCTGCGACAGTCGCACGCGGCGGCGTCGGACGAGGCGCGTGGGTACGCTCGGGAGCTGGAGGAGACCCGCGTCGCGCTGTCGGACGCGAAGCAGTCACAGGTGGCCCTGGATGCGACCGTGCGCGAGCTGCGCGCGGAGCTCACCGAGGCGCGGCGGTCCGAAGCGGAGGCGCTGTCCTCGCTGGATGAGGCCCGCACGCAGGAGGCGCTCGACCGCGAGTCTCGCGCGAAGGACGAGGCCTCGCTTCGTTCGGAGCTGGAAGCCCTGCGCGCGGAGGTCACGACCTGGCGGGAACGCCTGTCCGATGCGGAGCAGGCGCGGACCGAGGTCCAGGCCCGGCTCGCGGAAGTCGACGCCCGCCGTGCCGAACTGGAAGCGTCGCTGACGGACACCGCGTCCCGCATCACAGCAGAGGCTGCTCGCCTCGCGGCCGAGACCGAGCGGGTGACCACGCTGGAGCAGGCCCTGGTGGAAGCCGAAGCCCTCCGTGCCTCCGAAGCCGAGCGACTGGCGACGCTGGAGCAGGCCCTGGCGGAGGCCAAGGCCCAGCTCGCCACGGAAACCGAACGCTTCGCCCTGAAGGAGCAGGCCCTGTTGGATGCGGAGTCCCAGCGGGCCACCGAGACGGCACGCCAGGCTTCGCTGGCCCAGACGCTCGCGGACGCCGAGGCCCAACTTGCCGCCGCGTCGACGCGGCGCTCTGAGCTCGAAGCGGCGCTCTCCGAGGCGGAGGCCCAGCGGGCCACGGAGTCCACGCGACGTACCGAGCTGGAGGCGTCGCTCGCGGAGGTGAAGGCACGCCAAGCGGCAGAGTCCACGCGACGTGCCGAACTGGAAGCGTCGCTCGCGGAGCTGGAGGCACGCCAGGCCGCTGAGTCCGCTCGTCGCTCCGAGCTGGAAGCCTCGCTGAAGGATGCGGAGACCCGTCTCGCCTCGCTGGAGCAGACGCTCGCGGACGCGGAGAAGCGCGCTGACTCCGAGACGTCGCGCCGGATCGGACTGGAGGCCTCCCTGACGGAGGTGGAGTTCCGACTCGCCGCCGAGACCGCGAACCTCAGCGCGCTGGAGGATTCGCTCGCGCAGGCGGAGGCCCGGCTCGCGGAGGGCTCGCGGTCGCAGGACGCGGCGCTCGAGTCCGAGGCGCGGGCGACGCGTCTCGCGGAGTCCCTGTCCGCGCGCGAGCAGGAGCTGCGCGAGGCCAGCGCCCTGCGGGTCTCCATGGAAGCGCAGCTGGAAGGCGCGCTTTCGCGGGCCGAACGACAGCAGCAGGACCTGGACGAGCTGCGCGCGCAGCTGGGGCTGAAGGAGCAGGAGCTGACGGCCCTGCGCGCGGAGACGGCCCGGTTGGGCGCCGCGCACCAGGAGCTGATGCGCCTGGGCTCCGAGCTGCAACGGGCGCACGCCGCGCTGCATGAGCGGAGCCAGCAGGTCGGCCGGCTGGAGGCGGAGTTGATGGACGCCAGCGACCGGCTCGCCGCGACGCGCGAACACGCGGAGGTGCTCGTGGTGCAGCTCGAGACCGCGCGCCGCTTCGCGGGCAAGGCCACGAGCCTGGAGTCCTCGATGGAGGGCCTGCGCGCCGAACTGGAAGCCGCGCGCGCGGACGCGGCCCACCTCTCGGAGACCCTCCAGACCGGGAACGAGCGCACCGCCACGCTGGAGGCACAGCTCGCGGAGCTCACCGCGCGCGCGGAGCAGGAGCGGACCGACCTGGAAGCCCGCCTCGCGAGCGCCGCCACCGAGAAGGCCGAGCTCCAGGTGCGCCTCGAAGAGGTCACCTCGCAGGCTGGCTCGGAGCAGGCCGAACTGGAGCTGCGCCTGACCGAGGCGCTCACGAGCGCAGGCACGGACAAGGCCACGCTGGAGCTTCGCCTCAACGAGGCCGTCGCAAGGGCAGCCCTGGAGAAGGCCGAGCTGGAAACGCGCCTCAACGCGCTCCTCGCAAGCGCCACGGCCGAGAAGGCGGAGCTGGAGGCCCGCCTCAACGAGGTCCTCGCGAGCACTGGAACCGAGAGGGCCGAACTGGAAGCCCGCCTCAACGAGGCCCTCGCGAGCACTGGAACGGAGAAGGCGGAGCTGGAAGCGCGCCTCGCCGAAGCGCTGGCCCAGGCCGCCGAGGAGAAGGCCGAGCTCGAAGTGCGGCTCGCGGAAGCCACCGCCCAGGCCGGCACGGAGCGGGCTGACCTGGAGGCCCGCCTCGCGGCGCTCAGCGAACAGGCTCGCGAGGAGAAGGCCGCCATCGAGGCCCAGCTCGCGGAGGCCACCGCCCGCGCCGCTGCGGAGAAGGCCGACCTCGAAGCCCGCCTCGCCCAGGCCGCCGAACAGACCCGCGAAGCCCTCGCCGCGCTGGAGTCCCGGCTCGCCACGGCGCTCGAGGATGCTCGGACCGGCCAGGCCTCGCTGGAGGCCCGCGTCGCCTCCCTGACCCAGGCCGTCGCCGACGCCGAGGCCCAGGCCCGCCGCGCGGACGCCGAGCGCACCGCCATGGCCTCCGAGCGCGAGCGCCTCCAGTCGGACCTGACCGTCGCCCGCGCCGCCCGCGTCCGCCTGGAGGGCCGCACCAGCTCCCTGGAGACCGCCGCCGCGGACGCCGCGCGCCTCCTCGAGACCGAGCGCGCCGAACGCGACCAGCTCTCCGCGCGGATCCGCGAACAGCAGGCCCGGCTGGCAGCGCTGGAGACCGAACGCGAGACCCTGGTCCAGGCGCTGGAGGAGGCCAAGAGCGCCGCCGCGCCGCCCCCGGAGGACGTGCTGGAGCTGGCCGCGGAGATGGAGGTCCTCCAGGCCCACGTCGAGAAGATGCAGGACCAGCTCGCCGCCCGAGAGGCCGAACTGGACGAGCTGCGCCGTGCCAGCGCCCCCGGGGCCTCGCCCCGGGCCACGCCCGACGTCCCGTCCGAGCCCAAGAAGGTCGGCGAGCGCGAATGAACGCCCGCGTCTACACTTGCCCCCGTGGACGCAAGCGAACGCATCTTCAAGTACCACGGCCTGGGCAATGACTTCGTCGTCCTGGACCGCCGCCACACCGGCGTGGACCTCGGCGAGGCGCAGTCCCGCTGGCTGTGCGACCGGCGCCGGGGCATCGGCGCGGACGGGGTGCTCGCCATCCTCCCGTCGTCCCGCGGCCTTGCCCGCATGGTCGTCCACAACGCCGACGGCAGCATCGCGGAGATGTGCGGCAACGGCCTGCGCTGTGCGGTGAAGTATCTGGTGGACCACGGCGGCCAGCACCCCACGTTCATCGACGTGGAGACTGGCGCGGGCGTGCTCACCTGCGAGCCCGGCTACGGCGACGGCGGCGTCATCAGCGTGGACATCTCCATGGGCCCGGCGCGGCTGGTGGCCGCGAACCTGCCCTCGGGGACGACCGGCCAGCCCTTCGTGCGCGCGCCCGTGCCCGGCCATGAGGGGCTGCTCGGCACGGCCGTGAACATGGGCAACCCGCACCTGGTGCTCCTGGATCAACCCCTGGAGGCCGCCGAGCGCCTGGGCCCCCTCCTGGAGCGGCACCCCGCCTTCCCGGACCGGACCAACGTGGAGTTCGTCCGCGTGGACGAGGACGGGCTGACCGTCGTCGTCTGGGAGCGGGGCTGCGGCCTCACCCAGGCCTGCGGGACGGGCGCGTGCGCGTCCGCGGTGGCGGCCGTGCTGGCGAGGCGCCTGCCCTCGAACGCCTGGCTGCGCGTCACCCTGCCGGGCGGAGACCTGAGAATCCGCGTTCCCGACGACCTGTCCGACATCCGGCTCCGGGGCCCCGTGTCCTTCGTCTTCGAAGGCGTTGTCGTGCTTCCAAGGGCCCGATAGCCTTCGGTTTTCCTCCCTTCCTCCCCCGAGCGCCGTGGCCGGTCCCATCCTCGTCGTCGACGACGACCTGTTCTTCCGACAACTCGCCACGGACCTGCTGTCGCGCCGGGGGCACCGCGTGGTGGCGGTGGAGAACGCCACCCTCGCCCTGGAGGAGGTGTCCCGGGCGACGTTCGACCTGGTCCTCACCGACGTGGTGATGCCCGGCGTGGACGGCTTCGCGCTCACCGCGCGCTTGCGCGAGCGGGACCCCGAGCAGGAGGTCATCCTCGTCAGCACCCGCGACGACGTGAAGGGGTCGGAGGTCGCGCTGCGCCTGGGCGTGGCGGACTGCCTCGTCAAGCCCGTGGAGGAGTCCGACCTGCTGCTCGCGGTGGACCGCGCCATGGAGCGCGCCCAGCTTCGCCACGAGCGCGCGCGCCTCCAGGACGAGAACCTGGAGTTCGCCCGCTTCCACAACCTCCAGCAGCGCTGCCTGGAGCTGCTCTCCCATCCGGACCTGGAGTGGCTCCAGGAGCGCGTCATCGCGGACCTGGGCGCGGTGTGCGACGCGCAGAGCGCCGCGCTGTGGGTGGTGGACGACCGGGGAGACCTGGCGCTGCGCTCGTACCGGGGCCTGCTCGACAAGCAGTTCCTGCCGGAGAAGATGAGCCCCGAGGGGCCGCTGTCCCTGCGCCTGCGCGAGGCGGCCCCGTGGCTGGCGCGCGATGAGCGCTCGCCCGTGCTGTACGTGCCGCTGGTGGCCACGGGCGAGGTGATGGGGCTCGCGCAGCTGTCGGATCCGCTCACCGGCGACTTCCGGCTGGAGCACACGCGCGACGCGAAGGTGCTGGCGGACTTCGCCGCGGTGGGCGTGAAGAACGGCCGCAAGCTGATGGCGCTCCAGCGCCTGGGCCTGCGCGACCGCGACACCGCCGCGTACAACCTCAGCTACTTCACCGACTACGCCTCCAAGGAGATCTACAAGGCGCGCCGGTATGGCCGCACGTTCTCGCTGCTGACCTTCAGCATCGACAACCTGCCGCTGGTGCGCGTGCGGCTGGGCGCGCAGGACGCGAAGAAGGCCGTGCGCGGCATCATCAAGGCGCTCAGCAAGATCATCCGCGACTCGGACGTCATCGCGAAGGCGAGCGACCAGGAGTTCTACCTCCTCTTGCCGGAGACGGACTTCTTCGGCGCGATGATGTTCGTGCGCCGCGCGGTGGCCGCCGTGCGGGACGAGCCGGAGGTGCAGGACGTGGAGCAGCGCCTGCCGCTGGCGCTCGTGGGCGGGGCCAGCACCTTCCCCAAGGACGGCGAGGACTTCGACGAGCTGGTGCACCGCTGCCGCCGCCGCATGGACGAGCGCCGCGCGTCGCTCCAGCGCCGGCTGATGCTGGACGGGCTGCCGTTCTGGGACGAGGTGGACCTGCTCCTGGGCACGCCCAACAGCCCGCGCCTGCCCACGGACGACCGCGCGGAGCCCAGCCGCCGGGGCAAGGTGGCGGACGTGCTCTTCGACGAGCTCCAGGTGGAGATCGCCCGGGAGCTGGTGCGCGACCCGGGCTCGCGCGGGCTGCTGTACGTGGGTGGTCCGGAGATCCGCGCGGACCTGCCGCTGGCGGTGGGGCTGGAGCAGGCGCCGCCGGACCTGGCGTCGCGCATCTACCTGCTGGGCCGGCGCGTGGACCTGGAGTCGCACGCGGCGCTCACGCCGGTGTTCCTGGAGGGCGACGAGCGGGTGGCGCGCCACGAGTTCATCCTCTGGCTGTCGGAGAGCGCGTCGTACGCGCTCATCCAGCGGCGGGGGCGGGGCGCGACGTGGGGGTTCCACACCTCGGACACCGCGGTGGTGGACGGGCTCATCTCCAAGCTGCAGGCCGAATACGACCTGCAGCCCTACTGACGTAACGAAGCGGAGCAAGCGACCGTGGCCCAGGTGCGGAAGATCCTCATCGCCGACCCCGACCTCGACTCGGTGCGAGCCCTGTCGCGGGCGCTGCGCACGAAGGGCTATCAGGTGCACTACGCGCCGGACGGCTCGCGAGCCCTGGAGGTCGCGGTGCTCCGGCACCCGGACCTGACGCTCTTCGATGAAGCGTGCCGGCTCCTGGACGCGCGCACGTTCGTCCAGATCCTGCGCACCAACCCGCGCACGGAAGACATCCCGGTGGTGCTCACCACGTCCAGCCTGGACACGGACCGGGTGCGGGGCATGCGGGATGGCACGCTGCGCAAGCCCTTCAACCTGGACGAGGTGCTCAGCCGCATCGAGCACATCTTCCGCCGCAACGAGGCGGCCAAGGACCTCAAGAGCGAGCAGCAGGAGATCGAAGGCTCGCTCAGCCAGCTCAGCATCCCGGACCTCATGCAGATTCTGGGCATGAACAAGCGCAACGGGCGCCTGGCGCTGGAGCGCGGTTCGGAGCGCGGGGAGATCACCGTCGCGGAGGGGCGCACGGTGAACGCGCGGCTCGGGAGGGTGGAGGGGGAGAAGGCGCTGTTCCGGCTCCTGGCGTGGACGGAGGGCAACTTCACCTTCACGCCCGGCACCAGCGCCGCGCGCCCGCGCATCAACCGCGCGATGGACGACGCGCTCCTGGAGGGCATGCGTCAGTCGGACGAGGTGAACCGCCTGTTGCCGGGCCTGCCGCCGCGCCACACGCGGCTGATGCTGGCGCCGGAGGTGGACCTGTCCGAGGAGCAGCACCCGGTGACGGCGCAGGTGATGGAGCTGCTCCGCCAGCCGCGAGCGCTGGGCGAGGTGCTGGACCTGGCGCCCGCGACGGACATGGAGGTGCTGGGCGTGCTGTCCACGCTGCTCCAGAAGGGCGTGGCGCGCCCCACGGAGAGCGAGGGCCAGAACCTGGGGGCGGGCGACCTCATCGGCGCGGCGGAGGTGCACGCGCTGCGCGGGCGCCTGTTGCGCACGCGCACGCTGGCGAAGGTGGCGACGGCCAAGGTCTTCGTCTGTGGCAGCGGCTCCTCCGCGGCGCGGCGCATCCTGGCGCGGGTGCCGGGCCTGGAGGCGATGTCCGCGGATCCCACCGCGGTGAAGAGCGGCTTCGGGACGCTGGGGCGCCTGGAGCTGAGCGACGTGCTGAACGTGGACTTCTGCGTGCTGCCGCCCGCGGAGGCCGCGCGCCCGCTGTGGCGGCCGTTCAGCGCCGGGGCCATCGGCGCGCTGTTGATGGACACGTCGGAGCCGGCGGTGCGGCTGGCGCACTACCTGGCGTGGGAGGTCCGCATCCCCATCGTGGTGGTGGGCACGGAGGTGCCCGCGCCGCTGCAGGGCGCGCCGGCCGGCGTGAGCGCCCCGGGCGAGGACCTCACGGAAGCGCTGCGCGCCATGCTGATCCAGGCGCTCAACCCCGCGCCCACGCTGCCCGGCGTCACGCAGGTGCAGCGCGCGTCCGTGACGCCCCAGTGACGGGGGGCCCACGGGGCTGGGGCCCTGGGGGCTCCAGCCGCGCCGGGCGCTTCAGGCCGCTTCGTCCAGGACCTCCAGCGCGTCCCGCACGCCCGGCAGCCGGGCGAGCAGCTCGTACTCCGCGGGCTGGAGCATGGACACGCGGCGGCCCGCGACGCGCTCCATCCACAGCTCGATGCGGTGGTCGCCGTCCGGGTTGAGCTGGCGGCAGATGCGGGCGCGGCGCCCCTCCTTGTGACAGGCCAGGATGTCCTGCTGGAGGCTGCGCAGCCGACGGAACACCTTCAGCGCCATCCGACCCTCGGGGGTGTCGAACGTGTGGAAGTGCCGGTTCCGCGACAGCGGCCGGCTGGGATCATGAAGCCTCTCCACGAGGCGGCGCACGAAAGGGTCCATCGACGCAGAAGGATAACATCCGCTACCCTGTCCCTCAGCGATGCCCCATCGATTTTTCCCCCGTCCCTGGACGCTTGTCCTGCTCCTACCGCTTGCCTGCAAGGACCCGGAGACGGCGGCCGCGCAGAAGCAGGCCGTCCAGGTCCAGAACTCCCTGTCACAGGGGCGCGAAGCCCTCGCGCAGGGGCAGTACGTCCGCGCCATCTCCGAGCTCCAGAAGGCGGCCAACGCCGCCCCGGAGAGCGTGGAGCCGCTCCTCCTCCTGGCCAGGGCCCACCAGGGCGCCGGCAACCCCGGCGCGGCCATCCTCACCCTCAAGCAGGCGGAGAGCCTCATTCCGGGCACCGACCCCGTCATCCAGAAGCAGCTCGCGGACCTGTATCTGGGGGAAGGGCAGACGCCCCAGGCCATCTCCACGCTCGTCGCGCTGCGGGACGAGGGCAAGCTGCCCAAGGAGGACGTCCTGTCGCTGGCCCGCCTCCAGGCGCGGCAGGGCCGCTCGGACGAGGCCTTCACCACGCTGGAGCGCATCCTCCGCGAGACCCCGGACGACGCCGCGACGAAGACGGTGGAGGCCGAGGTCCTCCTCATGAAGGGCGAGGAGCTGCTCGCGGCCAACCTGATGGACCGCGTGCTCCAGGGCTCGCCCAGCTTCACGCCCGCGCGCCTCCTGCGCACGCGCTACTTCCTGATGAGCGGCGTCTACGACATGGCGGAGGCGGACCTCCAGGCCGTGCCGGCCGAGGACGCGGACACCACGGACGTGGTGGCGATGAAGGCCCGCGTGCTGATGGCGCTCGGGCGCCCGGCGGAGGCGGAGGGCGCGCTCCGGAAGCTGCTGGAGGACGACGCGGACAACGCGGAGGCCGTCGCGTGGCTGGCGGAGATCGTCTGCGCCCAGGGCCGCGCGTCCGAGGCCCAGCAGCTGGTGGATCGCGCGCTGCACCTGCGCCCGCGCTTCGCCCGCGCCCTGTACGTGCGCGGCCGCGTCCTGGAGGAGCAGGGCGACGCGCGCGGGGCGGAGGACAGCTACCGCTTCGCCCTCAAGACGGAGCCCTCCTTCGCGCCCGCGCTGTCCCGCATGTGGCGGCTGCACCTGAAGGCGGGCCGCAAGCCGGAGGCCCAGGAGGTCCTGGAGCAGCTGGCCAGCCTGAACGATGCCTCCGTGGAGGAGAAGGCCGCGCTCGCGAACCTCTACGCCCAGTTCGAGACGCAGCTGCCGCGCGGCATGAAGCTCATCGAAGAGGCCCTGAAGCGCGAGCCGCAGAACCCCGAGTACCTGCGCATCCGGAAGGCCATCGACAAGGCGACGCCCAAGAAGAAGCGGGCCCCGACGGGGCCCATCATCATCCGCGGGCGGCGCTGAGGGCGGGCGCGGAGGAGGGCAGGCCCGCGGCCTCCGCGACCACCTTCTCCAGCGCCTTGAGCCCCTTGCGCTGGCCCACCGCCACCACGAGCAGGTTCTCCCGGGTGAAGTAGCGCCGCGCCACCTCGCGCACCCGCGCGGCCGTCTGCCGGTCCACCTGATCCGCGCGGTGGCCGAACGTCTCCGGACGGCGGAACAGCTCCACGCCGCCGAACCACCCGGCCAGCTCTCCCGGCGAGTCCTGGGAGAACTCCAGCAGCATGCGGTGGCGGCGCTTGGCGCGGTTCAGCTCCTCCTCGCTCGCCTCCTGGTCGCAGAGCTCCGCGAGCACGCGCAGCGCCTCCGCCACCACCAGCGGCGCCTTCTCCGGCGCGCTGGCCGCCTCGATCTCGAAGAGGCTCAGGTCGTGGTAGGTGTCCAGCCCCGCCTGCACCGAGTACGCAAGGCCCCGCTTCTCCACGATTTCAAAGGGCAGCCGCGACGACAGGCCGTCGTCCAGGAGGCGCCGGAGGAGCTGGAGCGCGGGGAAGTCCTCGTGCTGCTCCGGCACCGTGCGGAAGGTGAGCTTGAACTCCGTCTGCGACTCGTCGTGGGTGACGAAGTGGAAGTGCGGCCCGGGGCCCAGCAGGGGCGGCGCGCTCTCCGTGGTGGCGTCACCCTTCGGCAGGTGGGCGAAGGCGCGCTCGGCCAGGGCCAGCACCTCCGAGTGCTTCACGCTGCCCGCGGCGGACACCACCAGGTTGCCGGCCACGTAGTGCCGGGCGAAGTGCTCCCGCACCTGCGCGTGGGTGAGGGCCCTCACGGACTCGCGGGTGCCGGCGATCTTCAGGGACAGCGGGTGGCCGGGGAACAGCAGGCGCTTGGACAGGTTGTCCAGGTCGATGTCGCGCCCCTTGTCGTCCACCTCGTCGAGCATCTCCTCCAGGATGATCTGCCGCTCCACCTCCATGTCGGTGAGGCGGGGGCGGGTGAGCATGTCGCCGATGACGTCCAGGCCCACGCCCAGGTGGGCCGGGTGCAGCGGGGTGTAGTAGTAGCCGTGGTCGCGGGTGGTGGCGCCGTTGAGGTTGCCGCCCACCTCCTCCACCGCCGCGTTCATCTTCACCGTGTCCGGCCAGGCCTCGCTTCCCCGGAAGAAGAGGTGCTCCAGGAAGTGGCTGACGCCGTTGTTCTCCACCGTCTCGTGGCGGCTGCCGGTCCGCACGTAGACGGCCAGGAGGGCGGTGTGCAGGTGGGGCGTCTCGACGGTGACGACGCGCAGGCCCGAGGGCAGCACGTCCCGGTACGGTGTAAAGCTCATGCGCGAGGGAGCCTTAACACGAAGGTCGTCCCCTGGCCGGGAATACTCTGGCAGGAGAGCGAGCCCCCGTGGGCCTGGAGGATCTGCTGGCTCACCGCGAGCCCCAGGCCCGTGCCGCCCTCCTTGGTGGTGAAGAAGGGCTCGAAGAGGTGGCGGCGGACCTCCTCGGTCATGCCGTTGCCGGTGTCGCGCACGGTCACCTCCACGTCGCCGTCGTGCGGGGTGGTGGCCACGGTGAGCCGCCCTCCGGAGGGCATGGCCTCGCGGCTGTTGCGCAGGAGGTTGAGGAACACCTGCCGCAGCTGGCCCTGGTCCGCGAGCACGCGGGGCGTGTCGGGCGCGAAGGCGCGCACCACCTCCACGCCCGCGCGCGCCAGCTCCTCGCGGGTGAAGTCGAGCACGCCGTCGAGCACCGCGATGATGTCCTCCGGCTCCAGGTCCGGCCGGGCGGGGCGGGCCATGCGCAGGTACTGCTCGGTGACGTCGGTGAGGCGGTCCACCTCGTGGGTGACGGCGGCGAGCAGCTCGCGCGCCTCCGCGGCGGTCTCCTGGGAGTCGAACCGCGCGCCGCCCACGGCGTCCTGGAGCAGCTCCACGTTGAGCCCGATGGAGGACAGGGGGTTGCGCACCTCGTGGACGATCTGCGCGGAGATGCGGCCGACCGCGGCCAGCTGCTCCGCGCGCATCAGCGCCTCCGCCTGGGACTTGAGCTGCGCCTCGCGCGCCTGGAGCGAGCGGGCCATCTGGTCGAACTCGCGCGCGAGCAGCGCGACCTCGTCCTCGCCGCGCACGCCCAGCTGGGCGGAGTAGTCACCCCGGCCGATGCGGGACACGCCTTCAATCAGGGTGCGCACCGGGCGCAGCGTGCGGGCGGACCACGCGGTGACGCCCACGCCCACGCCGATGGCCATGATGGACAGCGCGATGATGGTGAGGCCCGTCCTGCGCTCGCGCTCCTCCGCGCCGTCCACGCGCTCGCGGATGCGGTTGGTCAGCGTGGCGCGCAGCACGCGCAGCTCGCGGTTGATGGCGCTCTCCAGCTGGCGCAGCTCCGCGGTGGCGCGCGCCACCTCCTGGCTGTCCGGGGACTCGGAGGCGAGCGCGGTGAACACGGCCTCCACCGCGCGGCCGTAGGCCTGGGAGTTGCGGGACAGCTCGGCGAAGCGCTCGTCCAGCTCCATCACGAAGGGCACCTCGCCCTTGGGGGCGAAGGTGAGCACCTCGCGGGCCTTGGTGCGGGCGGCCTCCAGGCGCTGGGCCATCTGGGGCGCGTAGTACAGGCTCGCCAGCCGGATGAGCGCGCGGCGCGTCTCCACGCTGTTCTGCTCCAGCACCCGCTCGGTGTCCTTCTCCTGGCTGCCCTGGAAGGTCTCCAGCGCGGCGGCGTCCTGGGACAGCTGGAGGTAGCCCTGGCTGACGAGCCGGATCTCCTGCTGGTTGCGGTGCAGCTCCGCCACGCTGAACAGGGACACCGCCCCGAACGTCAGCAGCACCAGCGCGTAGCCCAGGAAGATGCGGGTGGCGAGCGAGAGCTTCATGGAGGAGGGGACAGGACATACGTCCTGGGCCCGGCGCATTACAGCGCAATCCCCACCGCGCCGCCTGCTTCCGGCCGTCTGGGCTCCACGCCTCCGGGGAGGGGGCTGGTAGCATCCGCCGCATGGCTCCGCGCTTCGTCCGCTCCTCGCTCCTCGCCGCCCTGGTGGCCCTCACCCCCGCCTGCGGGGGCGAGGTCCGCCCCGCCCTGGACCTGCTCACCGACTCGTGCGCCGGAACGCAGCCCCTGGCCGGGGTGACGCACCTGCGCTTCCGCGTGACGGGGCCTGGACTCCACCCACCGCGCGAGCGGGTGTCGACGGTGGAGTGGGCGGAGGCGGACGTGCCGGCCGTGCCGCCCGGCAGCGCGAGGGTGCTGGAGGTCCGGGCCTACGTGGGGGCGCCGGAGCGGGGCGGGCGGCTGGTGTCGCTGGGCCGCACCGCGCCGTTCGACGTGACGGACGGGCAGGCGCCCACGGTGCGGGTGTTCCTGCGGCGGCTGGGAGAGTTCGTGCCGGTGAACCTGGCGTCCGAGCCGAGGACCTGCGCGTTGCCGGTCGAAGCGCGCGCGGCGCACACGGCCACGACGCTGCCGGACGGACGCATATGGCTCACCGGGGGCTACCGGCCCGAGGCGAACGGGGCGCGGCCCGTGTCGAGGACCTCGGAGGTGTTCAACCCGGCGGACGGCACGTTCAGCCCCGGGCCGGACGTGGGCGCGAGGGCCTTCCACACGGCGTCGCCGCTGCCGGATGGCCGCGTGCTCCTGGTGGGCGGCGCGGAGTCCTTCGCCCCCGTGTCGTTGCAGCCCACCGCGCGGCTCGTGGACCTGGCGACGGGCGCGGTGGGGGAGCTCACGCCCGGGGTCGCGCGCTATCAGCAGGCGGCGGCGGTGGACGCGGCGGGCCACGTGCTGCTGGTGGGCGGGCGCGCGGCGGATGGCGGCGGGGTGTTCACGGCGGAGGCCTTCGACAGCGCCTCCGGCCGCTTCGTCGAGGTGGCCGGAGAGGTGCGCCGTGTCGACGCCACGCTGGTGGCGCTGGGGGACGGGAAGACCCTCTTCATCGCCGGAGGCGCGGACGCCACGGGGCCTGTGCCGGAGGTCCTGTCCGTCGGCTTCGACGGGACGGACCTTCAGCGCCTGATGAACGTGCCGCCCCGGCTGCTCGTGCCCCGCGTGGGCGCCGCCGTGGCGGTGCTGGGGCGGCCGGACGAGTCCCCCCGCCCGCTGCTGCTGGGGGGCTTCGACGGCGTGGAGCCCACCCAGGACGCGCGGGCGGTGGGCGCCTCCGAGGTGCTGGAGGACGTGATGACCGTGCGCGACGGCCCGGCCCTGATGCCCCGGAGCAACCCGTGCGCGGTGTCGCTGCCGGATGGCCGCGTGGTGGTGCTGGGCGGGCGCGGTACGTACACCGGCACGACGACCTCGGTGCCCTGGGTGGAGCTGATCACCCCGCACGCGGGCGCGCAGCCCACCGTGCTGGGCCTGCCGCTGATGCCGCAGCCGCGCGCCTGGCACACGTGCTCCGCGCTGCCGGACGGCTCCGTGCTCGTGGTGGGCGGCGTGGACGACAGCACCGGGGAGATCCGCGCCAACACGGAGGCCCTGGTGGTGATGCCGCCGCCGCGCGACTGACGCGGGCCCTGGCTCCGGAGACACGAAGGCCCCGCGTCCCGGAGCGGGGACGGCGGGGCCTGGTGTTTCAAGCCGTGACGGCGCTCAGGCGTTGGACGGCGGGGCCTCGGAAGGCTTCGCCTCGACCTCGGTGGAGGCCGTCGGCTCGGTGGGGGCGGGCTCGGCGGCGGCCGGGGCCTCCGTGGGCGTCGCGGCGGTGGCGCGGGCCTCCGCTTCGGCGCGGGCGCGGGCCATCTCGTCGCTGCGCTGGTCGCTGGCGGCGACCTCGTCCGGCGTCAGCTCCGTGCGGTCCGCGAGCATGCCCGTCTTCTTCTCCAGGTCCTTGATGGCCCGGCGAAGCAGGTCGCGCTCCAGGAGCGTGCGGTTGAGGCGCTTCTCCAGCGCCTTGTACTTGTCCTTGCCCAGGTCGGCCTCGGACTTCGTCACGGCCAGGATGCGCGCCTGCGTGTCGGCGCGGCCCTTCAGCCGGCGCACTTCCTTCTCCAGCTCCGCGGCGCGCGCGCGGTCCTTGTTCGCGGCCTGCTCCAGCCGGTTCATCTTCTCGCGGTCCGCGTCGTTCAGCTCGCGGTAGCGGCGCACGGGCTCCGCCGGGGCCACGGGGGCGGGCGTCACGGGCACCGCCGCGTTCACCACGGGCTCGCTCGCGGGCGCGGCGATCTGATCCGTGGGGGCAGGCGCCGCGGGGGCGGCAGCGGCGGGCGTCTGCGCGGCGGCGGCCGGGGCCTCACGGCGGCGGGGATTGCCGCGCGACTCGGACTCCGCGCGCAGCCGGGTGTTCTCCGTCAGGGCCTGCGCCAGCTCCGCGCGGGTCTGCTCCAGCTGGATGCTGGCGTTGCGCTCCACCTCGGCGCGGGCCTTCACCAGGTCGTTCGCGCCCTTCTCGCCTTCCTTCTGCTCGAAGAGCTTGCGCTTGGTCTGCTTGAGCTGCTCCTTGACCTCCTGGAGCTGCGCGCGCTGCTCGTCCAGCTCCTTCTGCTTGCGCTGGACCTCCGATTCCGCCTTCGCGCGCGCCTTGCTCTCGGCCTCCAGCTCGCCGCGGAACGACGGCGCGGAGGAAGAGGAGGAGAGCGAGGGACGGCCCGCGTTGGCGCCAGCGCCGCTCTTGTCTCCGAAGAGCAGCAGGCCGAGCGTCACGGCGAACCCGACCGATACGAGGATGAGTGCAACCAGCAAGGGAACGACCTCCACAGAAGAATGCAAAAAGCGGGGCAGCCTAACTCCCGGACATGGCGCGTCAAGGCTTCACTGGCAGGCAACCCGGCGGGCCCCGCGCGCCGCGCCGGCCCGGCCGTGGCGTCCGCCCTTCTTCCGGCTCCCCTGGAGGCGCGCTCCTGGGGCACGCTCCCGGCCATGGCGCACCTGGAGCTCCAGCCGAAGCGGGACGTGTCGAGCTTCCGCAAGCTCGCCATCGGCAGCTGGGCCACCGCGTATGACCCCACGGTCTACGGCACACTGACGGTGCGCATGGACGCCGCGCTCGCCTGGCTGGACGCCTTCCACCAGCGCACCGGCGTGCGGCTCA
Source organism: Corallococcus sp. RDP092CA (assembly GCF_041903675.1). Lineage (NCBI taxonomy): Bacteria > Pseudomonadati > Myxococcota > Myxococcia > Myxococcales > Myxococcaceae > Corallococcus > Corallococcus sp. RDP092CA. The sequence continues at coordinate 152,402 of NZ_JAYESI010000017.1, read as the reverse complement.
CCGCGACGCACCTGGTGCTCAAGGCCGTGGGCGAAGCGCTGCGCCGCTGCCCGGACGCCAACGCGCTCCTGCGCTACCAGCGCATCTACCTGCGAAGGCGCGTCACCGTGTGCGCGCTGCTCACCGGCCCGGGGCCGCGGGGCCTCACGCCCGTGCGCGTCGAGGACGTGGACCAGAAGCCCGTGCGCGAGCTGGCGCTGGAGGTGGAGTCCACCGCGGCGCGCGTGCGCGAGGGGAGGGACCCACGGGTGGAGCAGGGCCGGCGCATCCTGGGGCGCGTGCCGCACCTGCTGCTGCACCGCTTCACCGGGCTGGTGTCGTTCCTCACGTACACGCTGAACCTCGATCCGTCCTGGCTGGGGCTGCCCAGGGATCCCTTCGGCTCGGCGGTGGTGGTGGACGTGGGCGCGTTGGGGCTGGACGCGGCGTACCTGCCGCTGGCGCCCTTCACCCGCGTGCCCATCTTCCTCGCGCCCGGCGCGGTGCGGGAGGTGGCGGTGGTGGAGGAGGGCAGGGTGGTGCCCGGCCACGTGATGAGCATCAACGCGTCCTTCGACCACCGCTTCCTCGACGGCTACCACGCGGGCGTCATCGCCAGCACGCTGCGCGAGATGCTGGAGCATCCGGTGGAGGCCTTCGGGCCCCCGCCGGATGCTCCTCTCCCCACGGCTCGCTAGTACGCGTACTCCCAGCCGCCGCGGCCGCGCGCGCCCTGGCCCATCCGCGCGCTCATCTCGCGCAGGCGGCGCACGCGCTCCGGGATGGGCGGGTGCGTGGAGAACAGCGACATCACCCCGCCGTGGTGCAGCGGGTTGACGATGAACAGGTGCGACGTCGCGGGCGCCCGGTCGTACGGGATGGCCTCCGCGCCGCGCTCCAGCTTCAGGAGCGCGCTCGCCAGCGCGTCCGGGTCGCCGCACAGCTCCGCGCCCGTGGCGTCCGCGCCGTACTCACGCGAGCGGCTCACCGCCAGCTGCAGCAGCGTGGCCGCGATGGGCGCCACCAGCAGCAGGCCCAGGTTGGCCAGCGCTCCGGCCAGGCCGCCGCCCTCGTCATCGTCACTCCGGCTGAGCATGCTGCCGCCGAACCAGAAGAGCATCTGCGCCGCGTAGCTGATGATGCCCGCGAGCGTCGCCGCCACCGTGCCGATGAGCGTGTCCCGGTTGTGCACGTGGCCCAGCTCGTGCGCCAGCACGCCCTCCAGCTCGCGCCGGTCCAGGATGTCCATGATGCCCGCCGTCACCGCGACGGCCGCGTGGCTCGGGTTGCGGCCCGTGGCGAACGCGTTCGGCTGCGCCGTGGGCAGGAGGTAGACCTTCGGCTTCGGCATGCCCGCGCGCGCGGCCAGCCGCTCCACCATCTCATGCAGCCACGGCGCCTGCTCATACGACAGCGGCTGCGCGCCGTGGATGGCCAGCGCGATGCGGTCGCTGAACCAGTACGAGCCGAAGTTCATCACCACCGCGAAGAGGCCCGCCATCGCCAGGCCCTGCGCTCCGCCGAGCCGCTGACCGATGACGAGCACCAGCGCCGTCAAGCCCGCCAGCAGCACGGTCGTCTTCAATGCGTTGCCCAGCCGGTGCCACCCGCCGCCCTTGAGCGCCGGTGCGGCCGGTCCTCGGGATGTCATGTGGGGGTCACGCCGCGCCATGGTCCTCATTCCGTGCCTTTCGCCCCGTCAAGGGGGTCACACGAAACGTAAGCAGGCACCCAGGAGCGTCAATGTGACGGGCCCAGCCTGCCCTGGAGGCCCATGGCCCCGGCCGCGGGCCGTCTCAAACGTAGAGCGCTCAAAGGTAGAAACGATCCGTCACGCCCGCCGTACGCTGGAGGATGGCGCTCCAACCGAGCCAGACGTCAATGCCACTGTCGCCCGCCTTCGACTCGCTCCCCAGGGCACCGAGCGAGCCCGTGCAGCCCGCCACCACGCCCAGCCCGGAGTCACGCACGTGCTCCAGGAGCCTGCGCACGGTGGGCATGCCGCGCGCCTCGAAGCGGTCCGCCACGTCCTCACGGCCAGCGAAGTCCGGCTCGTCCAGCCTGTCCGTCAGGAAGCGTTCCAGGGCCCACCAGAACAGGTACACCTCCGCGCGCCGCCCGGCCGCCGTCGCCGCCGCCGCGATGGAGAGCCCCTGGTGCACCCGGTCGTATTCGCCACTGTGCAGGAAGACGACGACCCTGTTGTCCGGCGTGCTCACCCGCCGGCTCATACCGTCCAGAAGCCACCGCGTCCATCCACGCCTCGGGGGCGACCGCTGGGGCCCTTTGGCTTGCACCCCGGCCCTGGCGCTTGCTAGGAACCCAAGGGCCTTCCAGAGTTACAGGTTTTTTGCAGCGACAGCGCGGGTGGCTTTCAGCGACATGGGCGACGAGACGACAGCCAGGCGGAAGGATGCCCACCTCGATCTGTGCGCGACCGGAGACGTGGAGCCCGCGCAGAACTCCACCTTGTTGGAGTGCGTGCACCTCCTCCACTGCGCCATGCCGGAGATGGCGGTGGAGGACGTGGACCTGACCACGCCGTTCCTGGGCAAGCGCCTCCAGGCGCCGCTGCTCATCACCGGGATGACGGGCGGCACGGAGCGCGCGGGCGCGGTGAACCGGGACCTGGCGCTGCTCGCGGAGCGGCACGGCCTGGCCTTCGGCGTGGGCAGCCAGCGCGCGATGGCGGAGCACCCCTCGCGCGCGGCGTCGTACGCGGTGCGCGACGTGGCGCCCACGGTGGCGCTGCTGGGCAACATCGGGCTGTACCAGGCCATTGGGCTGGGCGTGGACGGCGTGCGGCGGCTCATGGACGCCATCGGCGCGGACGGCATGGCGCTGCACCTCAACGCCGGCCAGGAGCTGACGCAGCCGGAGGGCGACCGCGACTTCCGCGGTGGCTACCGCGTGGTGGAGGAGCTGGCGCGCGCGCTGGGTGACCGGCTGCTGGTGAAGGAGACCGGGTGCGGCATCGGCCCGGACGTGGCGCGGCGGCTGGCGGAGCTGGGCGTGTCCAACGTGGACGTCTCCGGGCTGGGCGGCACGTCGTGGGTGCGGGTGGAGCAGCTCCGCGCGGCGGGCCCGCAGGCCCAGGTGGGCGCGGAGTTCAGCGGCTGGGGCATCCCCACCGCGGCGGCCATCGCCAGCGTGCGCAAGGCGGTGGGGGCGCAGGTGCGGCTCGTCGCCAGCGGCGGGGTGCGCGGCGGGCTGGAGTCCGCGAAGGTGCTCGCGCTGGGCGCGGACCTGGCGGGCATGGCGCTGCCGCTGTTCCGGGCCCAGCAGCAGGGCGGACTGCCGGCCGCGGAGGAGGCGCTGAAGGTCATCCTCACCGGGCTGAAGCAGGCGCTGGTGCTGACCGGGAGCCGCACCGTCGCGCAGTTGCGGCAGCGGCCCCGCGTGGTGACCGGAGCGTTGAAGGATTGGTTGGCGGCGTTGTGATGCAGGGTGGCTCCCAGGTTGGGAAGGAAGAACATGTCTGACACCGTGACGTCCCGGCTCGCCGGATTCCACAAGCTGCCCCTGGAGGAGCGCCTGGCGCGCATCGGCCAGATGTTCCGGCTGACCGAGGCGGAGCTGGACCAGCTGCGCGGTGAGAACGGCCTGGACCTGTCGGTCGCCAACCAGATGATCGAGAACGCCGTCGGCACGTTCTCCCTGCCGCTGGGCCTGGGCCTGAACCTCACCGTCAACGGGCGCGACTACCTGGTGCCCATGGCGGTGGAGGAGCCCTCCGTCGTCGCGGCGGTGTCGTTCGCGTCGAAGATCGTCCGCGAGGCGGGCGGCTTCACCGCGGAGGCCGACGAGTCGATGATGATCGGCCAGGTGCAGGTCTCCAACTACGGCGACCCCGGCCTCGCGTCCGAGAAGATCCTGGACGCGAAGGATCAGATCCTCGCCCTGGCCAACAGCTTCCACCCGGCCATGGTGGCCCGCGGCGGCGGCGCGAAGGACGTGGAGGTGCGCCTGCTGCCCGCGCCGGAGGGGCCGCGCGGCGAGCCGCTGCTCATCGTCCACCTCCTCATCGACGCGCAGGAGGCGATGGGGGCGAACCTCATCAACACCATGGCGGAGGGCGTGGCGCCGTTGATCGAGCAGCTGACGGGCGGCCGCGTGTACCTGCGCATCCTGTCCAACCTGGCGGACAAGCGGCTCGCGCGCGCCACCTGCCGCATCCAGCTGGATCTGCTGGCGGACTTCGGCCTGCCGGGCGAGGTCATCGCCGAGGGCATCGCCCAGGCGAGCCGCTTCGCCGAGGCCGACCCGTACCGCGCCGCCACGCACAACAAGGGCGTGATGAACGGCATCGACGCGGTGGCCATCGCCACGGGGCAGGACTGGCGCTCCATCGAGGCGGGGGCGCACGCGTTCGCGTGCCGCAAGGGGCAGTACCGCCCGCTGTCCACCTGGTACCTGGAGGAAGGGCACCTGGTGGGCCGCATCGAGCTGCCGCTGGCGCTGGGCCTGGTGGGCGGCCCCATCAAGATCCACCCGGGCGCGCAGGTGGCGCTCAAGCTGCTGCGCGCCACCAGCGTGCGCGAGCTGTCCATGGTGTTCGCGGCGGTGGGCCTGGCGCAGAACTTCGCGGCGCTGCGGGCCCTGGGCTCCGTGGGCATCCAGAAGGGCCACATGGCCATGCACGCGCGCAGCGTCGCGGTGACGGCGGGCGCGCGCGGCGGGGACGTGGAGAAGGTCGCCAACCTGCTGGTGAAGGCCGGGCACGTGAAGGTGGAGAAGGCGCGGGAGATCCTCGCGAGCCTCCCCCCGGAGACGTCCGCCATCGCCACCCTCACCAACGGCTGAGCCCGCGCGCCCCTCGACCCGCGCGGGGCGCTTGACGGGACCGGGCGGCGCGCGGAATGAAGCGGTCGCCCCTCTTCCGCGTGCCTGGTGCCATGACTCCCGCAACGAATCCCCTGGTCGCCTTCGGTGCTGGCAAGGTCATCCTGCTGGGCGAGCACAGCGTGGTGTACGGCTATCCCGCCATCGCCGGCCCGCTGAGCATCGGCATGACGGCGCGCGGCGTGCCCTCGCGCTCCTGCGCGCTGGACGTGCCGGTGACGGCGAACGCGGCGCAGAAGCGGATGATGCGCAAGGCGTTCGCGCGGGCGGCGAGGCTCGTGGGCGAGCCGAAGGTGAAGGTGACGCTGGAGCCGCAGCTGCCGCTGTCCGCGGGGCTGGGCAGCTCCGCGGCGCTGGCGGTGGCCACGGCGCGCGTGCTCTTGCTGGCGGCGGGGCAGGCGCCCACGGCGAAGGCGGCGGCGCGGCTGGCGTGGGAGATGGAGCAGGAGTTCCACGGCACGCCGTCCGGCGTGGACCACACCACCAGCGCGGAGGAGAAGCTCATCCTCTACCGGCGGGTGCAGGCGCCGGCGGGCGTCGTCGGACGGGCGCGCGAGCTGAAGAGCCCCAGGCCCGTGTCGGTGGTGGTGGCGCTGGCGGGGGCGCGCAGCCCCACGAAGCGGACGGTGGGGGCGCTGCGCGAGCGGCAGGCGCGGTGGCCGGCGCGGTACCAGCGGCTCTTCGGGCAGGTGGGGCGGCTCGTCTCCGAGGCGGCGAAGGCGGTGGAGGCGGGCGACGTGGAGGGGCTGGGGGACGCGATGAACGTCAACCAGGGCCTCTTGAACGCGCTGGGGCTGTCGTCGCCAGCGCTGGAGGACATGGTGTTCCGGCTGCGCTCGCTGGGCGCGCTGGGGGCCAAATTCACCGGGGCGGGAGGTGACGGTGGCGCGGTCATCGGCCTCTTCCTCGAACCGGAGCCCGTGGTCGCGCGGCTGACGCGCGACGGCGTGCGCTGCTTCTCGAGCCAGCTCGCGGGGCCGCGGCTCCAGGGAGACATTCCATGAAGGCAACGGTCCGGGCGCATCCCAACATCGCGCTCGTGAAGTACTGGGGAAAGCGCGACGAGGCGCTCATCCTCCCGCACCAGTCCAGCCTGTCGCTGACGCTGGCGCCCATCCACGTGACGACGACGGTGGAGTTCGGCGCTCCCGCGGACACGGTGGAGCTGCACGGCCACGTGGCCAGGGGCAGCGAGCGCGACCGCGTGCTGCGCCTGCTGGACCAGGTGCGCGCGCAGGCGGGGCGCGACCTGGGGCCCGCGAAGGTGGTGTCGCGCGGGGACTTCCCCATGGCGGCGGGCCTGGCGAGCAGCGCGGCGGGCTTCGCGGCGCTGGCGGTGGCGGGGCGCGCGGCGGCGGGGCTGCCCCACGACACGCGGGCGTCCAGCATCCTGGCGCGGCGGGGCAGCGGCTCCGCGTGCCGCAGCGTGCAGGGCGGCTTCTGCGAGTGGATGCGCGGCGAGCGCGCGGACGGCGAGGACAGCTACGCCGTGCAGCGCTTCGACGCGGGGCACTGGGCGGACCTGCGCATGGTGGTGGCCATCCTCGACCGCGGCGAGAAGGAGGTGAAGTCGCGGGACGGGATGAAGAACACGGTGGAGACGAGCCCCTACTACCCGGCCTGGGTGAAGGACGCGGAGGCGGAGGTGCCGCGCGCCCGCGAGCTCATCGCGAAGCAGGACCTGGAGGCGCTGGGCGAGCTGTGCGAGCGCAACGCGTGGCGCATGCACTGCACGACGCTCTCCGCGGATCCGCCGCTCTCCTACCTGAGCCCCGCGACGCTGGCGCTCATCCAGCACCTGAAGGAGCAGCGCAAGAAGGGCGTGCCGGTGTGGTTCACGCTCGACGCGGGCCCGAACCCGGTGCTGCTGACCACCGCGGCCCACGAGGTCGCGGCCGAGGCCCTGGCCCGCGCCTGCGGCGCCGTGGACGTGGTGCGCTGCGTGCCCGGCGGTGACGCGACGCTGCTCACCGAGCACCTGTTCTGATGGACCGAGCGCTCTCCGCCCCGGGCAAGCTGTTCCTCTCCGGCGAGTACGCCGTGCTGTGGGGCGGCGTGGCCCGCCTCGCGGCCGTGGCGCCGCGCACGGCCGCCTATGTGCGCCGGCGCCAGGACTCGCGCGTGCACATCTGCCTGGAGGAGGGGACGCTCCAGGGGCTCACCACGCCTCGGGGCGTGAAGTGGGACCGCGACGTGCCCGCTGGCTTCTCCTTCGTCGCGCGCGCGCTGGATGAAGCCCTGCGCGCCCACGGCCGCGCGAGCGTGGGCTTCGACCTCGCGGTGGCGCCGGGCGCGTTGGGCCCGGGCGGCCACAAGCTCGGCATCGGCGGCAGCGCCTCCGCGACGGTGCTCGCCGCGGAGGCCGCGCGCTTCGTGCTGGAGGAGAAGTTCGACGTCCTCAAGCTCGCGCTCACCGCGCACACGCTGGGGCAGGGCGGCAAGGGCAGCGGCGGCGACGTGGCGACGAGCTTCGCGGGCGGCACCGTGCGCTACCGGCGCTACGACGTGACCGCGCTCGCGGACGCCGCCAACACCGGCCGCTTCAACGCCGCGCTCGCCGAGTCTCCGCCGGTGGACCTCTGGCGCATGCCCATGCCCCGCGTGTCCATGCTCTACGCCTTCACCGGCGAGAGCGCGTCCACCAGGCTCCTCATCGGCCAGGTGGAGGCGCGCCTCGCGGACGCCGGCCGCGCGGCCTTCGTGGAGCGCTCGGACGCGCTGGGCCGCACGATTGAAGACGGCCTGGGCGGCGGCCGAGACTTCCGCGCCTTCGCGGAGGCGGTGAAGGCCCAGCACGCGCTGCTGCTGGAGCTGGGGCCGCTGGAGACCGAAGGCATGCGCCGCGTGCTGGCCATCGCCGCGTCCTACCAGTGCGCGGGCAAGCTCTCCGGCGCGGGCGGCGGCGACGGCTGCATCCTCTTCGCCCCGGACGTGGAGGCGCGCGAGGCCCTGCGCCAGGGCCTGGAGTCGCGCGGCTTCCTCACCCTGACGCTGGACGTGGAGCAGGGCGTGCGCGGCGAGGCCCACGCGGACGCGCGGCTTCGCGGCTGGGTGGACGCGCTCACCTAGAAGACAGCGCGGCGCGCGCCCGGGCCCGCCGTTAGAACATGTGACCGAACGTGATGTAGAAGCGCTGGCGGCCCGTCTCGGTGGAGCGCGCGTAGTCCATGCGCACCACGGCCGCGCGGCGCGAGAAGCGCAGGCCGCCGCCGATGCCCGGGTGCCACTCATGCCACTTGCCGTCCGTCACCCCCGGATGCCACACGCGGCCCAGGTCCAGGAACACCACCGCGCCCAGCGCCAGCGGCTGCCCGAAGACGGACATCCGCGCCGCCTGGAAGCGCAGCTCGGAGTTGCTGAACGCCTTCACGTTGCCGGCGAAGCGGTTGCGCTCGATGCCGCGCACGCTGCTCATGCCGCCGATGCCCTCGGAGACGTTGACGCCGCCCGTGGTCATCCACTCGAAGAACGGCACCTCGCCGAAGAGCATGTCCAGCGTGAGCCGCTGCGCGAAGACGAGCCGTGGGGTGATGCGGATGTAGCGGCGCTCGCTCAGCGTCACGCCCGCGTACTGGTAGCGGCTGAAGGTGGCAAGGCCCGACACGCGCAGCGCCACCTCCTCCACGCCGCCGGACGTGGGGTCGGACTCGTCGTCGCGCGTGTCCCAGAGCGCGCCCGCGAGCAGCTGCCCGCTGGGCCCGCCCTCGATGCCGATGGGCTTCTCCTGCGCCAGGATGGACGTCTCGTAGGGTGACACGCGCGTGTAGCGCCAGCCGTAGCCCACGTACGACTGGAACGGGTGCTTCTCTCCGAAGGGCCGCCCGCGCAGGCGCACCCAGAGGCCCGGCGAGCCCTTGTCGTAGTTGTACTTCTCGTCATCCACGTCACCCCGGAAGTCCGGGGCGGACAGGTTGCCCGCGCCGAAGAAGGGGCTGCTCTTCTCCTGGCGGTACTCCAGCCGTCCCTCCAGCCGCAGGGGCCCCAGCAGCTGCGGGCCGTCGTAGCGGAGGTAATGATTCATGGCGCCGCGAGAGCTGAAGAAGACCTGCGCGGACAGGGCATGCGCATAGGGCGTCTTCGTGCCGTCGCCGTAGAGGTACATGCCTCCCACGGCGCCGTAGCCGAAGCCCTGGTCCGAGCTGAACGACAACAGGGGCAGCGCGATGCCGTCCATCGTCGGCGTCTGCTTCACCGGCACCAGCCCGGGCGCCGTGCGGCCGGCGGCCAGGGCGCTCAGTGACATCAGCAGGAAGAAGAGAAAGACGACTGGAGCCAGCATCGAAACCCCGTGAAGCCCCTTGGGGGCACATCGATTCCAGCCCGGGACAGGACGCCCTTTCCGCCCGCTTGCCCTCCAAGAGAGCAACACGGCCCCGGAAGCTCCTGTCCCCCTGAATGCCCATTTTGCATTGGGGGATGGGGGAGCCGTCAACGTGCGCGAAAGTCTCAACGAGCTCGTCAGCGAGAATTCACGATACTGGGCGAATACCCTCGTCCGGAGGATCGGATCGAAAGTTCCGCCGGTGGCGGCACGTCGGCCCCGGAACGCTCTGCTCGTCCATCTGGACGGGGTGCCCAAGGCCCTGCTGGACGAAGCCATCGTGACAGGGCGGATGCCCTTTGTTTCACGGCTTGTCCGCTCTGGTGCGTATCACCTGGAGAACGCCTTCTGGGGCGCGCCCACGTCCACGCCGTTCTTCCAGGCGGGGCTGCTCTACGGGCTGCGCCACCCGAACCTGCCGGGCTACAGCTGGTATGACCGGACGCTCGGCCGCAAGGTGCAGATGAACACGCCCGCGGACGCGATGGCCATCGACGCGCGCCTGCGAGGCCACGGGCGCACGAGCCTGCTGGACGACGGCGGCCACACGTACTTCTCGCTCTTCCACGCGGGCGCCCGGAACCGCATGTGCATGAGCACGCTGTCGAGCTTCAAGCTCATGACGCGCTCGTTCGCGTACGAGGTGCAGGGCCTGGGGGCGGCGCGCACGAAGGACGCGTGGGCCTTCCTGCGCTCCCTGGGCATGGAGTCCTGGCAGGCCCTGCGCGAGGTGCGCCAGTGGGCGCGCGGCCTCAACGACTGGCGCCATGAGCAGGGCTTCCTCCTGAGCCGCATCCTCCTCCAGCGGCTGGGCTGGAGCTTCGCGTACACCAAGTCCCTGGTGGACATGGTGCGCGGCGTGCCGCTCATCTACCTGGTGTACGGCAACTACGACGAGGTGGCCCACCGCCGCGGCCCGCGCTCGAAGCTGGCGCTGGAGGAGCTCCACCGGGTCGACGCGTCGCTCGCGGAGCTGTTCGCCGTGGCCCGCGCCGCGCCAGCGCCCTACGACGTCATCCTCCTGTCCGACCACGGCCACGTGGACAGCCTGCCCCTGGAGCTGCGCCAGGGCCGCCGCCTGGAGGCCCTCCTCTTCGAGGGCGAGGTGCCCCCCCTGAAGGACGACGTGCGCCGGGGCCTCCTGGATGGCCGCCAGCCTCCGCCGCCGGAGCCCCCGGCGCGCGAGCCCTTCACCCCGGTGGTGGTGGAGGCCGGCAACTTCGCGCACGTCTACCTGAGCGGCCGCCCCGCGCCGCTGGAGGCGCGCGAGCTGTTGGCGCTCCACCCGGAGGTGCTGGCGCGGGCCACGAACAACCCGGACATCGGCATGGTGGCGATGCGCCGGGGCGCGGAGGCGGTGGTGGTGATGGGCGGAGGCGTCTACGGCCCGGAGGACCTGGACCGCGCGCCGCTCACCACCGAGTACAGCCGCCGCGCCGTGGCGGACTTCCTCCAGGGGCTGCCGCGCATGGCCACCGCGGGGGACCTGGTCCTCTTCGGCGAGGCCGTCCAGCAGGGCGGCACGGTGGGCTTCGCGTGGGAGTTCGGCTCGCACGGCGGCCTCACGCGCGTGGAGTCCGACAGCCTGGTGATGTGGCCGGCGAGCGGCCCCGTGGACCTGTCCGGCCTGAGCCACTGCGCGCGGCTGCACGAGCGGCTGGCGGAGGCCTACCTGGACACCGGTGCGCCGCGGGCCCTGCATTGAACCCGGGGAAGGGGAGGACCATGCGGCTTCCCAACGCCGGCGGACGCACGTGGCTCAAGGTGCTGGGGGGCGTCGTGGGGCTCTGCCTCTCCCTGCTGCTGCTCTCCACCGCGTTCTTCAAGTGGAACCTGCACGGGCCAGGGCCCCTGCTGATTCCCCGCTTCCCCCTGGGCAAGTTCGTCCACGACCTGCCGGGGCACCTGGCGTGGCTGATTCCGTTCATGCTGCTGCAGGCGTCGCTCATCCCGCTGAGGGCGGTGCAGTGGCAGTCCACGCTGCGCAAGCCCGTCCCGTTCCGGGAGCGCTACCACCTGGTGGGCATCGGCGTCTTCGTGCACAACGCGCTGCCCGGAAAGCTGGGGGAGGTGACGCGCGCCTTCCTCCTGTCGCGCACGCAGAAGATCCCCTTCATCCGCAGCCTGGGCTCCGTGGGCGTGTGCAAGCTGATGGAGTTCGCCTGCCTGATGCTGCTGGTGGCCCTGTCCTTCCTGGGCCCCTTCGGCGCCACCATGGCCCACTTCCGCAAGGAGCTGCACGTGGCGCTGTCGCTGTGCATCGGCCTGGTGGCGCTGGTGGTGCTGCTGGCCCACTGGGCGGCGCCCCTGGGCCGCTGGCTGCACCATCGCCACAGCCTGCCGCGCGTGGACAGCTTCCTCTCCCACGTGGGCGAGGGCCTGGGCACCGCGCGCTCCTTCCGGGGCATGGCGAAGGTGTGCTTCTTCTCCATCTTCCCGGTGTTCGCCTCCGCGCTGGCGTATGGCCTGGCGCTGCACGGCGTCCACATCCCCGGGGGCCTCTTCGCGGGCGCCGTCGTGCTGGGCGCCATCTCCCTGGGGCAGTCGCTGCCGGGCGTCCCGGCGGGCATGGGCATCTACTACTTCGTGACGAGCTGGGCGGCGCGCGCGCTGGGCTCCAACCCCGAGGACGCGGCGGCCTTCGCCACGCTCACCCACCTGGGCACGGTGATCAGCCTGGTGTCCGTGGGCGCCTGGTCCGTGCACCGCTCCAAGCTGCGGATCCGCGACCTGCGCAAGGGCGGCCGGCTGGCCAACGCCGCCGCGCACCACGTGGCGCATGAAGCCGTGGAGCCCGCGCCGCCGTAGGCCGCGAAGAGGGCAGGGCGGAAAACAAGAAAGGCCCCGACTTGTGGTCGGGGCCCTTCGTCTACAACAGATGCCCAGGAGAGGACTCGAACCTCCATGCCCTTGCAGGCGCTAGACCCTGAATCTAGTGTGTCTACCAATTCCACCACCTGGGCAGGTGGCTCGTGGCGCTGTGTGGCGCCGCGATGGGCGAGACGTATAGAGAACCTCCCCCGCCCGGTCAAGCATCCTTTTTCAGGCTACTTCTTCAGGGGCCAGCGCCCTTCGGCCTCGAGCTTCCGGCGGATCGCCGGGTTCTCGTCCATGAAGGCGACCAGGGACTCCTCGGTGATCTCCACCGTGACGTCCTCCCCGCCGACCTCGGTCTGGCACGACAGGCGGGAGTACGGCCGGACGTCGAAGCCCATGTCCAGGCGGTCCATCTCGTCGTCCCGCTGCTCGCTCAGCGACTCCAGGCCCTTGCGGACCCAGACGTGGCAGGTGGAGCACCCGCACACGCCGCCGCAGCTGTGGCCCACCTGGGCCTCGCCCCGCTCCGCGGCGTCCAGCAGGGTGGTGCCCGTGGGCACGTCCACGGAGACCTCGGCCAGGGGGCTCTTGAAGGTGACCTTGGGCACGGCTCAGTACTCCTCCACGGAATGGCCGGACACCACCTGGGTGATGGCGCGGTTCATGACCCGCTCGATGAAGCCTCGGGACGCCTCGTCCAGCGCGTGCAGGGCCTCCTTCACGGCCAGGTAGTCCTTGCCCTGGGCGGCCTCGCGCACGCGGGCCATGGCGGCCTGGATGGCCTCCGGCTCGCCGGCCTGGAGCAGGGCCGCGTTCTCCCGAAGCTGCCGGTCGGCCTCGGAGAGGACGCGCTCGGCCTCCACCTGCTGCTCGCGCAGCTGGCGGGCCTGGATGTCGTCCTCCGCGAAGTCGATGGAGTCGAGGAGCATCTTCTCGATCTCCTCCTCCGTCAGGCCGTGGCTGGGCTTCACGGTGATGGCCTGGGCCACGCCGGTGCTCTGCTCCTTCGCGGTGACGGACAGGATGCCGTCCGCGTCCACCTGGAAGCGGACCTCCACGCGGGCCATGCCGGCCGCCATGGCGGGGATGCCGGAGAGCGTGAAGCGCGCGAGGCTGCGGTTGTCCTGCACCAGCTCGCGCTCGCCCTGCACCACGTGCACGTCCAGGCCCGTCTGGCCGTCCTTGAACGTGGTGAACACCTGCGCCGCCGCGGTGGGGATGGTGGAGTTGCGGGGGATCAGCTTCTCCGTGATGCCGCCCATCGTCTCCAGGCCCAGCGACAGGGGGATGACGTCCAGCAGCAGCACCTCGTCCTGACGGCCGCCGTCGGTGAGCAGGCTGGCCTGGACGGCGGCGCCCAGCGCCACGACCTGATCCGGATCGATGTCCCCCAGGGGCTCGCGGCCGAACAGCTCCGCCACGAAGCGGCGCACCGCCGGCACGCGCGTGGAGCCGCCCACCAGGATGACGCCGTCCAGCGCTCCGGCCGCCACGCCCGCGTCCTTCAGCGCCCGGCGGCACACCGCGCCCGTCTTCGCAACGAGCGGCTGGATCCACGCCTCGAAGTCCGCGCGGGACACCGTCTGGGAATGGCCCTCCACGTCGAGCGTGACCTCCGCCGCGTCGGTGAGCGCCTCCTTCGCGCGGCGGGCGGCGACCAGCACCTCCGCGATGCGCGCGGGGGGAGGGGACGCCACGCCCAGCTTCTGGAGCACGTGCTGCGCGATGGCGCGGTCGAAGTCGTCACCGCCCAGCGCGGAGTCACCGCCGGTGGACTTCACCTCGAAGACGCCGTCCTCCAGCTTGAGGATGGAGATGTCGAAGGTGCCGCCGCCCAGGTCGTAGACGGCGAACATCCCCTGGCTGCCCTTGTCCAGGCCGTAGGCCAGCGCGGCGGCGGTGGGCTCGTTGATCAGCCGCAGCACCTCCAGGCCCGCGAGCTTCCCCGCGTCGCGGGTGGCCTGGCGCTGGGCGTCGTCGAAGTAGGCGGGCACGGTGATGACGGCCTGCTCCACCTTGCCGGAGAAGTGCGCCTCCGCGCGGCGCTTCAGCGCGCGCAGGATCTCGCCCGACACCTCGATGGGCGTCACCGGCTGGCCGCCGGCCACGTTGAAGCGCACCACCTTGGCGCCGGGCGCGAAGTCGTAGTGGCCCAGCTTGCGCGTCTCCGGATCATCCGGGCTGCGGCCCATGAAGCGCTTCACCGACACGATGGTGTCCGTGGGCGCCTCGGCCGCGAGCCTGCGCGCGCGGGCGCCCACCACCACGCCGCCGTCCCTGCCGTAGTGCACCACGGAGGGCAGCAGCAGCGAGTCGCCCTCGTCCACCGGAACGCACCGGGGCTTGCCCTGGGACACGGACGCCACCAGCGAGTGGGTGGTGCCCAGGTCGATGCCCACCACGTGGCCCTTCGGCTTGAGCGGGTCGTGGATCTGCAGATAGCCGTTGTTGCTCACGCGAGCACCTCCTCCTCGAACGCGTCCACCTGCTCGAGGAAGCGCGTGAAGTAGCGCACCCGCCCCAGCGCGTGCGATGCCTTTCTCACCCCGTCCGGAGAATCCCCCCCGCCCTCCAGCGTGCCGAGCGCCGCGACGGCCTCCTGGAGCGCCGCCGCCTTGCGGCCCGCCACGTCCTTCGCCATGGCCTGGGCCCCGGGCAGGTCCTTCGCGGCGATGGCCTCATCCAGCGCCTCGCGCAGCTCCATGACCTCCTCCAGGAACGCCAGGGGCATGTCCTTCTGGGCGCCCGCGTCCTCGCGGTCCAGGTCCACGCCGTGGAGCTTGAGCAGGTAGAAGGCGCGGCGCACCGGGTCCTTCAGCGTCTTGAAGGCCTCGTTGAGGGCGGTGGTGCCCTCCACGGCGGCCAGGCGCGCCTTCGCGTCACCGGGGGCGGCGCGGTCAGGGTGCAGCTGGAGCGACAGCTCCCGGTACTGCTTCTCCAGGGCCGGCACGTCCACGGCGTGGGAGCGGGGCAGCCCGAACACGTCGAAGTGGGTCCTCACGGTGGGGGAGTCCTCGTGGCGAATCAGGGGGAAATGAAAAAGGGGCCCGGCACCGGGCCGGACCCCTGCGGCCCGCTCCCTGACCAACGGGGCGGGCGGGAAGGCCGCGCTGGCTTCAGACGGAGAAGCTCTCTCCGCAGCCACAGGCGGCCTTGACGTTGGGGTTGTTCAGCTTGAAGCCGGACGCCATCAGCGT
This sequence comes from Corallococcus sp. RDP092CA, assembly GCF_041903675.1. Taxonomy (NCBI): domain Bacteria; kingdom Pseudomonadati; phylum Myxococcota; class Myxococcia; order Myxococcales; family Myxococcaceae; genus Corallococcus; species Corallococcus sp. RDP092CA. The sequence goes on along the minus strand of NZ_JAYESI010000017.1, from coordinate 137,246 downwards.
CTGCTCGAACACCAGCTCCGTGCCGATGAGGTACAGGTAGCTCTTCGGGTCCACGAAGACGCGCACGCCGTCGCGCTCGAACACCTTGTCGCGCTCGCGGGCCTTCTCCGCCCACTCCATGGCGTACTGGAGGCCGGAGCACCCGCCGCCCTTCACGGCGATGCGCAGGCCGGCCTCCGGCGTCCGCCGCTCCTCCAGGAGTTGCTTGAGGCGCGCCACGGCGCTGTCCGCCAGGCCAATGCCCTTGGGGGTCGGCTTGGGGGGCGTCTGAGGGGCCTGGGTCGTCTGGGCCTGCTCGTTCATGGGGTCGTCCTCAATCCTGGGAAGAAGGGCCGCGGGGGGCGCCTTACGACTGGCGCGCCGCGCGCTTCTTCTTGAAGTCCTCGATGGCCGCCTTGATGGCGTCCTCGGCCAGCACGGAGCAGTGGATCTTCACCGGGGGCAGCGCCAGCTCCCGGGCCACGTCCTTGTTGGAGATGGTCATGGCCTGATCCACCGTCTTGCCCTTCACCCACTCGGTGACGAGCGAGCTGGACGCGATGGCGGAGCCGCAGCCGAAGGTCTTGAAGCGCGCGTCCTCGATGACGCCCGCGTCGCTGATCTTCAACTGGAGGCGCATCACGTCGCCGCAGGCGGGGGCGCCCACGAGGCCGGTGCCGACGTTCGGGTCGTTCTTGTCGAGCGTCCCCACGTTGCGGGGGTTCTCGTAGTGCTCGATGACCTTCTCGCTGTAAGCCATGCGTCTAACGCTCCTTCACACAACGCTTGAACTGATGCGCCATCCGAGCAACCGATGCGCGGCCGGGCGGGCGGGGGCTCCCGGGCCCGGCGGGAAGTCTTGAGGGGAGGGGAGCGCCTAGTGGGCGGTCCACTCGATGCTCTTGAGGTCGATGCCTTCCTTGGCCATCTCGTACAGGGGGCTCATGTCTCGCAACTTGCGGACTTTGTCCACCACCAGGCGGATGACGAAGTCGACCTCCTCCTCCGTGTTGAAGCGGCCCAGGCCGAAGCGGATGGAGCTGTGCGCCATGTCCTCCTCGACCCCCAGCGCGCGCAGCACGTAGGAGGGCTCCAGGGAGGCGGACGTGCACGCGGAGCCGGAGGACACCGCGACGTCCTTGATGGACATCATCAGGGCCTCGCCCTCCACGTAGGCGAACGACAGGTTGAGGCTGCCCGGCATGCGGTGCTCCAGGCTGCCGTTCACCGTCACCATGTCCAGCTGCTCCAGGATGCCGGTGCGCAGCCGCTCGCGCAGGCGGAACAGGCGCGCGGCCTCCTCCGACAGCTCCTGCTTCGCCACCTCCGCCGCCGCGCCGAAGCCGACGATGGACGCCACGTTCAGCGTGCCGCTGCGCATGCCGCGCTCGTGGCCGCCGCCGTCCACCATGGGCGCGATGCGCACGCGCGGCTTGCGGCGCACGTAGAGGGCGCCCACGCCCTTGGGGCCGTACATCTTGTGACCGCTGATGGAGGCCAGGTCGACGTTCATCTTCTCCACGTCGAAGGGCACCTTGCCCACGCCCTGCACCGCGTCGCAGTGGAAGAGGATGCCGCGCTCACGGCACAGCTTGCCAATCTCCGCCACCGGCTGGACCACGCCGATCTCGTTGTTGGCGAACATGATGGAGACGAGCACCGTCTTGGGCGTCATCGCTGCGGCCAGCTTCTCCAGGCTCACGCGGCCGTCGCGCTCCACGTCCAGGTAGGTGACGCGCGCGCCGCCCGTGGGCAGCTCCGCCCACTTCTTGTACGTCTCGTCCGCGTCCAGGTTGAGCTTCGCCGCCAGCTCCGGGACCTCTTCGGGCGTGACGTCGCGCTCGGCCAGCTGGCCCAGGCGCAGCAGCTTGAGCTCGTCCAGCCGCTCCTGGCGCACGCGCTCCAGGCGCTTGCAGGTGTCCAGGACGGCCTTGTGCTCCGTCTTCAGGGTGATGATGTGGTCGCCCTTGGACTTGTAGAACTCGATGACGCCCTTGATGGCCAGGTTGTCGGACTCCGTCGCGCCGGAGGTGAAGACGATCTCCTTCTCCGACGCGCCGATGAGGTCCGCCACCTGCCGGCGCGCCTTCTCCACCGCGGCCTCGGCCTTCCAGCCGAACGCGTGGTTGCGGCTGGCCGCGTTGCCGAAGTCCTCGCGGAGGTAGGGCAACATCGCCTCCAGCACCCGCGGATCCAGCGGGGTGGTCGCGTGGTTGTCCATGTAGATGGGCAGGCTCAGCATGAAGTCCTCAGGAAGAAGTGACGCGGGAGGGTGGAACGTCCCTCCGCTCCCCGGCGACGCGGTGGGTCCGCGCGCAGCGGCAGGGTCTACATGTGCCCACACGAATGTGGACCGGACTGGTCAATTATAAAATCGACCCCCCTCGGGTCAAGGGAACATGGGGTGCGATGCCCCTGTGTCCGACGCGCCGGGTCGAGGACGGCGCCGGCCTGAAGCAACGCTCCTCTGAAGTGGCGCACTCCGGCCGGGCCGGGTTGGCGCGGGGTGGTCCGAAACGGCGCTTCGGGCGCCCATAAGTGCCTGTTTCGTGGCCTCGCGGGGCATGGCCGGGGGCCTGCACTGGAGCGGTCGCGGAGGGTGCGAACACATGAGCGCCAACGCGAAGTCGCAGGCCCGGAGCAACGCCCAGGACATGCATCAGGACGGGACGGGGCGGCCGTCGTTGAGCCGCCTGGAGGGAGGGCTGGAGCGCTCCCGCTACGCGGACGGCTGGCGGGCGGGCAAGCCCGCGGAGGACCCGGAGAAGGTGAAGAAGTGGGGCCTCGTCACCGCGCGGCCCAGCGAGTTCCTCATCCACATGCGCCGGGGGCGCGTGCGCGAGGTGAGCGGCCAGGGCGCGAGCTGCTTCAAGCTGCCGGGGGACTCGGTGGCCATCGTGCCCACCAGCATCCAGCGGCTCCAGTTCACCGCGGATCAGGTGACGAGCGAGAAGGTGGGCGTGGCGGTGACGGGCCTGGCGGTGTACCGCATCGCGGAGCCGCTGGTGGCCTTCCGGATGCTCAACTTCAGCTACCCGGAGCGCGCGCAGGAGAAGCTGGCGGAGCTGCTCGGGGAGATGTTCGTGGGCGCGGCGCGCCGGCTGGTGGCGAACCTCACCGTGGAGGAGTGCCTCACCCGGCGCAAGGAGGGCATCGCGGAGGAGCTGATGCGCGAGATCGCGCCCGTGCTCTGCGGGCGGGGCCGGCTGGAGGACCGCACCGACACGGGCTGGGGCGTGCTGCTGGACACGATTGAAATCCAGGACGTGCGCGTGCTGTCCGGCGCCGTCTTCGAGCACATGCAGGCCCGCTTCCGCCGCGAACAGGAGCGGCAGGCGCGCGAAGCGGAGCTGGGCAAGGAGCGCTTCGTGCGGCGCGAGGAGACGGAGGCCGAGCGCGTGCTCAACCTCCAGAGGCTCGCCGCGCGCGAGGAGGTCCGCCAGCGCACGCAGGCCACGGACGAGCAGGCGCGGCTGGAGCAGTTCGCGGTGGAGGCGCGGCTCGCCCAGGCGAAGATGGAGCAGGTGCGACAGCAGCAGCAGGAGCGCACGGCCGTGGAGCGGGAGGTGGCGCTCGCGAAGCTGGCCGCGCAGGAGGAGGTCCGCACGCGCACGCAGGCCCTGAAGGAGCAGGCCCGGCTGGAGGCGCTGGCCATGGACGCGCGGCTGGAGGAGGCGCGGCTCACGAGCGAGCGGCAGCTCGCGTACAGCCGCGCGCAGGGGGAGCTGGAGCAGCTGCGCTGGGAGCAGGAGGCGGAGGCCGCCAGGGCGCAGGTGGAGCTGGACCGGCTGCACCGCCAGCGTGAGGCAGCGGCCGCGCGCCATGACCTCCAGCTCGCCGAGGCCCAGCAGGAGGCCGAGCAGCTGTCCGCCCGGCTCCAGGTGCTGCTCGCGAAGCAGTCCCTCGCGGAGGCGGAGGCGGGCATCGCGGAGCTGGAGCTGCGGCGCACCCGCGCGCAGCAGGGGCTGGAGCTGGAGCGGGCGAAGACGCTGCGCGACATCGAGAACTCGGTGAGCCCGGAGGTCATCCAGCTGACACTGGCGCGGCAGCTGCCGCAGGTGGCGGCGGCCTTCCAGCAGCAGATGGGCGAGGTGCACGTGACGGCGGTGGAGGGCGCGAATCCCTTTGGCTACATCGCCGCCGCCGTGGAGGGGGTGATGGGGCTGGCGCGCTCGGCGGGCTTGAAGATGCCTGCCTCCCCGGCGCCGCCGCCTGCGGGGTAGCCGCGTCCCCGGCCTCCGCATATAGAAAGGGCCCTCTCAAGGTCCGGACGCGCGGAGGCGGAAGGCACGCATGGACACGAAGAAGCTGACGCTGGCGGCGGTGGTGGCGGGAGTGGCGGTGGCGGTGGTGCCGTGGCTCCTGCCCACCGGCCCGAGCGCCGGGCTGGACGCGGCCCGGTTCCTGGAGTCCGGCAGCCTCGCGTGGGGCGCGCTGGTGGTGTTCGCCGGCGGCCTGCTCACCGCGATGACCCCGTGCGTGTATCCGCTCATCCCCATCACGGTGTCGGTGTTCGGCGCGAGGAAGGCGGAGGCGCGGGGCCGGTCGCTGGCGCTGACGACGTCGTACATCGTGGGCATGGGCGTGGTGTTCAGCGCGCTGGGCGTCCTGGCGGCGAAGACGGGCCAGGCCTTCGGCTCCATGCTGGGCAGCCCCGGGGTGGTGATGGGCCTGGCGCTGTTCCTGCTGCTGCTGGCCTCGTCGATGTTCGGCGCGTTCGAGCTGGCGCTGCCGTCCTCGATGCAGACGAAGCTCAGCAACGTGGGCGGCGCGGGCATCGCCGGCGCGTTCGTGATGGGCAGCGTGTCCGGGTTCCTGGCGGCGCCGTGCACGGGGCCGGTGCTCACGGGCCTGCTGGCCTTCGTGGCGAAGTCCGCCAACACGACGCTGGGCGCGACGCTGCTGTTCCTCTACGCGCTGGGCATCGGCGTGCCGTTCTTCCTCATCGGCGTGTTCACCGTGCGCCTGCCGCGCGGCGGCGTGTGGATGGAGTGGGTGAAGAGCGTGCTGGGCATCATGCTGGTGGCGCTCGCCTTCTCGTACCTGAAGGACGCGTTCCCCTGGGCGCGCGACGCGGTGAAGGCGCTGGGCGCGGAGGTCGGGCAGGTGCCCGGAGCGTGGCTGGCCGCGGCGCTGGTGATGGTGGGCGTGCTCGTGGGCGCGGTGCACCGGTCGTTCAAGGAGGGCGCGCGCGACTTCGGCTTCAAGGCGCTGGGCGTGGCGCTGGTGGTGGGCGCGCTGGTGGTGCGCGGCGGCGCGCTGGACGCGCGGCCCACGGGCGAGCTCTGGGTGCGCATGGGCCTGCAGGAGCGCCCCGTGGCGCCGACCTGGCGGTGGCACCACGTGATGCCGGCGAAGACGGCCTCGTTCAGCGCGAGCCAGTTCGAGCAGGTGCTCGCCCTGGCGAAGAAGGAGGGCAGGCCGGTGCTCATCGACTTCTTCGCGGACTGGTGCGCCGCCTGCAAGGAGCTGGACCGGCTGACGTATCCGTCCGCGGCGGTCATCTCCCAGGCGCAGGACAGCCAGTTCCTCACCATCAAGATCGACGCGACGAACAGCGACGACCCGCTGGACGCGCTGATGGAGCAGCTGGGCGTGGAGGGCCTGCCCACGGTGGCCTTCGTGAACCCGGACGGCACGGTGCTGACGAAGCCCCGCGTGACGGGCTTCCTGGAGCCGGAGCCCTTCGCGGCGGAGATGCGGAAGGTCCTCCAGTAGCGGGCCCTTCGCGGCCTCCGGGCGCTAGAGGTAGCTCTCCCAGCCCAGCCGTCCCCGGCTCGCGAGCACGCGCTCGATCATCAGCTCGTGCAGCGTGAGGAGCGGCTTCGCCACGGCCTCGCCCTCCAGCCGCGCGAGCGCGCCGGCCATGGCCTCCAGCGTGGACATCCCGTCCGGGTGCGGCGGCTTGCGCAGGCGGCGCGTGTCCGGCGCGGGCGGCGGCAGCCTCAGGCCCGGCAGCCGGCGCAGCGCGGGGACCCGCTGCACCATGCGCCGCGCCTGCGCCCAGCTTCCATCGATGACCACGAGCCGCTTCGGCGGAGGCCCCTCCGCCTCCGGCGCGTCCGGGAACAGCAGCCACGTGTCCGGCGCGTCCAGCACCGACGGGTCGAACGGCGACCCCGGCGCGCCATAGGAGACGATGTGGCAGCGGGGCAGCGCCAGCGCCGCGATGCGCGCGGTGTTGGTGCTCTTCTGCGACTCCTTGTTGTGCCGGATGATGAGCAGCTCCGTGCGCGTGGGCACGACGGGCACCTCCGCGCACAGGCACAGGGCGGTGGGCAGGTAGCAGCGCGCACAGCGGCCGGCCAGGTCCTCCGGGGTGCTCGACCTCATTTCGCCGCGGTGCGGTAGCGCTCCATCAGGGCTCGCGCCTCCCGCAGCTTCTCCTCGACGAAGCGGTCGTCCGCGTCCGGTTCGTACTCGGCGTCCGGCGGATCCAACTGGAAGAGGGCGGACAGGCTCGCGGGGGAGACCTCCAGCCACTCGGACGTGCGGGTGAGCGCGGCCTGCCGGCGCCCGGCGAACGTCTCCGGCCCGTCCTCCGGGCCGCACCGGCAGATGCGCGCGGAGTCCCCGGACACGTCCACGTAGAGCCCCAGCACCTCCGCGTCCACCTCCGCCGCCAGGGCGCAGGTGGCCTCGCTGACGTAGGCCGCCATGGCCTGCGCCGCGCTGCGCTCCGTCAACGAACGCACCAGGTACACCTGCCACCCAGCCTCCGTGAGCGCCCCGGCCTCGCTCAGCGGGGCCAGCTCCGCCGGCGGCGCCTGGATGCGCGTCAGGAGCCGACGCACCGGCACCTCCAGCCGCTCGAGCCGGGCGTTCGACGCGGGGCAGAAGAAGACCACGCGGTACTCTCGACTGTCGGCGGCGGTTTCCATGGGCATACGGCGGTGGCCCAAGAGGACCAAAGGACTCCCCAGGCACGCAAGGGGGGAGTTTCGCCCGGGCGCGCTTCCCAGGGCCCCGGAAGGGCTCCCGCCAGGCCGGGGCGCGACCTGCCGGGGCAGCTCCCCCCGCCTGACGCCCCCCGAAGGCCCGCCGCTTCCGGTTGCCCCCGCGGAGCCACGCGTTCGCGAAGGCGCGCCAGCCCCCGCGCGCCGCCGGGCAGGCCTCACGCCGGATTTTCACGCCGATTTTCCGTGTCAGGCGGGGCGCGTATCACCCGGAGGCAAATCACACCCATGGAGAGACATTGCGCCGGGGAGTGCCTGGATGTCTGTCTATTCCATGCAAGGAATTGGCGTCTGCCTGAAGTGTTCCAGCGGCACTGGCCGCCATCACGCGGGATGAAGCGCGACCGCGTCTGTCGCATCCGTGAGAAAAAAAGAATCCGGCCCTCGGCGTTCTCTGGGGGAAGGGAGGCGGTCGCATGGAGCCAGGGAGGGAGGAGCCGCCGGTCCGGGAGGGCTCTGGAGGGGAGTTCGCCGCGTTCGCGATCCGCCACCAGCCGGCGCTGGTCGCCATCGCGCGCAACGTCTGTGGCAAGGCTGCCAGTGATTGCGACGACCTGGTGCAGGACGTGCTCGTGCGCGCGCTCCTGCAATGGGAGCGGCTCAAGCGGTGGCCGGAGCCCGCGCGCCGCGCGTGGCTGGTGCGCGTGCTGCACAACCGGTTCCTGGACCAGTGCCGCCGCCAGGGCGCGGAGAAGGACCGCCGGGTGGACCTGCACAACGTCCACATGCTCTTCGAGGATCCGGAGGACGCGCCGGAGCCCGAGCAGTGGGAGTGCGTCACGGAGGACGAGCTGCGCCAGGCCGTGGCGCGGCTCAACGAGAAGCTGCGTCAGGCGTTCGAGCTGCACGCGCGGGGCCTGCGCCACGCGGAGATCGCCCGGCGGATGAACACCCCCAGCGCGGGAACGGTGGGCACGTGGCTCTTCCATGCCCGCCGCCGCCTCAAGGCCATGCTCCACGACACCGCCGAGCGCCGCCGCCAGGAGAGGGAACGATGAGCACCCCGTGTGAGGACCTCCAGCCCTTCCTGGATGGAGCCCTGTCCGCCGAGGACCAGCGCCGCATCCGCGGCCACCTGGCCCACTGCGATGTCTGCTCCCGGCGCTTCCATGACCTCCTGCAACTGGAGATGCTCGCCCGGCTCGCGCTGGAGGACGCGGCGGAGAGCGAGCGCTGGGTGTCCGCCCGCCAGGCCCGTGAGACCATCCCCAGCTCCTGGGACGACGACGTGCCGGAGACCTGGCCGGGGGACGTGCTCGCCACGGAGGCGCCCCCGCCGCCCGAGCGCGAGGGCCGGGCGTGGCACCAGGGCGCCCGCCGCTTCCGCCGCCGGTGCCCGGGGTGCGCCAACTGCTGCCCCTGGTTCGCGAAGACGGAGGCGGTGGAGGCCGTGAGCGTGCCGCGCCTGCCCTGCCCGCGCACCAGCCGCGCCGGCGGGACGTCCGTGCGCCCCCGCACGCGCCGCTGACGCGCGGGCCCTGGCCGCCTGCTCCTCCCCGGGGGGCAGACGGACAACCGGCCTCGAACGCTGGCAGCGGAATCCACCAAGGTTTGGGTTCGCTCGCGTTTCGCAAGGGACGGGAGGCGGCCGCCCGACTCCGGGCCCTGACGCTTGATGGACCTCTGGTGCAAGAAGCTCTACCGGTTCCTCGATGGGGAGCTGGAGTCGGGGGACGAGGAGCACTTCCGGCGCCATCTGGCCCTCTGCCGCGCGTGCGCCAGCGGACTGCACGACGCCATGCAACTGGAGATGCTCAGCGTGCAGGCCCTCTGTGGCGCGGTGGCCCACAACGACGCGCCGCCTCCGCCCGCGACCCTTCGCGCGCCGTCCCGCATCCGCCTTCCGCGCGGCCGATGGTTGCAGGCGCTGGGGGCGGTGGCGGCCATGGGGCTGGGGGCGCTCGCCGCGGTGCTGACCGGGGACGGCTTCCGGCCGCCGGACGTGTGGCGGGCGGATGCGCCCGCGCGGGAGCTGGAGGCACGCATCGCGTACCCGGCCGCGGACCGTTACCTCCCCTACGTCCCCGTCCGGACGGGGGACGGGGCGGACCCGGCGGCGGAACCGCCGGTGTCCCTGCGGGCGCTGGCGGCGCTGGAGGCGCGGGGGGACCTGCACGGCATCGCGGCGGCCTACCTCGTGCGTGGGGAGCTGCGTCAGGCCGCGGACTTCCTGGCGCGCAGCGCGCCGTCGGTGGACCTGGACAACGACCGGGCCGTGGTGGCGATGGCGGCGGGGGACTTGCGGGGCGCCCTGGAATTGCTCGAAGGCGTGCTGCGTCGGATACCGGACCATCCCCAGGCCCTGTGGAACAGGGCCCTGGTGCTCCGGGCCCTGGGGCGCCCGGTCCCGGCGGCGGAGGCCTTCGAGGCCGTGGCCCGCCGAGGGGAGCCGGGGTGGAGCGAGGAGGCCGGAATCCGGGCGCTCGCGCTGCGGCAGGGGGGCCGGTTCCTGAAATGAGGCATGCGCGACCCAAGGATTTTTTCGGTCGGCGTCTAATTATCGAGGCGCGGCGTGGCGAGGGCGGCGGGGGTGGACGGATGACACCGCACCCGGGGGGACGCGATGTACCGCATCGAAGCGTGGAGCCAGGGGGACGGCGCGCTGTGGGCGCCCGGTTCCAACGGGGGCGCGGGAGTGCGGCCGGAAGACGCGGCCTGGGAGGGGGAATCCCGGGCCCACGAAGAAGAGGGGGACGGGGACGAGGCCTCCCGGTACGAAGGTGAGGCCTCACCCCATGACTTTGAGGAAAGCGACCTGGATTGGGTCGCCAGCTACTGAGGTAACGGCGCGCGCGGTTGGGTGTCCGCGCTCCACGCGGCCTTCGGGGGAGGGCCGCCGCTTCCAGTGGACTCGCCGGCCGTGAGGCCTGACGGGTTCCAGGTGTCCCGGACCGGGGGGGACGGGGACCCGGAAGCGTGAAGGAGCAAGGCCACCCGAGCGGGTGAGCAGGTGGGATGCGCCCCAGGCCCTCCGTTCCCGGACCCCATGGGTTCCGGGGGCGGGGGGCTTCGGTTTTTGGGGCGCGCTACGCTGCTCGGCCTTCTTCCCGACCCGGAGTTCCCGACATGATGAAGCGTTGGCGTGGAGTCCTTCTGCCCGCCCTGAGCCTGGGCTGCCTGGTGGCGTGCGCCACCGCGCCCGTGCGCGACACCGCCGTCCCCGCGTCCTCGCCCGTGCCGCCGCCGTCCCAGGAGCGGGCCCTGCGCGAGGCCTGGCTGAAGGAGCGCCACGGGCTGCTGCTGGACATGATGCGCCGGCACGGCGTGGGCATGTGGGTGGTGGTCAACGAGGAGTTCCACGACGACCCGCTGACGTCCTGGGTCGCGCCGCCCATCCCCTACGCGGGCAACCGCGACGTGTTCGTCTTCGTGGACGCGGGCGAGGCGGGGCTCCAGAAGGTCGCGTTGACGGGCTACCCCACGGAGGCGGTGTCGCGCTTCTTCGAGACGCCGCCGGTGGAGCGCAAGCAGGCGGAGGCGCTCGCGGACCTGGACGCGCGCTACCACCCGCGCACCATCGCGCTGGCCATGGACGGGCGGCGGGGCGTGACGCGCGGCCTCACGCACGACAGCTACAAGTGGCTGGTGGAGTCGCTGGGGCCCGCCGCGGAGGCGCGGTTCGTGAGCGCGGCGCCGCTCATCGAGGAGTACCTGGACACGCGGCTGCCCGGCGAGCTTGAGCCCTACCGCGGCCTGGTGGCGCTGACGGAGTCGCTGGTGAAGCGGGCGCTCTCCAACGAGGTGGTGGTGCCCGGCAAGACGACGGTGGGGGACGTGCGCCGCTGGCTCTATGACGCGCTCTTCGAGGCGCGCGTGGGCACGTGGTTCCAGCCGGACCTGCGCCTGCAGCGGCAGGGCATGAAGGACGGCTTCTCCCGGGGCTTCCTGGCGGTGGCGGACGAGGCGGTGGTCATCCAGCGCGGGGACCTCTTGCACGTGGACTTCGGCGTCACGGCGCTGGGCCTCAGCACGGACTGGCAGAAGATGGCGTACGTGCTGAAGGAAGGTGAACAGGACGCGCCCGAGGGGCTGAAGCGCGCGCTGGCGAACACGCACGCGCTGCAGGATGCGTTGATGCTGCGCGCGTCGCGGCCGGGGCGCTCGTCGGCGGACGTCTACGAGGCGACGATGGCGGAGATGAAGGAGCGGGGCATCGAGGCGAAGGTCTACAGCCACCCGCTGGGCGCGCAGGGCCATGGGCTGGGGGCCTCCATCGACTTCCGCGCGGCGTCGCGGACGGAGGCGCCCCGGCTCTTGCGCAAGGGCTCGTACCTCGCGGTCGAGCTCAGCACCACCACCGCCGTGCCGGAGTGGGGCGGGCAGCAGGTGGCGGTGATGCAGGAAGATCCGGCGTACCTGACGGACGAAGGCTGGCGGTTCTTCGTGCCGCGCCAGGACGCCTTCTATCTCATCCACTGACGACACGAAGGGAGCGGACGTGATGCGCGTGGGCAGGCCATGGACGACGTTCGGAAGGGAGGGGCGCGCGCGGGTCGCGCTGCTCCTGCTGGGACTCACGGGATGCAGTGCCGCCAGCGGGGACGAAGCCCCCGCGCGACAGGACACGCCCCTGGCCGCGGACGCCGCGCTCCGGCCGCCGCGCGCGGTGGACAGCCTGCTCGGCCTGTTCGACCAGACGGCCTCCGTGGTGGAGGGAGAGGTCACCGACGTGCGCGGTGAGTATTCGCCGCGCACGGGCCCGTGGACGGTGGTGACGCTGGGCAACGTGCGGGCGCACCTGGGGGCGGCGCCCCAGGAGCTGCGCCTCAAGCAGGCCGGCGGCGCGATGCCGGATGGACGCCAGCTCGTGGTGAGCCACGTGCCCCGCTTCGTCCGGGGCGCGCGCTACGTGGTCTTCCTTCGCAACACCGGGTGGAGCCTGTCGCCGGTGTTGGACGAGCACGCGTTCCGCGTGGAGTCGGTGGGCGGCCGCGAGGTGCTCGTGGGGGCCGAGGGCGGGCTCGTGGCCGGCCTGGGCCCGGCGGGGGTGCGGCAGACGGCGCCGGTGTTCGAGACGGTGGACCTGATGGGGGCCCGCCCGGCGCTGCGCGCGGAGGCTCGGGGCCAGGCCGCTCCGGAAGGCATGGAGCGCGAGGCCTTCCTCTCGCTGCTCCAGAGCCACCTGCGCGCGCGCGGGCTCACCGTGTCGGGGACGTTCCGCGAGGAGCCCGTCGCCACCGCGTCGTCGCTGTCCGTGCCGGTGACGCCCGCCGTGGGGGCTCGGTCCGTGCCGGGCGCCGTTCCCCTCCAGCCCGAGCGGGACGTCCCGCCCGGCCAGCCGTGATGAGGTCCGCCATGAAGACAACGACACTCGTGGGCGTCGTCGCGGCGCTGGTGCTGGGCGGAATGGAGGCGGGCGCGGCCGCGTGGGACACGTGCAACGGAACGCCGGTGAAGTGGTACAGCGGGCCCGTCGTGTACCGGAACCGGTGCAGCATCCCGGACTCCGGCAACACCAACACGGCGTACTGGAACGGGCTGCGGCAGTGGGACGACCTGTCCCAGATCGTCGCGGGCTTCAACGTGAACCCGGCGACGGACTGCTCGCTGGACCACCGCGACGGGCAGAACGAGATAGGGCTGTGTGACCGGGCGGCCATCGACGGGAACAACGGCGTGACGTACTCCGTCGTGGGGCTGTGCTTCATCGGGAGCAACGGCATCGACGAGGCGGACGTCTGCATCGCCAGCGACCTGGACTTCACGCCGCGCACCGGGAATGCGTTCGGCACGTCGGGCCGGAGCACGTTCGTGCACGAGGCGGGGCACTTCTTCGGCTTCAAGCACGAGGGCGGGCACAGCGTCCTGCGCACCTCGCCGCCGCACCTGGTGACAGGGGGCTATGAGTCCTCCACGCTGTGGCCCACGAACGCGCAGGGCATGAACACGCTGTACGGCTACTCGGTGACGAAGCCGAACCTGCTGCCGTCCGCCATGGGGGTGGTGGGGGACGTGGCGCAGACGCTGGACCCGGCCGGCACGAGGTCGGTGTGTCGAGGCACGGCGCAGAGCGTGAAGTTCTACGTGGGCAACATGGGCAACGCGGCCGTGTCGTCGTACTCGATGCGCGTGCGCCTGAGCCCGGCGGCGCCGCCGAACGGCTACTACGAGTCCACCAACGTGGTGGCCACGTTCAACCACGCGCTCGGGGCGTTCTCGGAGGGCATCTACTCGCTGGGCTTCACGGTGCCGGCGACGCTCCCGTTCAACACGTACTACATCTACCTGGACATGGATCCGCAGGGCACGGTGGATGAGCTGCGGGAGAACGACAACAGCACTGTCAGCGCCATGGTCCTGCAGGTGGGGTGCTGATCATGCGGCAGGCGGTGGTGAGCGCGGCGCTGCTCCTGGGCGCCTGCGCGAAGCCGAGGGAGGAGCCGGCCGTGTCGCGCGAAGCCCTCACGGCGGAGCGTCCCCAGCCGCGCGGCGCGGCCACGGTGCGCACGGACGAAGGCACCTACTCGGCCCCGTCCGTGCGCTTCAGCGCCGACTTCCTGGCGGACCCGCCGGTGACGTTGATGTGGGTCGCGTTGAGCGCGCAGGCCGAAGACGGGAGCACCTGGCGCTTCCGCATGCCGGTGGATGAGACGTTCCTGAAGTCGAAGCACGCCACCGCGCAGCTCACCCCGCGGACGGCGACGGGGCCGGGCCTCGCTGTGGTGGACCACCAGAAGGCCCAGGGCCCCTCGATGCTGATGGATGAGGGCGCCCTGGACCTGACCGTCACCGGCAGACAGGCGAAGGGCGAGGTGCGGACGAAGGATGGACGCGTGCGCGCGACGTTCGAGGGGCCGCTCACCGTCGAGTGCATGGTGCCGCCCGCGTGGCTGGGCGACGCAAGCGCGCGAGCGGCACCATCCGCGCCCGTCCCAGCCTCGCCCGGGGCCGACGAGGTCCGGGTGCTCGACGAGGCGCTGGCGACGTCGCGATGCCGGTCGGTGGCGGACGCCTTTCGCTGAGGCCGGCCCTTCCCCCGTGGGCCCCTCCAGCCGGACCCACGGGGGGAGTCACTCCGCGTCGCGCCCGCTCACCTCGGCCCAGGTCAGCCCGAAGCGGGCCAGGTATTTCCGGAGCCGGTCCGCGTCGTTGACGCTCTTCTTCTGCGCCCGCGACTGCGCGAACAACGTCCGGCCCGCGTCCGACAGCGAGCGCGCGGAGCGACACACCGTCACCACGTCCGCGAGCTGCACCCGGTCGAACCGATCCAGCGCCGCCGCGCGCGCCTCGCCCATCACCTCCGCCAGCACGTCCGCGTTCGCTGACGTCGTCGCCGAGCGAGCCGGCCGCCACTGCGCCCGCAGTCGCTCCAGCTCTTCATCCACCACCTCGCGCGTCAGCCGCCCGCCGGCCGCCAGGGTGGACATGCGCAGCACCGCCGCGTTGAGGTCCCGGAAGTTGCCGCTCCACCGGGCCTCCGGCGACGTGGCGAAGCGCAGGAAGTGCTCCTGCGCCTCCCTGCTCATCGTCACCCGCGAGCCCAGCGCCTGGGAGGCCTGATCCAGCTCGTAGCGCAGGTTGGGCGCGATGTCCTCCGGGCGCTCGCGCAGCGCGGGCAGCCGGAAGGTCCACAGGTTGATGCGCGCGAGCAGGTCCTCGCGGAACCGTCCCTGCTCGACGTCCAGTTGGAGGTCGCGGTTCGTCCCGGCGATGAGCTGGAAGTCGCTCTCCGCCTCCTTGTCCGCGCCCACCGGCAGGAACCGCTTGTCCTCCAGCGCGCGCAGCAACATGGCCTGCTCGTCCGCGCCCAGCTCTCCAATCTCGTCGAGGAACAGCACGCCGCCGTTCGCCTGCCGCATCAGCCCGGGCCGGTCTCCCACCGCGCCCGTGAACGCGCCCTTCACGTGGCCGAAGAGCGTGGACATGGCGCCGTCGCCCCTCAGCGTGGCGCAGTTCAAGTCCACGAACGGCCCCGTCACCTGGTTGCGCGCCTTCTTCAGCGCGTAGATGCGCTTCGCGAGCTGCGACTTGCCCGCGCCCGTGGGGCCCGTCAGCAGCAGCGGCGCGCGGGACTGCACCGCCACCTGCTCGATCCGCTCGATGAGCCGGTTGAACGCGGCGTTGCGCGTGTCGATGCCGGACTTGAGGAAGGACAGGCCTTCGCGCTGCTCCTGCCGGAAGCGCGCCGCCAGCGTGTCGTAGTTCGACAGGTCCAGGTCGATGATGGCGTGCGTGCCCACCGCCCCGTGCTCCTTCCCCTTGCCCGGGGACGTCTGCACCAGCCGGCCCGGAATCAGGCGGCTCTCCACCAGGAGGAACATGCAGATCTGCGCGATGTGCGTGCCCGTGGTGATGTGCACCAGGTAGTCCTCTTCCTCCGGATGGAAGGGGTGCGCGCGCACGTGGTCCAGCAGCGCGCCGTAGGTCTCCTCCAGGTTCCACGGGTCCCGGATGGGCAGGGGCGTGAGCCGCACCTGCGTCTCCGGAGAGACCTGCGCGATGTCGTCCCGGATGACCGCCGCCAGTGATGTCCCGTGGGGCGGGTGCAGCAGCTCCAGCCGGTGCACCAGCAGGTCCTCCTGCTGACACAGCGACACCGTGGGCCGCCACCGCGTCCAGCGGTGCGGCCCCATCCCCGTGTCCAGCGTCGTCCCCAGCATCCCGATGACGACCGTGCGCCGCGCCTTCGCCTTATGAGCCATCGGGATAGGTATTTATCTCATGGGATATGGAATTCCAGCCCGCCTGGGGGACTCCCCTCGGGAACGGCGTTGGCACGCGGGCTGCTCTGGCTCCGCCACGTGACCGGGACACAGCGCCCGGTCGAACGACCGAAAGGTGCAGAGCCATGGACCGCGTGAACACGAACTACGAGGTGCTGTCGGACGAGGCGGGTCGCCCCATCAAGGCGTGGACGGTGGGGGTGCCGTTCGAGGACGAGGCGAAGAAGCAGCTCCGCAACCTCCGCGGCCTGCCCTTCATCCACAAGTGGGTCGCCGTGATGCCGGACGTGCACCGCGGTTACGGCGCGACGGTCGGGAGCGTGGTGCCCACGGTGGGCGCGGTGGTGCCGGCGGCGGTGGGCGTGGATATCGGATGCGGGATGATCGCCGTGCGCACGACGCTGCGCGCGGAGCAGCTGCCGGACTCGCTGCGCGGGGTGCGCTCGGCCATCGAGGCGGCGGTCCCGCACGGCCGCACGGATAACGGTGGCCGGAATGATCGCGGCGCGTGGAAGGACTCGCCCGCGACGCACACCGCCGCGTGGGCCCGCCTGGCGGAAGGGTACGCCCGCATCGTGGAGAAGCATCCGCGCATCGGCCGAGGGCCGGAGCTGGCGCACCTGGGAACGCTGGGAACGGGGAACCACTTCATCGAGCTGTGCGTCGATGAGTCGGACGGCGTGTGGCTGATGCTGCACTCCGGGTCGCGCGGGGTGGGGAACCGCATCGGGAGCCACTTCATCGAGCTGGCGAAGGCGGACATGCAGCGCTTCTTCATCCACCTGCCGGACGCGGACCTGGCGTACCTGCCGGAGGGGACGGAGCACTTCCATGACTACGTCTTCGCGGTGAGCTGGGCGCAGGACTTCGCGGCGATGAACCGCGAGCTCATGCTGCGCTCGGCGGTGGAGGCCCTGAAGGCGAGCGGCGAGCTGCCCCCGTTCGAGCTGTCCGAGTCCGCGGTGAACTGCCACCACAACTACATCTCGCGTGAGCACCACTTCGGAAAGAACTGCTTCGTGACCCGCAAGGGCGCGGTGCGGGCGCGCGAGGGCGACATGGGGATCATCCCCGGCAGCATGGGGGCCCGTTCCTACATCGTCCGCGGGAAGGGAAACGCGGATGCGTTCCACTCGTGCAGCCACGGCGCGGGCCGGGTGATGTCGCGGGAAGCGGCGAAGAAGCGCTTCACGCTGGAAGACCACGCGAAGGCCACCGCGGGCGTGGAGTGCCGCAAGGACGTGGACGTGATTGACGAGACGCCGGCCGCGTACAAGCCCATCGACGCCGTGATGGCCGCGCAGGCGGACCTGGTGGAGGTCGTCCACACGCTGAAGCAGGTGGTGTGCGTGAAGGGTTAGCCGAAGGGAAGCCCCACCCGCCGTCCTGCGGAGGTGCACATGCCGGGATGAAGACACCGAGGCGCCCGTTCCCCCGAGAGGTCCGCGCAAGCGGCCGTTAAGGTGGGGGAGCGGGCGCCGCTATTCTTGAAATCAGGGATGGGCCGCCGCGCGCGTCCGCGAGCGCGCAAAGGAGCACCACGCACATGGTTCGCATCGATGGTTCACAGGGGGAGGGGGGCGGCCAGGTGCTGCGCACCGCGCTGTCGCTGTCGCTGGTGACGGGCACGCCGTTCGAGATGGTCAACGTGCGCGCGGGCCGCGCCAAGCCGGGCCTGCTGCGCCAGCACCTCACCGCGCTCAAGGCCGCGGAGGCCGTGGGCGCCGCGGAGGTGACGGGCGCGGAGCTGGGCTCCAGGCAGCTGTCCTTCCACCCGCGCGCGCTGACGGCGGGCAACTACCACTTCGCGGTGGGCACGGCGGGCAGCGCGACGCTGGTGTTCCAGACGGTGCTGCCCGCGCTGCTGCACGCGGGAGGTCCGTCCACGCTGATGCTGGAGGGCGGAACGCACAACCCGGCGGCGCCGCCGTTCGAGTTCCTGGAGAAGTCATACCTGCCGCTGCTGCGCCGCATGGGCCCTCGCGTGGACGTGACGCTGGAGCGTCCCGGCTACTACCCGGCGGGCGGCGGACGGTTTCGCGTGGACATCCATCCCGCGAAGCTCCAGCCGCTCCAGTTGATGGAGCGCGGCCGGGTGCTGCGCACGGAGGCCGTGGCCCAGGTGGCGTCCATCCCCTTCGACGTGGCGAAGCGCGAGCTAGACACGGTGGCCGCCGTGCTGAAGCTGCGGCCGGACCAGCAGCGCCCGGAAGAGCTCAAGCGCGCCTTCGGTCCGGGCAACGTGCTGCGCGTCGAGGTGGAGAGCGAGCACGTGACGGAGGTCTTCACCGGCTTCGGCGAGCGCGGCAAGCGCGCGGAGATCGTGGGCGAGGAGGTCGCCGCGGAGGTGAAGCGCTACCTGGACGCCGGCGTGCCCGTGGGCGAACACCTGTGTGATCAGCTCCTCCTGCTGTGCGCCCTGGCGAAGGGCGGCAGCTTCCGCACGCTGGCGCTGGACAGCCACGCGCTCACGCAGCGCGAGACGATGGCGCACTTCCTCGACGTGAAGATGGCCGTGCGGGAAATAGAGCGCGACGTGCACGAGGTGACGGTGCGAGCTTGAGGCAGGGCAGGGCGGTGCCCCCTGCCCGGCCGGACGCCCGACGGTCGGACGAGGCGCCTCATCGGCGGGGCTCAACCCGGGGCGTTACCTCGGAGCCTTCCTGCGTTGTGACCCGTAGGGGAGGCTGCTCGTGGCGGAAGTCCCTGAAGTCGAGGTCATCGTTCGCGACCTGAAGCAGGCCGTGGTGGGCCGCCGCTTCGTGGGCGCGGAGGTGCTGGTGCCCGCGGCGGTGCGCTTCCCGTCGCCACGGGACTTCGTCCTGGACCTCCAGGGCCGCAAGGTGCTCGCGGCCGAGCGGCGCGCGAAGTTCATGCTGCTGACCCTGGACGACGGTCAGACGCTCGCGCTGCACTTCATGCTCTGGGGCGAGCTGCAACTTCGACCCGTCGGCAGCGAACGGCCTCCCGAGACGCTCGTCGTGCTCACGCTGGAGGGCAACGAGGAGCTCCAGCTCACCGACACGCTGGGCTACGCGCGCGTGGCGCTGGGGCCCTCGGCGCCGCTGGCGTCCCAGCTCAAGCTGGGGGAGCTGGGGCCGGAGGCGCTCGACGCTTCCTTCACGCCGGAGGTCCTGGCGGAGCAGCTTCGCCGCAGGCGCAGCCCGCTCAAGACGGTGCTCCTCAACCAGCGCGTGCTCGCGGGGCTGGGCAACCGCGACGCGGACGAGAGCCTGTGGGCCGCGGGCATCGACCCGCGGCGCCTGGCGTCGTCGCTGGCGCCCGCTGAGATCGTCCGACTGCACCGGGGCATCCGCGACGTGCTGGAGGAGGGCCTGCGGCTGCGCGGCACGCAGCGCGACCTGTTCGGCGTGCGGGGCAAGGCGCTGCACAAGCGCAACATCTTCGGGAAGACGGGCGCGCCCTGTCCTCGCTGCGCCACGCCCGTGTCGCACCTGCGCATCGGGGGCCGCAACACGCACTGGTGCGCGCACTGCCAGCCCCCGGATGGCGCCTCGCCCGAGGCCCCGGCGCAGACATCGCTGCTCTGACAAGGCCCCCGGGGGACTGGTATGAACGGGCGCGTGTCCGACGTTCCCGTCCCCTCGCCCCTGTCCCTCGATGACGCGCTCGCTCGCGCGAGCGAGGAGCTCCAGTTCCCCAGCTACTACCAGTCCAGCGTGCGCCCGCTCCTGCGCAACCCGGAGGGGCGCTGGCCCCACTGCTGTGGCGGTGGCTGCGAGCCTTGCGCCCAGACGCTCATCCGCGTCGCGCTGCGCGCGCTGGAGCTGATGGGCACGCCGCGCCAGAGCCCCCTGCCGGACTTCTAGAAGAGCCGCGTCCCCAGGCCCACGCGGCCCGTGAGCCCCAGCCGCGTGTGGCCCGCGCCCGCGCGCTCCTGGAACGTCTCCACGCCCACCTGCCCCGCCGCGAGCAGTGACAGGTTGCCGCCCAGGTACACCTCCACGCCCACGCCCCCCAGCGCCTGGAAGCGCCGCTGCTTGTCGCCGGTGAGCCCCAGGTCGATGGGCAGGTCCACGAGCCCCAGCACCGCCACGGTGTCCGCCACCCGGTAGCCCGCCACCATCCCCGGCAGGATGCGCACCAGCACGCCGGAGAAGTTGTCGTCGTCCATGTACGTGGAGCCCGAGTTGAGCACCAGGCCCACGCCCAGCGTCGGCGCCAGCCCGAACGCCCCGCGCCGCACCACCTCCCGGCGGCCCACGACCTCCAGCGACGCGCCCAGCTTGAACCAGTCGAAGCGCGCCCGCGCCTCCACCTCCAGCGCGCCCAGCCCCTGCCGGAACCCCAGGCCCACCTCCGGCGTGCCCGTGTAGCCGTAGAGCGCGGTCGCCCCCGCCGGCAGCATCACCGGCGCCACCACGGAGCCCAGCGGGTCCTCCTGGGACAGGGAGACCTCCGCCTCCTGCGCGGAGGACAGGGCGGGCACGACGAGGAGGGCGAGCAGGGGGCCGAGGCGCATCATGGCGTGCACCCTACCGTGGGATGCACGTTGACCAAAACCCAACGAATCCAAGGACTTGGGGGTGGGTTGTGCATTCGTCAGTGTTCCCTGGAAGAATAGGGAATCCATGGCTGCCTACCTGCACGCCGCACCGCCCCCTGAGACCTCCACGCCCGGAGGTGGTCATGACGCACCCGACCTGCCCGGCGGGGCCGGGGGATGGGTGCTGCTGGTGGGCGCTTCGGCGCGGCCCGCGGTGGCGGAGGCGCTCGCGCGCGAAGGCTTCGAGCCCGTGCACGTGGACGGCGCGCACGCGGCGCTGGCGCGGCTGGGCGTGGAGCCGGGGGCGGCGCAACCCGGTTCGGAGGCGGCGCCCGGTCCGGACGCGGGGTTGCCCCGCATGGTCATCATCGACGCGGACCTGCCGGACGGCGACGGCTTCAGCCTCTGCGGCGTGCTGCGGGCGGACGCGCGGTTCTCGCACCTGCCGGTGCTGCTGGTGGCGCGGTACGCGGAGGAGTTCCACCGCGACCTCGCCGCGGGCGTGGGCGCGGACGAGTACCTGGTGGAGCCGGTGGACGCGCGCGACGTGGCGGTGCTCGCGCGGCTCAAGGCGGGACGGCGCGGCGAGGAGGATGTCTACGACGCGCGCACCGCCAGCCTGCCCCTCGTCGCGCTGATGCGCGCGCTCTTGTCGGGCGTGCGCTCGGGGCGGGTGGTGCTGGCGGAGGACTCGGGCGCGCTCATCTTCCGCCACGGCCTGGTGGTGGACGCGACCTTCCACGGCGAGCGGGGCAGCCTCGCGTTCCGGCGCCTGCTCTGCTTCGGCATGGGCGCGTACACGGTGACGTTCGGCCCGGAGCTCCAGCGGGGCACCTTCACCATGGACCGCGTGTTCCTGTGCGAGCAGGTGGTGCCCGGCCTGGAGCGCTTCGAGCAGCTGCGCGTCAAGGGCCTGCCCCTGGCGGCGCGGCTCACGGTGGACTTCAACCGGCTGTCGCGGGAGCTGCCCGCGCTCCCCGAGGACGTGGAGCAGGTGGTGCGCCTCTTCGACGGCCGGCGCACCGTGCGCGCGATGCTGCTGGAGTGCCGCTTCCCGGAGGCCCTGGCCTACGAGGCCGCGACCCGGCTGTTCATGCTGGGCGTGCTGGTGCCCGCCATCCTGGTGGAGGAGCGCGAGCGCGCCCGGGAATCCGCCGGGCCGCCCCGCCTCTTCGAGCCCGTCCTCGAGCCGGAGCTGAAGCCGGAACCGGGGCCGGACGCGTCGTGAGGGTTTGACTCGGGCGGCCTGCTCGGGGCACAAGGCCGGGAACGCCACGGGCTGAACGCCCGTCCACCTCCGCCGAACCCGCCCGCCATGTCCGGTCACAACCGATGGTCGAAACTCAAGCGCCTGAAGGCCGTCCAGGGCGTGGCCAAGGGCAAGCTCTACTCCAAGGTCATCAAGGAGCTGACCGTCGCCGCGCGCCTGGGCGGCGGTGACCCGGCCAGCAACGCCCGCCTGCGCGTGGCCGTGGGGCTCGCCCGCGACGCGAACATCCCGCGCGACACCATCGACCGCGCCATCAAGAAGGGCACGGGCGAGCTCGCCGGCGAGTCCTACGAAGAGGTGACGTACGAGGGCTACGGCCCCGGCGGCGTCGCGCTCATCATCGAGTGCCTCACCGACAACCGGAACCGCTCCGCCAGCGACGTGCGCAACCTGCTGAGCACCCACGGCGGGAACCTGGGCTCGGAGGGCGCCGTGGGCTGGATGTTCCACCGGAAGGGCGTCATCGCCGTGAAGCCCGGCCCCACCGAGGACCAGGTGATGGAGCAGGCCCTGGACGCGGGCGCGGAGGACGTCGTGGACCAGGGGCCGGACGGCTTCGAGGTGCGCACCGCGCCGGCGGACCTGCACGCGGTGGGCGCGAAGCTGGAGGCCGCGGGCCTGCCCCTGGGCGAACAGAAGTGGACCTTCGTGCCGCAGAACACCGTGAAGGTGGAAGGCGACAACGCGAGGCGCTTGTTGAAGCTGATGGACGCGCTCGACGACAACGACGACGTGCAGCACGTGCACGCCAACTTCGAAATCGACGAGTCCCTGATGGAGTCGCTGTCCACGTAACGCCCTGACGGGCGCGTGGGAAAGGAACGGGCCGGTGCGGGTACTCGGCGTGGACCCTGGCAGCCGCTTCATGGGCTTCGGGGTGGTGGAGGAGAAGAAGGGCCGGCTCGTGCACCTGGGCCATGGCGTCATCAAGGTGGTGGAGTCCGCGCCCCTCGCTGAGCGCCTGAAGGACCTGCACGCCGCCCTGAGCGCCGCGCTCCAGCGCTACCGGCCGGAGGCCGTGGCCGTGGAGGGCCTCTTCACCTTCCGCAACGCCCGCAGCGCCCTGGTGCTGGGACACGCGCGCGGCGTGGCGCTGCTCGCCGCGGCGCAGGCGGGCCTCACCGTGCACGAGTACGCACCCGCCAGCGTGAAGAAGTCCGTGGGCGCCAGCGGCGCGGGCGGCAAGGACGCCGTGGCGCGCATGGTGCGCACGCTGCTCGACGTGGATGAGGCGACGTTGGAGCGCGCGGACGCCAGCGACGCGCTCGCCGTCGCGCTCTGCCATCTCAACCACTTCCGCGTGGGCCTGCCCCGCGCCGTCGCGCCCGGAAGCCGCAGGCGCAAGGGGGCCGCGTCGGTGCTCGCGGACCGCCTGTCGTCCGCCTACCAGCGCCCGGAGGCCCGCCGATGATCGCCCGGCTGCGTGGCAACGTGTTGGAGAAGGGCCCCGAGGACGCCGTCATCGACGTGCACGGCGTGGGCTACCGCGTGAACCTGTCCACCGTCTCGCTGGGGAAGCTGCCCGCGGACGGCCAGCCGGTGGACCTGCGCATCCGCACCGTGGTGCGCGAGGACGCCTTCGAGCTCTTCGGCTTCCTCTCCCCGGCGGAGGAGGAGCTCTTCCAACTGCTCAACACCGTGTCCCGCGTCGGTCCGCGCATGGCCCTGGGCGTGATGTCCGGCATGGAGGTGGGTGAGCTCATCGCGGCGCTGTCTCGCGGCGAGGTGAGCCGGCTCGCGAAGATCCATGGCGTGGGCAAGAAGACCGCGGAGCGCCTGGTGCTGGAGCTCAAGGAGAAGGTGCGCAACCTCCACTCGGAGGGCATCGCGCGCGGCACCACCCCCCGCGCCCCCGTCACCTCGGGCAGCAAGGCGGACCTCGTCTCCGCGCTGCTCAACCTGGGCTACAAGCAGCCCCAGGCGGAGAAGGCCGCGGACGTCGTCATCGAGCGGCTGGGCCCGGACGCCCCCTTCCAGGCCCTCTTCCGCGAAGCCCTCAAGTCCCTGCGCTCCAGCCCGTGACTTCCAGACACCGCGCCGCGCTCCAGGGCGAGACGCGGTGCTCCGGGGGGTGGGAACTCCTCGGAAAATACGCGCAAGGCTTTTTCCTGTAGGAATCCGCTGTCGTCACACAGTGGACGCGCGCTTCGTCCGTTTGCCGTCAAAAGGCGATCCACGCCGCTCACGGCCTGACACCCCTGAGCAATCCTGGCCGGCCATGAGCTGGCCCATTCCGCTGAAAATATCAATTTCCAGCGCCGGCGCGGCGGTCCTCTCGGGACCGGGTCGTTCCGAGGAGGCGTGTGTCATGGCGGCGTGGCGCGGTGTTCCGGTCCTCGTACTGCTGCTCACGGGCGCCCTCGGGGTGGGGTGCGGCAGCGCGGAGGAGGGCGCGGACGTGTCGGCGGTGGGCGAGGCGTCGGGGGCGTTGGAGTCCTTCGGAGGACCGCAGCCCTGTGGCCCGTCGGCGCGGCCCGTGGGGGACCTGCGGAGCGGCGCGGAGGGCTCGGCGCCGGAGGCGCTGGTGGCGCTGAACGGGCGCGTCGTCTACGTGGCGAACGACGGCGTGTCGGGCCGCGAGCTGTGGGTGACGGAGGGGAGCGGCGCGGAGTCGCGGCTCGTGAAGGACCTGTGGCCCGGGGCGTATGGCAGCACGCCGCGCTTCCTCACGCGGATGGGCGGGCGGCTGTTCTTCGTCGCGGATGACGGCGCGCACGGGCCGGAGCTGTGGCGGACGGACGGCACGGCGAAGGGCACGGTGCTGGTGGCGGACATCCGGCCCGGGGCGCAGGGCAGCGCGCCGGACGGGCTGACGGTGGTGGGCGGGCGGCTGTACTTCACCGCGGATGACGGCGTGCGCGGCCGCGAGCTGTGGCAGACGGACGGCACGGCGAAGGGCACGCGGCTCACGCAGGAGTTCGCGCCCGGGGCGGCCTCGCTGTTCCTGGATGACCTGACGGAGTGGAACGGGAGCCTGGCGCTGGTGGCCTACGGCAGCACGGTGAGCCTGTGGGTGGTGGACGGGCGCTCCGGCAGCGCGCGGGTGCTCTTCAGCGCCTCGGAGCAGTCCGTCATCTTCTCGCTGACGCCGGCGGGGAAGGACCGCCTCTTCTTCCTCGCGGACACGGGCCTGGGCGAGGCGGACCTCTGGGTGACGCGGGGCCAGCTCCTCTCCACCTTCCCGCTCCTGCACTTCCCGGGGGACTACCCGGCGGAGCTCACGCCGCTGGGCAACGCCGTCTACTTCATGGCCGGCGCGGAGGGCTTCTTCGGCGAGCCCGGCGACCTGCTCCACGGCGGCGAGCTCTGGAAGAGCGACGGCACGCTGCTGGGCACCGGCCTGGTGAAGGACATCCAGCCGGGACCCGGGAGCTCGCTGCCCTCCGGGCTGACGGTGCTGAACGGACGGCTGTACTTCGCGGCGGATGACGGCGTGCACGGCCGCGAGCTGTGGCGCACGGACGGCACGGCGCAGGGCACGCTGCTCGTGCAGGACCTGGAGCCGGGCCCCCAGGGCAGCGCCCCGGCGGCCTTCGCGGCGGTGGACGGGTGGCTCTTCTTCTCCGCGACGACGTCCGGCCGGGGCCGCGAGGGCTGGTACTCCAACGGCGACCCGTGCCGCGTGGATCCGATGCGCGACATCGCGCTCGCGGGGCTGGACGCGAACCCCCGGGGCTTCGTGCGCGCGGGGGCTTCTGTCTTCTTCACCGCCACGCGTCCGGAGCAGGGCGAGGAGCCCTGGCTGCTGCCCTTCCTCCCCGCGGCCCGCTGCGCCCGCCTGGAGCGCTGAGGCGCCTCACGCCTCACGCCGCGCGCCGCACCGCGGGCGTGGGGTGCAGCTCCCCCGTGTTCGGCGCGGGCAGCACCAGGGTGGGCCCCAGGCCCGGGGCCAGGAGGTGCGCGGTGAGCTGCGACGACGGGTGGAAGTTCACGAACGACGGGTCGTGCGCGGACGGGCCCGCGAAGAGCTTCTCCACCACCATGGACGCGTACTGCTCCAGCGAGTCCTCGCGCGTGTTGCCGTTGAGCACCACCTCCCAGCCCATCTGCTCCGCGAAGCGGCGCACGCCGGGGATGCGCGACAGCAGCGGCGTGTAGCTCTCCGTGCTCACGCCGTTCTCGCTCACCACGAACACCTCGCTCGCGGTAGCCACCGCCAGGGACATGTTGCCCTGCGTGTGCCCGGGCGTGCTGAGCAGCGCCACGCCCTGGCCCAGCCACGTGTCCCCGTCCAGGAGCACCACGCGCTCCTCGGGGATGTCCGCGCCGCCGGGCACGAACCACACGTGCTGCATGGGGTGCAGGTGCTTCACCATGGTCCACTCCGCGCGCTGCACCAGCAGCTTCGCCCGGGGGAAGACGGGCGGGGTGCCGGCGCCGCCCAGCCAGCCGCGCAGGTCCTGGATGTGCAGGTGGTCGAAGGCCAGGTAGTCCACGTCCGACGGCGTCAGCCCCAGATGCTCCAGGTGGGCCTGCACCGTGCCGTGGCGGGTGGACATCACCTTGTCGGAGAGGAACGCGCCGTAGCGCTCGCGCAGCGCGCGGTAGAAGGGCGCCGCGTGGCCCCGCTCGTAGTCCGTGGGGTTGAAGAGCAGCGTGCGCCGCTGGCCCGTGCCTCCTTCCGCGAACTGCACCACCTGCATCCGGTTCGTCATCATCACGTAGGGGGCCGGGGACAGGGCCGCCCCGCTGAAGGCGAACAGGGTGGGGTAGGGGAACGTGATGAGGTCGCACGTGGCCACCGCGGCCACCGGCCCCTCCCGGGCGAAGGCCTCCCGGGCCTCCAGGGTGGCGCGGCGCAGCTTCTGCAAGCGGAGGCCGGGGGAGCGCTCGGCGCGGGCCTCCGGCAGCAGGGGGAGGGGACGGAACGGGGCAGAAGCGGAACTCATGACGCGACTCCCTTCGAGCAGGGGGGCAGCCCCCCTGGCTGGCCGGTCGGCGTGCCGCTCCGAGTCTAGCGCCGCCAGAAGGGCAGCGACACGCGCCCCCTTCGCTGTATAGGGTCGGAATGGCGATGGCGAGGAAGTCCGACGACACCCTCTCGGGAGATGTTCAGCCGGAAGACATCCGGCTGGAGGCCTCCCTGCGCCCTCGCACCTTCGACGAGTACGTGGGGCAAGGGGCGGTCGTCGGGAAGCTCAAGGTGTACGTGGCCGCGGCGAAGAGCCGGGGTGACGCGCTGGACCACTGTCTCTTCTCCGGCCCCCCCGGCCTGGGCAAGACGTCGCTCGCGCACCTCATCGCGAACGAGCTGGGCGTGGGCATCCACGTCACCAGCGGCCCCGCGCTGGAGCGCAAGGGCGACCTGGCGGGCCTGCTCACCAACCTCAACGAGCGGGACATCCTCTTCATCGATGAAATCCACCGCCTCAACGCCGCCGTGGAGGAGTACCTCTACCCGGCGATGGAGGACTTCCGGCTGGACATCACCATCGACACCGGGCCCGCCGCCCGCGCGATGAAGATCGACCTGCCGCCCTTCACGCTGGTGGGCGCCACCACGCGCACGGGCCTGCTCACGTCCCCGCTGCGCGACCGCTTCCAGATCCAGGAGCGCCTGGAGTACTACGAGCCGAAGTTCCTGGAGCAGATCCTGGACCGCTCCGCGCGCATCCTCGGCGTGCCCATGGACCGCGCCGCCAGCCGAGAGATCTCCACCCGCTCGCGCGGCACGCCCCGCATCGCCAACCGCCTGCTGCGCCGGCTTCGCGACTTCGCGCAGGTGGAGGGCAACGGCCGCATCACCTACGACCTGGCGCACGACTCGCTGAGCCGCCTGGGCGTGGACGCCAGCGGCCTGGACGCGATGGACCGGAAGATCCTCCTGACCATCCTGGAGAAGTTCGGCGGCGGCCCGGTGGGCGTGGAGACCATCGCCGCGAGCGTGGGCGAGCAGCGCGACACGCTCGAGGACGTCTACGAGCCCTTCCTCATGCAGGAGGGCTTCCTCATGCGCACGCCCCGGGGCCGCACCGCCACGCTGCGCACCTACCAGTACTTCAAGAAGACGCCGCCCCCGAGCTCCCCGCAAGGGGCGCTCTTCTAGCCCGCACCACCTCCCGCCATGAGCCAAGCCTCCGCGCCCGCCGTGCCCACGGTCCTCCCCGGTCCCCGCGACTTCTACGGCGACCTGATGCGTGCCTCGCAGGCCTCGCGCGCGGGCTTCCTCGCCGAGCGCGAGCGCTGGCTGCGCGGCGTCCCGGTGGAGGGCCGCGAGGAGCTGCTCTTCGAGTTCGAGATGTGGCTGCGCGCCGTGGAGCGCTACCTGAACCTCCACAACGCCGTGGTGGACGCCCGCGCGCGGCCGCTCGTCACGCGCGACTTCCACGAGGAGCTGGTGGACGTGCGCGACGCCATGGAGCGCGCGGTGCGCGTCGCCCGGAGCCTGCAGGACCCGGACAGCGACCCGAAGATGGTCTTCCGCAAGTACGTGGAGACCCAGCTCGCGGACGACCGGGTCCGCCGGCTGATGATTGAGGAGGAGCTGGACCAGGAGACCCCGCCGGAGAGCCTCTTCGTCGTGCGCGAGGCCTTCGACGCGCTGAAGAACCTGCTCGACAACCTGCTCCAGCTGCCGCTCATCGGCCTGTCGCTGTTCCAGGACGTGGGCAAGCTGACGCTGCGGGAGATCGTCCTCAACCGCTACTTCCGCCCCTTCCGCCCGCTGGAGTTCCGCGTCGAGTACGACCGGCTGCGCTCCGTGCGCCTGCTGGATGTCCTGGGCACGATGCCACAGGACACGCGGCCCCTCTTCACCACCGCGTTCCTGGGCCTCTTCCGCGTGCTGCACTACCTGACGCACGTGGACCCGGAGGCGCAGCCGCCCGTGCCCCGCCGGATGCGCGTGCTCTTGTCCCTGGTGCGCGGCGAGGTGTCCGCCGTCGCCAGCTACCTGCACACGGAGCTGTCCCCCAAGGCGGGCCCCAAGCACCTCCAGGCCGCCACGCTGCGCGCCGCGCGCGACCTGGCCCGCGAGGCGGACCGCATCTCCCGCGAGGTGCTGGTGGACCTGGACCGCGACCCCGCCGCTCCCCTGCGCGCCGCGGAGGCCTTCACCACGCTGCTGCGCCAGCAGATCGTCGCGCTGGTGGACGCGCTGGCCCCCAACGGCTCGCTGGGGGACGAGGCCTTCGCCCACCTCACCAGCGCCCAGGACGCCGCCCTGCGCCTGCGCAAGGACCTGTGGGTCTACGCCCAGCTGTGCCGCGCCGCCGAGAGCCACCTGCGCGCGGAGGACGTGCCCGCCGCCGAGCGCGTGCTGGAGGCCCTCAAGTCGTTCCTCGACTACTTCCACGACGGCGGCTACCAGCTCCTGCGCTACGCGGACTACGACGCCTTCGACCGCTTCACCTCGCTGCTGGTGGAGCTGCCCTGGCCCCCGGAGGGGCCCGGCATCCGCAGCCGCCTGGCGGAGGACCTCCGGCGCTTCTCACAGACGCTGGAGACCACCTTCCACGCCGTCAGCCGCCGCTCCCTGCTCCAGGGCCGCGGCTTCGACCGGCCGGACGCGGAAGCCCTGCGCGACCGCTTCCTGCCGCCTGCCCGCTGACCCACCCGCCCGGTCCCGATTCCCGTCAAGCCCCGGACTCCCCGTGAGACCGGGATAGGCGTTTGCTTCCGGGCAGTCGCCTGGGATAGAGACGCGCCCCTGTCACGTGGGCGACACGCACTCCCGGTTGGCGCGAGACCAGTCGGGTGCCCCGGAGTTCCAAGGGTGAATTCCGGACATCGCTGTCACGGTGGGAGGAGCGGTGGTGGGTTTCCCAAGAGGGGTGTCCGGGCCCTGGCCCCACGCGAACCTCGTCCCGGTGCCCAACGCGCCAGCAGTTCCAGGGGGTTGGGACGGACAGGTCCACCCTTGGAGGCAATTCTTGTGTCACGGCCCTGTGGCATGTTGATTGCTCAGATGTGCAGCGCGTCAGACCGCCGTGGAACGGCCTGACGGCCGTACCCCGCGTGCGTCAGTACGAAGCAGTCCCCAGAGGCGACACCGACATGCACCAGCTCACCGACTTCCAGCGCACCCTCTCCCAGCCGGCCATCTGCCGCGGCGTGGGGCTCCACTCGGGGGTGCCCGTGACGCTGACCCTGAAGCCCGCCCCGGCGGGTCACGGCATCGTCTTCGTGCGCACGGACCTGGCGCGGCCGGTGAGCATCCCCGCCCTGGCGGAGTACGTGGTGGACACGTCGCTGGCCACCACGCTGGGCCGCGACGGCGTGAAGGTGGGCACGGTGGAGCACCTGATGTCCGCGCTGGCGGCGCTGGGCATCGACAACGTGCGCGCGGAGCTGGACGGGCCGGAGGTGCCCATCATGGACGGCAGCGCGGCCCCCTTCACCCACGCCATCATGGAGGCCGGCTCCCGCGAGCTGGACGCCCCGCGCGAGTACCTGGTCATCAAGAAGAGCGTGGTGGTGGCGGACGGCGACAAGCAGGCCTCGCTCACCCCCGCCCGGCGCTTCCGCATCAGCTGCACCATCGACTTCGAGCACCCCGTCATCCAGGGCCAGTCCTTCGACGTGGACGTGAACGACCGGGGCTTCTCGCGGGAGATCTCCCGCGCGCGCACCTTCGGCTTCCTGCGCGACGTGGAGAAGCTCAAGACGCTGGGCCTGGCGCGCGGCGGCTCGCTGGAGAACGCGGTCGTCGTGGACGAGGCCGCCATCCTCAACCCGGACGGCCTGCGCTTCCCGGACGAGTTCGTGCGCCACAAGATCCTGGACGCCATCGGCGACGTGTCGCTGTTCGGCCGGCCCGTCATCGGGCACATGACCGCGTTCAAGACGGGCCACGCGCTCAACCACAAGCTCGTGCGCAAGGTGCTGGCGGATCCCTCGTGCTTCGACATCGTCACCGCGCGCCGCCGGGACGTGGAGGGGCGGGAGCCGGGCCGAGGGAGCCTCGCCGGCGCGTTGGAGCTGGAGCCCCTGGTCGCCTGAACGGCGGGCTGGCAATTCCTTGCCAGTCCCGGGGACCTCTATTAAGTCGGCGGCCTATGTCCATGCGCTCGACTCGCATCGCCCTGGCCGCCCTCCTCGCGGCATCCCTCACCGCCGGCTGCAACAAGGAGAAGGCGCCGGCCAATGCCCAGGCGCCCGCCGCGCAGGCCCAGGCCGCCAATGCCGCGGAGCCGTCGCCGGACACCGTGGTGGCCACCTTCGGCAACGGCCAGAAGGTGACGTTCGGTGAGCTGAACGAGCGCATCAAGGAGCCGCTGGCCAACCTGGACAAGCAGAAGTACCAGCTGCGCAAGCGTGGCCTGGAGGGGCTCGTCACCGAGCGCCTGGTGAAGGAAGAGGCCACCAAGCGCGGCATCACCGAGGACCAGCTGCTCAAGGCGGAGATCGACGACAAGATCCCCGCGCCGCCGGAAGAGAAGATCAAGGAGGTCTTCGAGGGCGCCAAGGGCCAGCTGCCGCCGGGAGCGACCTACGAGCAGATGAAGCCGCAGATCGTGGACTTCCTGTCCGGCCAGCAGAAGCAGGAGGTGGCCCAGAAGTTCTTCGACGGCCTGCGCCAGTCCGCCAACGTGAAGTACGAGCTGCCCGAGCCCCCGCGCGCGCCCGCGGAGCGCAAGCAGGTGGCCGCCGTCGGCCCGTCCAAGGGTCCGGAGAACGCGCCGGTCACCATCGTGGAGTTCAGCGACTTCCAGTGCCCGTTCTGCAGCCGCGCCATCGGCACGGTGGACCAGGTGACGAAGACCTACGGCGACAAGGTGCGCCTGGTGTTCCGCCAGTTCCCGCTGGACTTCCACCAGCAGGCGGAGAAGGCCGCCGAGGCCGCGCTGTGCGCCAACGACCAGGGCAAGTTCTGGGAGATGCACGACAAGCTCTTCGCCAACCAGCAGGCGCTGGGCGTGGATGACCTGAAGAAGTACGCGGGCGAGCTGAAGCTGGACACCGCCAAGTTCAACACCTGCCTCGACTCCGGCGAGAAGTCCGCGACGGTGAAGGCGGACCAGGCGGACGGCTCCAAGGTGGGCGTCAACGGCACGCCGGCCTTCTTCATCAACGGCATCATGCTGTCGGGCGCGCAGCCCTTCGACGAGTTCAAGAGCATCATCGACGCGGAGCTCAAGGACGCGAAGTAGTCCGGCGGTCCCCGCAGGGAGGGATGCGGTGGCGTCCAAACCCAGGGCCACGCCGCGCGTGAGCGGCGACGCGGCCTCGCTCGAGCTGGAGCGGCCGCTCGCCGCCGTCGTCTCTCCCACCCGGCCCCTCTCGGCGCACTTCCTGGCGCCGGAGGGGCTGGTGCTCCTCCCGGAGTCCCACGGCTCCGCCGGCTTCTTCGTCGGCAGCCTGGAGACGCTCTCGGTCGAGGAGGTCTTCGCCCAGATTCTCTCGGGCATCCGCACCGGCCAGCTCCTCGTGCAGCACGGCGGCGTGCGCCGCACGGTGGCCTTCCGCGACGGGCAGGTGGTGTTCGCCACCTCCAGCGAGCGCTGGGAGCGCCTGGGCGCGGTGATGGTGCGGCTGGGGCTGCTGACGGAGGCGAAGCTCACCCAGGCCCTGGCGCAGGTGACGCCCGCGCGCCGCATCGGCCAGGTGCTCACGTCGCAGGGCCTCGTCTCCGAGGCCAGCCTCTACAGCGCGATGACCTTCGTGGTGCGCGAGGTGGTGCTCAACCTCTTCGAGATGGTGGAGGGCAGCTTCCTCTTCCTGGAGTCGAAGACCCCGGCGGTGGACGCGGTGAAGCTGCCGGAGCGCACGCGCGACCTGGTGCTCACCGGCATCAAGCGCGCGGAGGAGACGGGCCGCCTGCGCCGCCGCTTCCCGGACGACCTGCGCGTGGCGCCCGGCCCCCAGGGCGCGCTGCCCGGAGAGGAGGCCCTGTTCGCGAGGCTGGGCGGGGGCGCGACGCTGGGCGCGCTCCGGGCCGCCTACGCGGGCAGCCAGTACGCCTTCTACAGCGGCGTGGAGGAGGCGGTGCGCGGCGGCCACCTGGCCGTCCGGGCCCCGGAGCCCCCTCCCGCGCCGGGCCCCGCCGTGGAGGGCATGGCCTGGGAGCTGCTGTCCGCGGAGGAGCGCTACAACCTCCTGCTGTCGCTGGTGCACCGCGCGCTGCGCGAGGCGGGCCGCGACGTGGACCTCCTGCGCGGCTTCGTGGACGCGCCGCCGCCGGGCCTGGAGGACGCGTACCAGGGCGTCACGCTGGGGCCGGACGGGCGCGTGGACGTGGCCCGGCTGCGCGCCAACGTGTCCACCAGCGGCGGCGAGGCGGTGGGCCGGGCCATGGCGCTGGAGGCGCTGGACGCGTTCGTGTCCTACGCCCTGTTCTCCGCGCGCAACGTGCTGCCCGCGGACGTGGCCGAGCGGCTGGCCAACACCTACCGCACCCTCCAGGGCGGCCTGACGTAGGCCGGGCCCGGGCGCGGAGTTTCCACCGTCGGACAGCGCACACCGCCCCCGTGTGCCCCTGGCGTGCCCGGAGGCGGGTGGCCACGTTCCTCCCCACGGCTGGCGGCAGGAGGGGGACGAGCGACATGGGCGCGATGCGGATGTTGGGGTGGGGAGTGCTTCTGCTGAGCACGGCGTGTGGCGCGTCCCGGACGGCGGTGACGCGGGCGGAGGAGCCCGGCACGGGCGGCTCCGGCGCGGCTTCGGGGGAGTCCGCCGTCGCGTCCACCACGCGGCGCTACGTGGACGAGGACCTGGGCTTCGAGATCATCCGGCCCACGGCCGAGTGGCAACTGGACGAGACGAACGAGCGCACGCCGGAGGGGCTGGCGATCCCCGTCATCCTGCGCCACCGCGTGACGGGGGCCCAGGTGGTGCTCCAGGTGGCGCCCGGCGTGGCCACGCCCGTGCAGTTCGCGGAGCGGCTGACGCAGGGGCTGCGCCAGCAGCCGGGCTTCACCACCACGGACCCGCAGCCCATCGCGCTGTCGGACAGCGCGGTGGGGTTCGACTTCCAGGTGGGGGAGGGTGTGCGCGGCAAGGTGGCCGTGCGCGAGGGCAACTCCGGCCGCGTGCTGATGATGCTGGCCACCTGGCCCACCGAGGCCTCCGCCGACATCACGGAGAGCGTGGACGCCCTGATGGCCGGCGTCCGTCCGCTCCCGGAGCCGAGCGTGGCCGTGCGCTCCACGCCGCGGACGCCCTGACGGCCGGGTGCCCCGCGCGGCTCACGCCCGGGGCCCGGCGGTAGCGCGGACTACGCGCGGGCGGACTTGCCCCTGGCGCGCTTCGGCGCGGCCTTCGCGGGCTCGGGCTGGGAGGCGACCTCCGCGGCCTTGCGGCGCACGAGCTCCACCAGCGTGCGCGCGCCCACGCCGGTGGCGCCCTTGTTGAGGTAGCCGCGCTCCTTGGGGCTGTTGGACGGGCCGGCGATGTCCAGGTGCACCCAGGGCGTGTCGCCCACGAACTCCTTGAGGAAGAGGGCCGCGTTGATGGCGCCGCCCCAGCGCTCGCCGGAGTTCTTCATGTCCGCCACTTCCGACCGCAGCGCGTCCTTCTGCAGGTCGCTGACGGGCAGGCGCCACATCTCCTCGCCCGCGGCGCGCGCGGCGGTGAGCACGCTGTTCACCGTGTCGTCGTCGTCGCCGAAGGCGCCCACGATGTAGTTGCCCAGCGCCACCATGCACGCGCCCGTGAGCGTCGCCAGGTCGATGATGGCGGACGGCTCGTGCTCGCCGGCCCAGGTGAGCATGTCGCCCAGCACCAGGCGGCCCTCCGCGTCCGTGTTGGTGATCTCCACCGTCTTGCCGGAGCGCGCGGTGAGGATGTCACCGGGCTTGTACGCCGTGCCGGAGGGCATGTTCTCGCACGCGCCGATGAATGCGTGCACGGGGAAGGGCGGCTTCACCACGGCGCCGATGACCTTCATCGCGGCCAGCACCGCGGCGGACCCCGCCATGTCCGTCTTCATGTCCACCATGCCCTCGGTGGGCTTGAGCGACAGGCCGCCCGAGTCGAACGTGATGGCCTTGCCCACCAGCGCCAGCGGGGCGCGCTTCGCGTCCTTCGCGTTCTTCGGCGTGTAGATGAGGTGGATGAGCCGCGGCTCCTGCACGCTGCCGGCGGTGACGCCCAGGAACATGCCCATGTTCAGGCGCTCGATCTCCCTGCGCCCGCCAATCTCCGCGGTGAGCCCGCCCTCCCTGGCGGCCTGCTGCGCGGCCTGCGCCAGCTTCGTGGGCGTCACCACGTTGGGGGGCTCGTTGACCAGGTCGCGCGCCCAGTTGACGGCCTCCGCCAGCTTCAGGCCCAGTTGGAGCGCGTCGTCCAGCGCGCGCGACCGCTCCGCGCCCTCGGGCAGGGACAGCGTGGCGCGGCCCAGCCTGGCGGCGCCCTTGTCCTCGCGCGCGGAGGACTTGTACTTGTCGAAGCGGTAGACGCCCAGCTTCAGGCCCTCCACCACCGCGCGCACGGCCGTGGCCGCGTCGTCCGTGGCGGGCACGCGGAAGCCGATGGCCGTGGCCTTCAGCCGCTGCGCCGTCTTCGCCGCGCGGCCCGCGGCCAGCCGCAGCACCTCCGGCTGGAAGCGCGCGCGGTTGCCCAGGCCCAGCAGCAGGACGCGATCCGCGCCCAGCTTCCCCAGGGTGTGCAGCAGGAAGGATTGATCCACCTTGCCCTTGAAGCCCTCCTGGGTGGCGGCGGCGCGCAGCTTCCCCTCCAGGGCCGAGTCCGCGGCCTTCAGCGGCGCGGGGGCGGAATCACCCAGCTCGCCCTCGAAGAGGGGGATGAC
The DNA here is from genome assembly GCF_041903675.1 of Corallococcus sp. RDP092CA. NCBI lineage: Bacteria > Pseudomonadati > Myxococcota > Myxococcia > Myxococcales > Myxococcaceae > Corallococcus > Corallococcus sp. RDP092CA. The sequence continues at coordinate 102,184 of NZ_JAYESI010000017.1, read as the reverse complement.
GAGCAGCTCACCGCTCACCGGCGCGGCTTCACCGGAGACGAGACTGAATTGCATGGCGACGTGGACTCCTGGGACGAAGAGGGAGGGGGTGATCCGAGGGGCGCGACTGTAGACGCGCTGCGTGTTGCTCGCAAAGCGCTGGTTGCCACTCCGGCATTGCAATGACCGGGCGTGCTGGATAGCTGTGCACTCCCAATGCCCACCCTGCTGCTGCATCTGACGGCCATCGAACGGTTGGCCGCCCACCCGGACGGGCTCCCCGCCGACTGGGTGCGCGCGTTGTCCGAGGACCTGCCGTACGCGCGCTTCGGCGCGGCGCTGCCGGATCTGCCGCTGTGCGCCGGCGTGCGCGGGGGGCTGGGCGCGCTGATGCGGCCGGAGGCTGACTGGCCCCTCTTCGCGCGGCTGTACCACGAGCGCGCCCCGGTGGGCCTGGGCCTGAAGATGGCGGAGCTGGTGGCCTCGGGCGCCCTCGTGGGCACGGAGGCCGGCCTGGCCATCCTCGCCGGCTACTTCACGCACCTGAGCCTGGACCGGCGCCTCCACCCGCTGGTGGATCAGCTGGTGCTGCGCCACCGCCGCCGGGGCGAGCGCGCCTGGGACGCGCGGCGCCAGGTGGAGTGGGCCCAGACGCTCTTCTTCCTGCGCGAACAGGACGGCGCGGACGGGGTGGGGACGGCGCGGCTGCGGGAGAAGTTCCAGGTGGTGAAGAGCCCCGGCATCCCGCTGCGCGGCATCGGGCGGGGCATCTACGAGCTGGTTCGGCTGGCGTCCCAGGAGCGCGTGGGCCAGGCCCCCACCAAGGCGGAGCTGGACGGCTGGGTGCGCGGGCTCTACGTCTCCGGCCTCTTGCTCTCCAGCCCGCTGGGGCGCGTGCGCGCGCTGCCCGCGTTCTCACAGCTCTCCTTCCAGGAGCTGTACCGGAATGATCACTTCGACTTCGCGCGGGAGCTGGACGCCGCGCTGGAGGTGACGCGCGGGCTCCTCCGCAAGCTGCACGGCTACATGGCGCGCGGCACCTACACGCCGCGCACGCGCGCGCGGTTCCTGGAGGAGTTTCCAGAGGGGACGCTGGGCGCCACCGCCGCGCAGTGAACGGCTCCACACGGCCCGCGTCGCGGGGCCGCGTCCGCGTGCAGGGCGTCCAACCGAACGAGCAGGTTGCCCTCGGGGGCGAGCCGCTATCCGAAGCGAGGAGTGCCTCCTATCCTCGATAGGGAATGACGGTCTTGCTCCTCATGGCGGCGGGTGTGTTGGCGGGTGGGCTGGGGGCGCTCCTGGGCATCGGGGGCGGCATCGTCCTGGTGCCGGTGCTGGTGTTGGGTTTTGGAATCCCGCTGGAGCAGGCGGTCCCCGCGAGCCTGATGTGCGTGGTGGCCAACTCCTGCGCCGCCGCCGCCAGCTACGTGGAGAACAAGCTGAGCGACCTGCGGCTGGGGTTGACGCTGGAGCTGGCCACGGTGATGGGGGCCATCGCCGGAGGGCTCGTCGCGGCCTTCGTGGCGGAGGCGATGGTGGCCGTGGTGTTCGGCCTCTTCACCCTCTTCGTCGCGCTGCAGATGATGCTCCTGCGCAACCCCCTCCGGGAGCCCGCGACGACGTCCAACTACGTGCCCGGCAACTACCCGCTGGGCATCTCCGGTTCGTTCGTGGCGGGCGGCCTGTCCGCGCTCCTGGGCGTGGGCGGCGGCCCGCTGAAGGTCCCGCTGATGACCTACGGCATGCGCGTGCCGTTCAAGGTCGCCAGCGCCACCAGCAACCTGATGGTGGGCGTCACCGGCGCCGCCAGCGTCGCGGCCTACGCGTGGCGCGGCCAGCTGAACCTCGGGCTCGTGGCGCCGCTCGTCGTCGGGGTGCTGGCCGGGGCCTCCGTGGGCAGCAGGCTGATGCTGAGGACGCCGACCGCGGTGCTCAAGAAGCTCTTCGCGGTCGTCCTGTTGGTCGTGGCCGGACAGATGTTGTGGAAGGGAGGGGAGGGGTTGTGGCCGAGCGTATGGAAATGAGTGAAGCGGAGCCTGAGCTACCCGGTGTCCACCCGTCGGTGATGATTCCGGAGGCAGGACCCCCTCGTCGTCACGCGCGGGCGACGACGGTGGCGTTGGACGCGGGGCTCCACGAGGAGCTCCCGCATGAGCCCATCACCCAGCCGGAGGCGCTCCCACGCGAGCGCCGGGGAGCCAGGCGGCTCGCCGCCGGCGAGCGGTGGATCGCCCGCGTGCTGCGCGCCGGGGCCGTGGCGAGCGGGTGCATGTTCATCGCATCGCTGGGGCTGGAGCTGCTGCCGCGCGACGAGTCCGTGCACGTGGCCATCGACCTGCTGCGCAAGGGCGCGGCGTCCATGCTGCTGGTGACGCCGGTGGCGCGGTTGGCGATGGCGGGCACGCTCCTGGGCCTGCGCGGCGAGTGGCGCTACGCCGCCATCGCCGCGGGCGTCATCGGGTTGCTCGCGCTGGCGGTGGGCGCGGGCTTCCAGGCCTGACGCGGGGCCGGAGGAGACCCAGCCGCGCGCGGGGCTACACGCCGCGCGCGGCGAAGTGCGCGAGGACGTTCTTCACCTTCGCCACCTCGTCGTGCTGCTTCAGGTCCTCGTACATGGGCAGCACGGCCTCGAACTGCTCGCGGGCCGCGGCGTAGTCCTGGAGGTAGTAGCAGGACAGCCCCAGGTCCCAGCGGGCGCGGGCCTCGTAGACGTGGTCGTGCAGCTCCCCGTACACGTCCACCGCGCGCAGCAGGTGCGGCCGCGCGTTGTCGTGGTGGCCCAGCAGGCCCTCCGCCTCGCCCAGCAGCAGGTGCCCCAGCGCGAGCGCGTCCGGGTCCTCGCCCTGCTCCAGCAGCGGCACGGCCTCCAGGAAGCGCTTGCGGGCCGGCTCGTACTCGCCCTTGGCCATGCGCAGGTCGCCGATGTCCAGCAGCAGCCGCGCCATGCGCTCCGTGTTGCGCGTCTGGCGGAAGAGGATGAGCGCCTCCTGGTACTTCTCCTCGGCGCCGTCCACCTCGCCCATGGCGCGCAGGGACTCGCCGATGCAGGCGCGCGCGAGCGCCTCGCCATCGCGGTCGCGCGACTCGTTGAAGAGCAGGGCGGCGGTGGCCATGTGCTCGATGGCGCCCTTGTGATCCTCGAAGTAGGCCTTCACCACGCCCAGGCCGAAGAGGGCCTGCGCCTGGCCGGCCTTGTTGCCCGCGGTCTTGAAGAAGCCGTAGGCCTCCTCGTAGTGCTCGCGGCTCTGCGCGTGGTCCTCCAGCATCCCGTACAGCTCCGCGAGCGCCACCAGCCCCTGGCCCACCTCCGCGGGCGAGCCGGTGATGCGCAGCGGGGCGAGCGCGTTCTTCTGCTTCTGGATGGCGTCGGCGATGTGGGCGCGTTCGTTGTCGGACGGGTGCATGTCAGTTCTCGTGAACCTTGCGGCGGCGGGCGCCCCTGTCCAACGAATCGTGCTTCTCGCTGGATTCAGCGCCGTTGCCAGGGCCTTCCGCGTTTCCGTTGCGCTCGCCCTTCTCCTTCTCGTGGACGAGCAGCGGGGAGAAGAAGCAGTCCTTCTTCGTGTACTCGTCGAAGGCGAAGGCGAAGCGGTAGCTGGCGGCCGCGCGCTGGTTGCAGTCCGTGCGCTCGCAGAAGCGGCAGGAGATGCCGCTGGGGATGGCGTCCTTGCGCAGGTCGTTGGTGGGCAGGCCGTACGCCAGGTACTTCGCGTTCTCCGCGTGCGTGCCCAGGCCGATGGAGTACGCCGTGCCCTTCACGATGGAGCCTTCGATGGGCTGCAACTGCACCTTCGCGAAGCAGAAGTACGTCGTGCCGTCCGGCATGATGGAGTACTGGCGCGTGATCTGCGACGGGTTGAGGAACGCCAGGTGCACCGCCCACTTCGCGCAGGAGCCGCCGCCGGACGCGAAGCGGATGCCGGTGCCGCTGTAGCGCTTGGAGATGTTCCCCGCGATGTCCGCGCGCAGGAAGTGGAAGGGCAGGCCCTGGCGCTTGGGGTCGGACAGGTTGCAGATGCGGTGGGCCACCGTCTCGTAGGTGGTGCCGAAGATGTTGGAGAGCAGCTCCACGTCGTAGCGCGTGCGCTGCACCTCCTTGAAGAACTCGCCGTAGGGCAGCATCAGCGCGCCGGCGAAGTAGTTCGCCAGGTTCACCTTGATGAGGCGCTCCGTCTCCCCGTGGCGCATGCGGCCCGCGCCCAGGATGCGCTCCACCAGCTTCTCGCGGTCCATCACCATCAGGCCGATGGACGCGGCCACCTGGAACTTCAGCGGCTGCTCCGTGAGGTCCGGCGACAGCGTGAGCGTGCGCGCGTCCAGGTCCAACCGGCGCACCACGGAGGAGCCGCTGGCCGCGCGCTCGATCTGCACCTTGAAGTCGAAGCGCTCCTCCAGCATGCGGATGAGCTGGCTGCTGGTGAGCTGCTGCTCCAGGCGGAAGTCGCGGCGCAGTCCCTCCGCCTGCTCCTCCAGCTCCGGGAAGTAGTTGCGGTGCTTCTCCAGGAAGTCGCTGACCTCGTCGAAGGGCGAGTAGTCGAAGCGCACGCCCGGCGTCGTACCGCCCAGGCCGGAGGTGGAGCCCTGCGTGCGCGTGCGCTCCTCCACGTTGAGCTGCGCGAGCACGTTCTCCAGCTGCGTGCGCGTGTTCTTGTAGAGGTTGAACAGGGCCGCGACGGTGCCGGCCAGCTTCGGCTCCGCGGACAGCGACTGGAGCGACTCCGAGTCGATGTCCAGGCTCTTGAGGAGCGGCTCGTCGAGCAGCTTCGCCAGGGCCTCGTCCACGCGGCCCTCGCCCAGCGTGGACATGAACTGCTCGGGGTCCTGCTCGAAGTAGCGCAGCGCCTTCCACAGCAGCGGGAAGGGCATCACGCGCTTGCCCTTCTCGATGAGGTTCAGGTACGCGGGGGACACCCCCAGGTCCTTGGCCGCGTCCGCCTGCTTGATGTTGCGTTGCAAGCGCAGGCCCCGAAGCTTCAGCCCCACGTTCGCGTTCAGAGCGTTGTCGTTGTTCATGGCTCCAACCCCCGGCGGGCCGCGTCAGGAGGCGCGCTCCGACGCCGGGTCTCTGGAGCCACTCTGCAAATCGATTTACCGATTTGCAATCAACGTTTTCGCTCCGCCGGGGCGCTGTCCCGCAGGCGACGCGCGAAGGGTTGACTGCCCCCACCCTGGGCGTACAGGGACGTAATCCCATGTAATCACGGGGCTTTCAGGCACCCCGGGTGTGCGGCGCCGGCGCCCGCGCACCGCGCTGTCAACCCTTGACTGACGCGGCGCGATATCACTGGGGAAAAGTCAGTAAAAGGGCGCCAGATTTTTTACAGATTATGAACGGGGGTCCTGGAGTCGCTGGAAGACGAGCGCGACGTTGGTGCCGCCGAAGCCGAAGGAGTTGCTCATCACGGCGGTCACGCGCGTCTCGCGGGCGGTGTTGGGCACGCAGTCGAGGGGGATGCGCGGGTCCTGGTGCTCCAGGTTGATGGTGGGGGGCAGCACGCCGCGGGTGAGGGCGAGGATGCTGATGACGGCCTCGGCGGCGCCCGCCGCGCCGTTCATGTGGCCCGTCATGGACTTGGTGGAGGAGATGGCCAGCTGCCTCGCCGCGTCGCCGAACACCCTGGCGACGCCCTCCATCTCCAGCACGTCGCCGATGTCCGTGGAGGTCCCGTGGGCGTTGAGGTACCCGATGTCCGCGGGGGCGAGGCGCGCGTCCTTCATGGCGGCCCGCATCGCGCGCTGGGCGCCGTCGTGGCCGGGCGCGGGCGAGGTGACGTGGTAGGCGTCGGAGCTGGCGCCGTAGCCCGTCAGCTCCGCGAGGATGCGGGCCCCCCGGGCGCGGGCGTGCTCGTACTCCTCCAGGATGAGGATGCCCGCGCCTTCAGCGAGCACGAAGCCGTCGCGGTCCCTGTCGAACGGGCGGCTCGCGGCCTGGGGGGCGTCGTTGCGGTTGGACAGGGCCTTCATCGCGGCGAAGCCGCCCACGCCCAGCATGGAGATGGGGGCCTCCGCGCCGCCGGCCAGCGCCACGTCGAACTCGCCGCGCTGGATGCCGCGCATCGCTTCGCCAATGGCGTGGGCGCTGGTGGAGCACGCGGAGTTGGTGGACCAGGACGGGCCCTTGATGCCGTGGCGCATGGAGATGTAGCCGGGCGCCATGTTGATGATCATCTGGAGGATGAAGAAGGAGCTGATGCGGTCCGGCCCCTTCTCCAGCGCCTTGCGGTGGGTCTCCTCCAGGCTGCCGATGCCGCCGATGCCGGAGCCGATGATGGCCGCCACGCGCTCGGCGTTCTCCTCGGTGATGACCAGCCCCGCGTCCGCGATGGCCATGTCCGACGCGGCCACCGCGAACTGCGCGAAGCGGTCCATGCGGCGCACCTCGCGCCGTTCGAGGTAGGCCTCCGGGTCGAAGCCCTTCACCTCGCCGGCGAAGCGGCAGTCGAGCGCGCTCGCGTCGAAGAGGGTGATGGGCCCCACGCCGCTCTTGCCGTTCACCAGCGCGTCCCAGCTTGGCTCCACGCCGATGCCACACGGGCTGATGAGCCCCATTCCCGTCACGACGACGCGCCGCTGTCCCATCGCGAGCTCCTTGACTCCAGGCATTGACCGGGATGGTATTATGACCATCCTTCCATGAGTTCAAGCCCGAGGGAGCCCGATGAGCGAGCAGGCAGGGGATCCGCGCACGCGGACGGTGACGTGGAGGGACCCCCGGGAGGGGGCCTCCGCGGCGAAGAAGCTGTCGGGCCTGGAGTACCTGCGCGCCATCCAGCGCGGTGAGCTGCCGGCGCCGCCCATCGCGGAGCTGATGGGCTTCACGCCGGTGGAGGTGGAGGAGGGGCGGGTGGTGTTCGCCGTGAAGCCGGGCGAGCACCACTACAACCCCATCGGGATGGTGCACGGCGGGCTGGCCGCGACGCTGATGGACTCGGCGATGGGGTGCGCCATCCACACGATGCTGCCGGTGGGCGCGGGCTACACGACGCTGGAGCTGCACGTGAACTACGTGAGGGGCATCGCGCACGACACGGGGCCGCTGCTGTGCAGGGGCGAGGTCATCCACCTGGGCGGCCGCGTGGCGACGGCGCAGGGGCGGCTGGTGGACGAGCAGGGCACGCTCTACGCGCACGGCACCACGACGTGCATGGTGTTCCGGCCGCCGGGCGCGGCCGGCAAGGAGTAGGGGCGATGCGCTACACCGCCGAGCACAAGCAGGCCACGCACGCGCGCATCCTCGCGGCGGCGGAGCGGCTGTTCCGCGCGGAGGGCTTCAGCGGCGCGAGCGTGGAGCGGGTGATGCGGGCCGCGGGCCTGACGGTGGGCGGCTTCTACGCGCACTTCGCCTCCAAGGAGGCGCTGCTCGCGGAGTCGCTGCGCGCCTTCATGCAGGCGCGCAGGACGCGTTGGCTCGAGGGGTTGGGGGAGGTGCGGGGGACGGAGTTCCTGGAGCGCTTCGCGCGGCGCTACCTGGGGCAGTACGACCGGGACACGGGGGACACCACGTGCATGATGCCGTCGCTCCTGTCGGACCTGACGCGCGCCACGCCGGAGGTCCAGGCCGCGTTCGGAGAGGGGCTGGAGGACCTGGTGGGCGAGGCCCAGGCGCAGGTGCCCGCGCGCGAGGGCGCGACGCCGCGCCAGCAGATGCTGGCGACGGTGGCGCTGTGCTTCGGCGCGATGACGCTCGCCCGGGCCACCGCGACGCAGCCGCTGGCGGAGGAGATCCTGGACGCGGCGCGCGCGCTGCTCATCGCGGGTGCGCCCGGGGGGGAGGGGAGCGCCAGGAACGACTCACCCCGCACGGCTCACGCGCGCGCGGCGGCGCCCCGGCGGCTCCCCGCCTCGCGCAAGGAGGCGCCTTCCCGGAAGCGCCGTGTCGGCGCCATCGCGGGGGCGGGGAGCGCTCCCGCGCGCCGGGTCCGCTCGGCGCGGAAGAAGCCTCTCTAGGCGGACGTCCCGCCGGCGCGACCTCCAGCGCTCCGCATTCCGGGCTGGACGGCATGGGGCCCACCGTGGAGTCCTGTCGCGCGGACCGTGGACCGCGGGGGCAAGGTGGACGCAATGAAGACGACGGTGGTCCGCGCGGGGTGGGTGGGATGCGTGCTCGCGCTGTCCGCGTGCGCTTCCGCGCTGCTCCCGGCCCCCTGGGCCGAGGCCGCTCCCCTCCGCTACGCCGTCGCGTACACGCGTGACTCCACGCCGCGTCTGGACGTGGAGGTCTTCCTGCCTCGGGGGTTCCCGCGCGAGTTCCTCTTCCGGCAGCCAGGGCGGGTGGTGTCCCTGGCCGTCGTGGACGAGGTCGGCACCCGGTTCGAGGTCTTCCCCAGGGACGGCGTGGTGCGGGTGCCCGAAGGGACGCGCGTCATCCGCTACCACTACCCGCTGGCCTCTTCGCCTCGCGGCGGGGGCCGCCACCTGTTCGGAGGCATGGGCGAGGGGGACGCGTGGCACGTGGCCGGCAAGGCCTACCTGCTGACGCCCGCGCGCGTGACGCCTGGGATGCGCGTGGACCTCACCGTGTCCGGCGCGGACGCGCTCCTGCCCTGGAGGCCCGGTGACGCCGGCGTCTATCACCTGCGCGGCGAGGACCTCATCGACGCGGGCTTCCACGCCTTCGGCGGCAGGCGCTGCGAGGCGCACGTCGGCGCGTCCGAGGTGGAGGTCGCGCTGCTGGGCCGCTTCACGCACCTGACGGACGCGGAGGTCTGCGCGTGGCTCGCGCAAGCCGGGCGTGAAGTGCTCACCGTGCGCAAGGCCTTCCCGTATCCGCGCGTCACCGTGCGCGTCGTGCCCGTACCCGGCGAGAGCGCGCCCGGCGTCTTCGGCATGACCCAGTGGAGCGCTCCGCCCAGCATCTCCATCCTCGTGGGCCAGGACGCCACCGCCGCGTCCTTCGCGAAGGACTGGGTCGCCCTCCACGAGATGCTCCACCTCACGCACCCGGCCCTGGTGCCCCGGCAGGCCTGGCTCACCGAGGGGCTCGCCACCTACTACACGGAGCTCGCCCGCGCGCGCTCGGGGCGACAGACGGCCCCGCAGGCCTGGTCCGAGCTGACGGACGGCTTCGCGCGAGGCCGGGCCGCCGCGCGCTCACGCCCCATGAAGGAGGTCATCGCCGAGGAGGGGAACTTCCTGGGCATCTATTGGACCGGCGCGCTCTTCGCGCTCCACCTGGACGTGGAGCTGCGCCGCGTGACGCGGGGCAGGGGCCGCCTGGAGGACGTGCTGGAGCTGCTCGCCACGCGGGGCCCCACGGCGACGCTCGCCCGCTTCGGCGAGGCCGTGGACACGGTCGCGGGCCAGCCGCTCTTCGATGCGCTGCTTGCCCGTCACCTGGAGGCTCCTGCATTCTCTGAAGAGGGAGCTTTGCTTGAAAATCTCGGCGTCAGAATTGACCCAGGCGGCATCACGCTCCATGCTGCGCCGGGCAGTGGGTTGCGTGAGGCGTTGGAGGGCGGGCGAACCCCGGACGACGCGGGGTGAATCTCCGGAATGAGAAGGGGCCGTAACCGATTCCCGGTTGTCGCGTATCGCATGCATCCGCGAGGTTCGCGGCTTCCGTCGATGAGGTCCGCCATGTTCCGCAGCGTCCTGATGCTCGCCGCCACCCTGTCGCTGTCCGCGTCCGCCGCGGAGCCCGCGCCTTCCGAGAAGCACTTCGTCTTCCATGATCCGAACAGCCGCGACACGGTGATGTTCGTGCTGGACGCGCCGCTGGAGGTCATCAACGGCCTGTCCAACCAGGTGACGGGCCGCGTGGACGTGAAGGGGCAGAAGGCCAGCGGCCGCTTCCAGGTGCCGGTGCGCTCCATCAAGACGGGCAACGAGACGCGCGACGGCCACCTGCAGAACGACCGCTGGCTGGACGCGGCGAAGCACCCGGACATCGTCTTCGAGTTCAAGGACGTGGCCCTGCCCGCGCCGCTGGCCAACGCGAAGCCGGTGGTGCTGAAGACGAAGGGCACCTTCACGATTCATGGCGTCACGCGCGAGGAGCCCGTGGAGGTGACGGCCACGTACCTCCAGGAGACCGCCGAGACGAAGAACCGCGCCGCGGGCGAGCTCTTGCGCGTGCGCGCGAAGTTCCAGATCCCCCTGGAGGCCTACGGCATCCAGCGCACCGAGGCGCTGCTGCTGAAGGTGGGCGAGCGGGCCGAGGTCACGGTCGACGCCTGGGGCTCCACGCAGTTCAAGCCATAGTTGTCGTCGTCTGTCTCCCCCGTAGTCACACCCCACGCGGTACGAAAGGAAGCAACACATGAACGTCAAGGCTCTTGCGGCGGTTGTCGGCACCCTGTCCCTCGGCGCGCTGGCCACCGGCTGTGCGTCCAACAAGGCCTCGGAGGGCAAGGTGCACGCCGCTTCGCCGGGCGCGGCGGAGGGCGCCGAGGCCAGCTGCAGCAACAAGCCCGCCGACAGCGCCGCTCCGGCCGCCGCCCCCGCCGCGACCCAGGAGAAGGGCGCCGAGGGCAGCTGCGGCGCCGGTTCCTGCGGCGCCGGCTCCTGCAGCGGCAAGAAGTAGTCCTCCCCCGGGAGGGCCTGCGTGACAGGTCTCCTCCCAGGCTCGCGGGCGGCGGGAAGCGTTCTTCCTGCCGCCCGTGTTGTTTCCACCCGCCGCATCCGCAGTCTCCGACTCCCAGGAGGAGCGCCGCATGCCGTCCCCCCGCTACGCAGACCGCCATGGGTTGAAGCCACTGGGGGCGGGCATCGGGCTGCGCCGAGACTTCTACGAAGCGCTGCCCCGCACGCCGCGCGCGCTGGACTGGGTGGAGATCATCCCGGAGAACTTCCTCACCCTGGGCGGCCGCTCCCAGCGCGCCCTGGACGCGTGCCGCGAGCGCTGGACGCTCCTGCCGCACGGCGTGGGCCTCAACATCGGCGGGCCGGACGCGCTGGACGACGACTACGTCACCCGCTTGGCCGCGCTGGTGAAGCGGCTGGACGCGCCGTTCTTCTCCGACCACCTGTGCTACTCGCGCCTGGGCGGCGTGCACCTGCACGACCTGCTGCCGCTGCCCTTCTCCGAGGCCGCGGTGGAGCACGTGGTGCCGCGCGTGCGCGAGGTGATGGCGCGCGTGGAGCGCCCCTTCCTCCTGGAGAACCCCAGCTACTACGCGGCCATGCCGGGCGGCACGCTGAAGGAGGCGGACTTCCTGCGGCAGGTGGTGGAGGCCGCGGACTGCGGCCTGCTCCTGGACGTGAACAACGTCTGGGTCAACGCGAGGAACCACGGCTATGACCCGCGCGCCTTCGTGGACGCGCTGCCCCTGGAGCGCGTGGTGCAGATCCACCTGGCCGGCCATGACGTGCGCGAGACGGTCCTCATCGACACGCACGGGGACCGCGTCTGCGACGACGTGTGGGCGCTGTATCGCTACACCCTGGAGCGCACCGGCCCGGTGTCCACGCTGATCGAGTGGGACCAGGCCATCCCCTCGCTGGACGCCGTGCTGGACGAGGCGGACCAGGCGCGCGCCGTGCTCGCGGAGGGCGCGCGATGAAGCCGGCGCTGAAGCACTTCTTCGACAGCATGGACGCGTACCTCGCGGGCCCTCCTGGCGCGGAGGGGGTGTCGACGCTGTCCGCGTCGCACCCGGGCTGGGACGTGGACCCGGAGCGCATGGCGCTCTACGGCCAGTTCGTGCGCGGCCACGTGCGCTCCACCCTGGAGAAGCTCTTCCCGCTGACGCGCCGGGCGGCGGCGCCGGAAGCGTGGGACGCGCTGGTGGAGGGCTACACCCGCACGCGGCCCGCGAAGCACCACGAAATCAACCGCCTGGGCGAGGGCTTCGCCCCCTTCGTCGCGGACGTCGCGGCCCCCCGGTCGCTGCCGCCGTTCCTGCCCGCGCTCGCGCGCTTCGAGTGGACGGACTTCGCCGTCTTCGCCTCCGAGGAGGTCATTCCGGAGGCCGTGGAGCGCCTGACGCCCAACCCCACGCTCGCGGTGCTGGAGCAGCCCTACCGGCTCTGCGCCTTCGTGCGGGCCCGGGGCGCGCAGGACGTGCCCGAGGAGGGCCAGGAGCTGGCCCTGCTGTGGCGCCACCCGGAGCGGCTGGTGACCTTCTACATGGAGGCCACGCCGCCCGCGCTGCTGGTGCTGAAGATGGCCGTGGAGGGCCTGTCCGAACAGGCCGTCACCCAGGCCACCGGCATGGCCGCCGCGGAGGTCCACGCGGAGGTGGCGCGCTTCGCCAGGGAGGGGCTGGTGCTGCTCCCCGGGCCGAGCGCGTCGGGCGGCGATCCCCTGGGGGGCTGAGCGCCGCGGCGTCCGCCCCGCGTCAGAGGAAGGATTTCGACTTCTGGCCCGGAGTGGACTTCGCCTCGTCGGAGCCCTTCCCGCCGCCGAGGAGTCTCCGGATGAACCCCCCGGCTCCGTCGGCGACGACGCCGGCCCCTCCGGGCCTGCCGCTGGGGTCCTTGTGGCCCTGGCGGGCGGGGTCGTTGTCCAGGGGGCGGCGGTCCCGGGGCATGAGGCCGCACGTGGCGGTCCCCGGGGACGAGTACATGGCCACCCGGTCCGGATCGAAGCTGTCCACGGAGAGGCCCTGCCCGTTGCCTCCGGACGGATCCCTCCGCGCCTGCTGGTCCTCCGGCGGGACGGCGCGCGCGCCACTGCCAGGGGGCGGCGCCGCGCCATGGCCGGGCGGCCGCGCGTGGACACCCGCGTCCGGTGGGGGCTGGGGCCTGGGGGGAGGGGGAGAGACGGGCTTGAGGCGGGAGAGAAAGCTCATGGCCGCTCCTGAAGGGAAGAGTCTTCCCATTATCCAAGAATTGATCAGCGAGTTGCGGCGGCCGGGGCGGGACGCCGGGACTGCTTCCAATGCAACACATCCTCGGCCCGGGCGTGGTGGGTGGGGCCGGCCTGCTGGAAGGTGGCCAGCGCCTGGTCCGCGAGCGCGAGGGCCTGGGGCCGGTCCTCGCCCGCGTCCCACCGCGCGCGGGCGAGCTCGAACTGGAGCTCCGCGGTGCGCACCGCGCTCCAGCCGAGGGGCTGGATGATGGCCAGGGCGCGCTCGGCGGCCTCGCGGGCCCTCCTCGGCTCCCGCAGGTCCAGGTAGGTCCGGGCCAGCTCCGTCAGGCTGGAGACGAGCATCGCGTGGCCGGGGCCATCGGTGGCCTCGCGCGCGGCCAGCACCTGCTCCAGCTCCGCCGCGGCCTCGCGCGCGTGGCCGGTCCCGCGCAGCACCCGGGCCTGCTCCTCGCGCACGCGCAGGACCGCGTCGCTCCGGGGGCCGGACAGCCGCTCCTGGAGGGCCAGGACCTTCGCGTAGCGCGCCAGGGCCTCCGGCAGCGAGCCCTGCTGCTCCTCCATCTGGGCCAGGTATTCGAGCGACAGGGCGTACTCGACGTGGTCCGCCCCGAACGCCTGGACGGTCAGCGCCAGCGCGCGTTCATGCTCCTGGCGGGCGAGCGCGAACGTGCCCATGGCTTCGTGGAGGCGGCCCAGGTGGTTGTGCAGCCGCAGCGTGTCCAGGTGCGTGTCCCCGAGCATGGCGCTGCGGATCTCCAGGGCCTCCGTGTAGAGGGGCACGACGGACGCGGGCCCCTCCAGGCGCTCGCGGACCTCGCCCATCAGGACCAGCGTGTCCGCGACCGCGGGGTGGCGCGGGCCCAGCCGCTTGCGCTGGATGTCCAGCACCCGCTGGTAGAGCGCCAGGGCCTCGCCGGGCGCGTCCTGGCGCAGCCGCACCCGCGCGAAGTTGGTGAGGCTCTTCGCCGTGTCCGGATGATCCGCGCCCAGGACGCGCTCGCGGATCGCGGCGGCGCGCTGGAAGTGCTGCTGCGCCTGGGGCAGCAGCCCCTCGCCGAAGGCCACCGCGCCCAGGTTGTGCTCGATCTGGGCGTCCACCTCCTCCGCGGGGCCGGTGCGCTCCAGGAGCGCCCGCGCCTGCGCCGCGTGCTCCAGGCCCCGGTCGGCGTGCTCCAACTCGTAGCCCGTCACGAAGACGAGGTCCGCCTCCGAGCGCGCCGCGAGCAGGTCGTTCCGGCCGGCGAGCGCGGCGCGCATGCCCTCGGTCCAGCGCTGCTCCGCCTCCGCGTAGCGGGCCAGCCGCAGCTCGAACCACCCGATGGCGTGCAGGGCCTCCGCCTCCAGGGGCCGGTACGCCAGCTCGCGCGCCACCGCCAGCACCGCCTGCGCGTCCCCCAGGCCCTGGGCGTAGCGCCCCGTCTCCAGCAGCACCTGCGCGCGGGAGAGCCGGGCGCGAGCGTCCGAGAGCTTCGCGGCCACACCAGGGCCCTCCGGCGGCGGCACCACGGCGAGGAGCGACTCCACGCGCGCGCAGTCCGACACGCGCGGCAGCTTCTGCGCGGCCTCGGCCGCCTTCGCCACGAGCGGCGCGTCCGCGTGCTCCAGCACGTCCGCGAACACGCCCAGTGACTGCAGGCGCGAGTCCAGGCACGCCATGCGCAGCGCCAGCACGGACTCCGGCTGCTCCTGCCGCACGCGCGTGGCCTGGCAGGTCCGGACGTAGCCCTCCTCCCAGCTCCGGGCGTAGTCCTCCAGGGCGCGCACGACCGCGTCGGAGGCCTCCTCGGCCAGCGGGCTGCCGGTGGCGGCCAGGGCCTGCTTCACGCCCTCGCCCCGGGCCTTGCTCCAGACGGGCGCCAGGCGCTCGGGCGCGCCGCCGCACGGGTCGGACGCGCTCCGCGACGCGAGCGTGAGCGCCGCCACCGCCGCCAGGGCGCCCGCGCCGAGCGCCACCTGGGTGCGCCTGCGGGGCGGATCCCGCGCCAGCTCCGCCAGCAGCGCGTCCATGGAGGGGTGCCGGTCCGCGGGCGAGACGCTCAGCCCGCGCACCACGGCGCGGCGCACCCAGGCGGGCACGCCGGTCTCCCTGGGCGGGGCCTGGAGGCGGCTGAAGTCCGGAGGCTGGCCCCGCGCGAAGGGGCGGACGCCGAAGAGGGCGCCGTACAGCGCGACGCAGAAGCTGAACTGGTCTCCGCGCGCGTCGCCGGGCTCGCCCTGCCACTGCTCGGGGGGCATGTACGCGGGCGTGCCCATGAGCGTGCCCGTGCGGGTGAGGTCCACCGGCCCGGCGGAGGGCGTCAGGCTGGCCGGGAGCGTGTCCGCGGGCAGCGCCTGGGGGCTGTCTGGCAGCCGCGCGAGCCCGAAGTCCGTCACCCGCACGCGGCCCTGCCTGTCCACCAGGACGTTGTCCGGCTTGAAGTCGCGGTGGGTGAGGTGCGCCGCGTGGGCCGCCGCCAGGCCCTGGCCCGCCTGCTGGTACGCCGCCAGCACCTCGCGCCACGTGCGCGGCTGCTCCTGGATCCACTGGCGCAGCGTGCGGCCCTCGACGAACTCCATGGCCATGAAGAGCCGGCCGTCCACCGTGCCCACGTCGAAGACGGTGATGACGTTCGGGTGCGACAGCCGCGCCACCGCCTGCGCCTCGCGCAGCAGCCGCTGCTCCAGCTCCCGCGCGCCGGTGCCCTGGATCGAGTGCACCAGCTTCAGCGCCACCTTGCGGTCGAGCTGCGGGTCATACGCGCTCAGCACCACGCCCATGCCGCCGGCGCCCACCCGGTCGATGACGACGTAGCGGCCCAGCACGGTGCCGCGCTGGAGCTCCGCGTCGGGGACGCGGGGCCGGCCCGTGTCGGGGCGCTCCGGCGCCCGCGCGTCCGGCAGGGTGGAGGGCTCGCTGCCCCGCGCCGCCTCGGCCACGAGCGCGAGGCACGTGGAGCACGCGTCCACGTGCGCCTCCACGAGGCGCGCCTGCGCGGCGTCGAGCGAGCGCGCGCAGTAGGCCAGGAGGATGTTCTCGTCGGGGCAGGACATGGCGGCCTCAGCGCAGCAGGTGTCGCACGCTCAGGTCCAGGCCGCTCAGGAGCGACAGGGCCAGGCTGTGGAGTTCTGGATCCTCGACGTCCAGCCGGCGGCGCAGCTCGGCGTGCGTCCTCTCGGTGAGCGCGTCGCGCGCGGCCTTCAGCCAGCGCGTCATGGTGGCGCGGCTCACCCCGTACACCCGCCCGATGTCCTCCACGCCCACGTCCTCCACCAGGTGCAGCCGCAGGAAGGTGCGCTGGCGCGGCTCCAGCGCCGCGAGCGCCGCGGCGATGGACGCCTCGATGTCCGCGTGGTGGCGGTGCTTGAGCGCCGCGAAGGACGCGTCCCCGGCGGGCAGCAGCGTGGGGAGCAGCGCGTCGGTGGGGCGCGCGGCGCGCTCGCGCAGCTCGGTCATCGCCAGGCGCAGCGCGGCGGTGCGCACCCACGCCTCCAGGGGGCCCCGGCCGTCGTACTCCGCCATGCGCGGAGGCCCGTCCGGCCGGGGCAGCAGCAGCCGCTCCCGCAGCCTCTGTAGCGCCTCGTCCACCACGTCCGGGGCGATGCCCCGGCGGCCCAGGGCCTGGCGCGCGGCGGGGATGTGCTGGCGCTCGAAGTGGGCGAGCGCCTCGGGCAGTCCCCGCGCGCAGGCGCACGCCAGGAACAGGTCCTCCCCGTGCGGCACCGGGGCGCCGCCGGCGGCCGCCGTCCGCTCCCCGAGGTGGGCGAGGAAGTCCTCGCGCGTGAGCGCCACCCCGGGCCACGCGGCGCGGGCCCGGAGGTAGATGGCGTCGGCGGGGGCGGACGGCTCCATGGGGCGGGGAGTCTATCCGGAAGCGGCCTACCCGATGCCGAGCTGGCGGCGCACCTCGGCCGCGTAGTCGTACACCTGCCGGACGTACAGGTCGGAGTCGTTCTCCGACGGCGGCGCGTAGCGGTTGACCAGCGCCGTCCAGTCGCCGCTGTCCAGCTCGGTCCGGTAGTGCGTCCCCAGCAGCTTGAAGTACGCCTCGATGCCCTGCTCCAGCGTGGGCCAGCCCGCGAAGCTGCCGTAGGCGCCCGGGGACGAGAAGGCCTCGTAGGCGCCCTCCTGGCCCACGAACTTGATGTTACCCGGGTTGTTGGCCGCGACGGACGCGCCCGCGCTGCCCCACTGCGACTCCTTCCACAGCATCGCGAGCGCCAGGTCGATGGGCACGTCGTACTTCTCCGCCATGCGCATCAGGAACTCGCCCTGCCCCGCGAAGCCGGACTCCGCGAGCGACATGGCGCCCGGCGCCAGCCGCACGGACTCCAGCGCCTGCCCTTGCGCCGTGACGTCCGTCGACGGCGCGTCGGTGGTGGCCACGCCCGGGGGCGGGTGGATGGCGACGGAGAAGCCGCCGTACTGGTGCTCCCCGAGGAAGCGCTGGAGCTCCGAGGGCGTCAGCTCCGTCACGGTGCTGGACGGGTCATGCACGATGAAGTTGCCCTCGGGCGTCATCCCCGTGACGGCGATCCAGTGCCCGCCGCTGAAGCTGCCGGAGGTGAACGGCGGCGATTCGTTCTGGAGCATGACGTGGCTCTCGCCGTTGACGGCCACCAGGTTGCCGGCCGCGAGCTGCTGCTGGATCCAGCCCACGTCCGTCCCCGCGTTGACCTCCGACGAGAGGCCGTTGTTCGCGGCCATCTGCTGGATGTCCGCGTAGCCCACGCCCGCCGACGTGATGCCCACGCCCTGGCCCAGCTGGTTGATGAACGCGCCGTCGGACAGGTCCGTGCCGATGCCGTAGCCCTTGAGGATCATCGCCATCGTGGTGGGGCCGCAGTTGGACTGCTGGTTCCAGTCGTCCTCGGTCCCTTCGGAGGACATCTGCTTGATGGACGGCACGGGGTAGCGCTCTCCGGGACGCGCCGTGCCGCCGGAGCTTCCCGGCGTGGTCGGACCGCCCGCCGGCGGAGTGCCCGGCGTGCCCGCTGGCGCGCCCGGGGAGCCGACAGACGGGGTCCCCGCCGGCGTCCCTGGCGAGCCGCCGGGCGTGCCCGTCGGGGCGCCGGGGACGGCGGGGAGCTGGAGCGTCTCGCCCGAGATGATCAGGTCCGGGTTGGTGAGCCCGTTGAGCTGGACGATCTGGTTCGCGATGGCCTCCACCGGCCCCGGCACGCCCTGCTGCATCAGGTTCCACGCGATGTCGCCCACGGTGTCGCCCGGCTGGATGGTGTAGGTCGTCGTGGCTGGAGCCGCCGGTGGGAGGGCGTCGCGCAGGGCCTCCCCGGCGGCCCGCGCCGCGTTGCCGAGGGCGACCCGCTGGCCCAGGGCCTCGCCCGCGGAGCGCAGCCGCTCGCGAGCCACGGCGCGCCGGAGGGCGTCACCCAGCTCCGCCGGGGAAGGCCGCTCCTGCCGCTCGCGATACGCCTCCGCCGCCTCCTTGAGCTTCGAGCGCAGCACGGCCTCGCGCAGGTCCTCCACGGAGGGAGGGGCCGCGGGAGGCCTGCCGGGCCCGTTGGGCTCAAAGCCATCCGGCGCGCGACGGGCGCCGGAAGTCCCCCCCGCGGGGCGCGGAGCGGGGGGCGCTGAGGGGACGGGGCGGGAAGGGCGGGGAGGAACCAGGGAAGGAAGGAGAGAGCGGATGGTCATTTCAAACTCCGAAGCCAGCGTTTGAAATGTTTGTCGATGAAATGCGAATTGTTGTTTCGTGCCTCCGGGGCGATTTGGAGGAGCGGTGGCGGGGCTTGAATCCCAAGTGAATTCAGTGGCTTGGGAGAAAGTGAGGCCGGAAATGAGCCACTAATCCACCCCGCGCCGTCTCCCTGTCGGGAGAGGTGAAACAGTGTTTCATCGGGTGTCTGTATTTGATTGGAACCCGGGGCCGGACGCGCCCTCCGGGGTGGGGCGCGCGGGGCCGGGGCCGCGAGGAACGTCGTCTTCCGAGCGGTTTCGCCGCGGCACGTCAAGGCGCGAGCGTGCTTCGCGGATCCTTTCGTGAAGACGCATGGCTAGGTTTGCGTCCAACATCGCGCAGGAACCCACCGGAGGATTTCCATGAAGAAGACGCTGACCGCCGTGCTGCTGTCGTTGACCCTCGCCGCGCCCGTGATGGCCAAGGAGATCGCGGGGGTGAAGTACCCGGATACCGCCACCGTGGCCGGCAAGGAGCTGAAGCTCAACGGCGTGGGCCTGCGCAAGAAGGCCATCTTCAAGGTCTACACCCTGGGCCTCTACGTGGAGCACCCCACGCAGGACGCCACCGCGCTGCTCAACGCGGACGAGGTCAAGCGCGTGCGCATGTTCATGAAGCGCGACCTCAAGAAGGAGCAGATCACCGAGGCCATCGAGAACGGCTTCAAGAAGAGCGCGGGCGCGAACATGCCCAAGCTCCAGGGGCGCCTGGACAACTTCAAGGCCGCCATCCCCGCGGAGGTGAAGGAGGGCCAGGAGCTGACCCTGACCTACGTCCCCGGCAAGGGCACCACCGTGCAGGTGACCGGCGGCCAGTCCATCGACGTGGAGGGCAAGGACTTCGCGGACGCGCTCTTCTCCGTGTGGCTGGGCAAGGACCCCGTGGACAACGGCCTCAAGGACGGCATCCTCGGCAAGGAGGACTGACCCCGGGCTTCACCCGGCGTCCTTCGCGCGCCCCGCGAGCGTCCCCTCTTCACGCAGAGGGGGCGTCTTCGCGGGGCGCCGTCGTTTTCACGCGCGGCGCCATTGCTTCATCTGGTGGACAGCGGAGGGCGGCCCTGTCACACGCGAGTGACTTGAAGCTGGAATGCCCCCGCGCATCAGGGGTTGATGCGCGCCGGATTCTCACCCCTTGTCCGTGTTGGAGTACGCATTGAAGCGACTGGCCCTGTTCGCCGCCTCCTGTGTCCTTGGCGCCGCCTGCAAGACGGCGGAGCCCACCCCCGAGCCGCCCCAGGCCTCCCCCCCGGCCCCCGTGGCCGCCGCCGCGCCGGCCGCGCCCGCGCCGGAGGCTTCGGAGGTGCCCATGGCCGAGCGCCCCATGCCCCCGGGCCTGGACGCCGCGGTGATGGACCCGTCCGTGAACCCCTGTGACGACTTCTACCAGTACGCCTGCGGCGGCTGGCTGAAGACCACGGAGATCCCCGCCGAGCGCGCGCGCTGGAGCCGGGGCTTCGAGACGGTGGCCGAGCGCAACCAGGCCGTGCTGCGCGACATCCTCACGAAGGCCGCCGAAGGGCAGGGGGAGGGCACCCCGGAAGAGAAGCAGCTGGGGGACTACTACGGCTCCTGCATGGACGAGGCGAAGCTGGAGCAGTCGCTGCCCACGCTGCGCACGTACCTGGCGAAGCTCAACGGCCTGAAGAGCCCGCAGGCGGTCGCCAAGGCGGTGGCGTGGCTGCACGCGCGCGACGTGAACGCGCTCTTCCGCGTCGGGTCGGATCAGGACCAGAAGGACGCCACGCAGGTCATCGCCGTGGTGGACGCCGGGGGCCTGGGCCTGCCGGACCGCGACTACTACCTCAAGCCGGACGTGAAGATGCGCGAGGCGCGCGCCGCCTACCAGGCGCACGTGCAGAAGGTCTTCGAGCTGCTCGGCGACGCGCCCTTCGTGGCCAGCCGCAAGGCCACGGGCATCCTCGCCATCGAGACGCGCCTGGCCAACGCGCGGCTGCCCAAGGACGAGACGCGCGAGCCGGAGAAGGTCTACCACCGGCTGGAGCGCAAGGGCCTGAAGCAACTGGCGCCCGCCTTCCAGTGGGACACGTACTTCGCGGAGGTGGGGCTGCCGCCGGGTGAGGCGCTCAACGTGACGCAGCCGAAGTTCTTCTCGGAGGTGTCCGCGCTGGTGCGCCAGCAGCGCCCCAGCGACATCGGACCGTACCTCTCCTACCACCTGGTGAAGGCCGTCCAGATCGCCCTGCCCAAGGCGCTGCGCGACGAGTTCTTCCGCTTCGAGTCCTCGGTGCTCACCGGCGCGAAGGCGGACCTGGCGCGCTGGAAGAAGTGCGTGGACTCCACCGACGAGGCGCTGCCGCACCCGCTGGCCAAGCCCTTCATCGCGCGCACGTTCGGCGCGGACGGCAAGGCCACCACGCTGGACATGGTCCAGCAGATTGAACAGTCCTTCGAGCGCAACCTGGACACGCTGTCCTGGATGGACGCGGACACCAAGGCCCAGGCGCTGGTGAAGGTGAAGAAGATCACCAACAAGATCGGCTACCCGGACCAGTGGCGCAGCTACGAGGGCCTGGTGGTGAAGCGCGACTCGTTCCTGGACAACCTGCTGGCGGCGGACGCGTTCGAGCAGGCGCGCCAGCTCCGCAAGGTGGGCCAGCCGGTGGACCGGCAGGAGTGGTTCATGTCGCCGCCCACGGTGAACGCCTACTACAACGCGGCCACCAACGAGATCGTGTTCCCGGCGGGCATCCTCCAGCCGCCGTTCTTCGGACGGGACGCGTCCGCGGCGGTGAACTTCGGCGCCATGGGCATGGTGGTGGGCCACGAGATCACCCACGGCTTCGACGACGAGGGCCGCCAGTTCGACGCGGACGGCAACCTGCGCACGTGGTGGACCCCGGCGTCGGACAAGGCCTTCCGCGAGCGCGTGGCCTGCGTGAAGAACCAGTACGATCAGTACACCGCCGTGGACGACGTGAAGGTGAACGGCAAGCTCACCCTGGGCGAGAACGTGGCGGACCTGGGCGGCCTCAAGCTGGCGTACGCGGCCATGGAGGCGTACCTGGCCGGGCACCCCGACCAGGCGGCGAAGGCGAACTCCTACCGCTTCACGCCGGGGCAGCAGTTCTTCCTCGCGCACGCGCAATCGTGGTGCTCGAAGATTCGTAACGAGGCTGCGCGGCAGCGGGCGCTGACGGACTCGCACTCGCCGGCGTTCCTGCGCGTCAGGGGGCCGGACGTGAACCTGCCGCAGTTCCAGCAGGCCTTCTCCTGCCCCGCGGGGTCGCCGATGGTGGCGCCCGCCGCGAACCGTTGTGAGGTGTGGTAGGCCTTCGGGCGCTACCTGGAGGAGGACGACATGAATATCTGCTCGTTGCTGGTGTTGGGCGGTATCGCGGGCTGGCTGGCCAGCATCATCAAGGGCACCAACGCCCGGATGGGGATGTTCGCCAACGTCGTCGCGGGCGTCGTCGGCGCGATGGTGGGCGGCTGGGTGTTCAGGTTCTTCGGCGGCAGCGACGTGACGGGCTTCAACCTGTACTCGCTGCTGGTGGCCACGGTGGGCGCCGTCATCTTCCTCTCCATCCTCCAAGCCATCCGGAGATGACGCCCGGCGGTCGCTGCCTAGAAGAGCGACAGCTGGGGTGAGGTGGAGGGCCGCGCGGGGCGCCGGAAGGTGTCCGGCGCGGCCTCCGTGACGGACGAGGCGCGCATGCCCACCTTGCGCGCCGCCGTCGCGAAGAGCTGGTGGATGGTCTGGGCGTAGAGCCCTTCGCCGCGCATGCGGTGCTTGAAGCGGCCGTCGGTGAGCTGCCCGCCGCGCGTCTCGCGGATGCGGTGCAGCACCCGGTCCGCGCGCAGGGGCAGCTTCGCGCGCAGGCGCTCCTCGAAGACGGCCTGCACGGGGCCGGGGAGCCGCAGCAGCGTGTAGTGCGCGCGCGTGGCGCCGGCCTCGCGCGCGGCGGTGAGGACCCGCGCGATGTCCTCGTCGTTGAGGCCAGGGATGATGGGGGCCACGGACACGGCCACGTCGATGCCGGCCTCCGACAGCTTGCGGACGGTGGCCAGGCGCCGCTTCGGCGTGGCGACGAGCGGCTCCATGGCGCGCGCCAGCTCCTCGTTGTGGAAGGGGAGGCTGAGGCTCACGGACAGCTTCGTCTCCGCTGCGAGCCTCAGGAGCACGTCCAGGTCGCGCTCGATCAGCACGCCCTTGGTGATGATGCCCACGGGGTTGCGGTACTCGGCGCAGACCTCCAGGCACTGGCGGGTGAGCCGGAGCGACGCCTCCAGGGGCTGGTAGCAGTCCGTGACGCCGCTGAAGACGACGGTCTCGCCCTTCCACGACGGGCGGTCGAAGGCCTCGCGCAGCAGCGCCGGCGCGTTGGGTTTGACGACGAGGCGCGTCTCGAAGTCGGTGCCCGCGCCGAAGTCCAGGTACTGGTGCGTGGGGCGCGCGTAGCAGTAGGCGCAGGCGTGGAGGCAGCCGCGGTACGGGTTGACGCTCCAGGAGAAGCACACGTCCGGGCTGTCGTTGCTCGCGATGATGGTGCGGCTGTGGTCCTCCCAGACCTCGAGGCGCGCGGGAGGAATCTCGTCCAGGTACTCCACCGCGGTGCTCGCCCAGGGGTTGGGCGGATTGTCGACGGGCCGGGCCTTCACCTGGCAAGGGTGCGACTGAACGCCTGTCCAGTCAAGGTGCCCGTGCCCGGTCAGAGCAACGGACCACACCCGAGCGTCGTCTCCAGCGCGGTGCGCAGCTTCGTCTTGAGCTGCGGCCGACCCATGGTGCCCCGCAGGGGGTTCAGCTTGGCGCGCACCTCCGTGAGGTTCGCCACCGTCACACCTTGGCCGGTCGCGGTGACGTAGGTGACGCCCTGGGTGCGCAGGGGCGTGAAGAAGTGCTGGCGGTTGTGGGGTTCGAACAGGGCCCCGGGGACCGCGTTGTGGTGGCCGCCGTACCACGTCAGCCATTCGAACAGGCCCTGGCCCATGGCATGGGCCTCCGTCCCCAGGGTGCCGTTCATGTTCTGGGTCATGCCCTCCGCGTGCGCGCGGCACATGTCCGTCGTCATCAGGAGCACGCGCGCCATGGGGGCGATGGCCTGGAACTGGTTGAGCCAGGCGTCCACGCGGCCCGTGTTGAGGGCGGTGACGATGCGGTCCACCTCCTCGCGGATGCCGGCCAGGATTTCGTTGGGGTACGTGGCGGCCTGGACCCAGGCGCCGCCGTGCCCGGTGCTGAAGCCCGCGTTGACCTCCTGCTGGTTGTAGGGCGCGGACACGTTGCTGGCCTGCCACTGTCCCCGGTAGAGGTCGGTGGTGAAGACGCCACCCACCATGCTGTGCGGCGGCGGGGCGATGCGGAGCACCTGGGACAGCGCGGCGTGGGCGATGGGGTTGTCGTTCGGCCCCGGGTAGTTGAAGCCCATCTCCGCGTCGATGAGGTGGGGGCCCTGGGCCGTGGCCATCACGTTTTCGTGATGGAGGTCGGTGATGCCGAACACCGCTGACACCGTGATGAGCCTGCCCAGCTTCCGGAAGTACGCGGGTTGATCCACCAGGGCAATCTGCCGGGTCTTCGCGACCATCTGCATGTAGCCGTACTCACCGAGCGCGTGCGGCTTCGCGACGATGCGGATCGCCGGAAGGTCCGCGTCGAGCGTGGTGAAGAGGCTGTCGGTGTACGGCATCAGGGCGGGGTAGTGCATGCGGCAGACCTGGTACGACTGGGGGTCGCCCATGAGCAGCAGTTGGAAGGTGAGGTCCGACGGCTTGTAGACGACCCGGCCTCCGCAGGAGAACCGCAGCAGCGCGACGCGGTGGCCGGTGTGGTGGGGGTCGCTGCCGGTGACATCCACGTCGGCGAGGGCCCCGGTGATGCCGAAGGCGTTCTGCAGCAGGACGCGGTCCCCCATGACGCGGCTGATCAGCGAGGCGCCGAAGTCCACGTGGGCGCGGACCATGTCCTGGATCATCCGCCAGACGCGGTCTGTCGGCGTCTCCGCGAGCGTCGTCACGGAGCCCAGCGCGTTGCGGCCCAGGCTCCAGGCGAAGCTGAGGGGGCGCAGGTTCCAGGCGTTGTCCATCGCGCCCCACTCCCCGCGCTCGGACAGCCCGGCGGCCGCCGAGCAGGGGCCGTACAGGTCCATCGCCGTGCGGTGGAGGAAGTTGTTCGCCAGCAGGACGCCCGTCAGGTGTTGGAACCCCGCCAGCTTGAGCACGCCCGCCAGTTGATTCACGACCTGCTTGAGCGCGTCCTTGATGAACGGCTTGACCGCGTTCTCGTGCGGGGGCGCACCCTGGATGACCGCTGTCCCCATGAACGTCGTCACTTCGTTCAGCGCGTCGTTGATCTCGGTGTCGTACATGGCGGAGGGGCTCGGGGGCAGGACGGGGACCGTCCACGGGGCGCGCAGTCTAGCTGCCCTCCAGCGCGACCCACCCAGCCCTGGCGTCGCCATCCCTGGGAAAAAGATGGAACCCGGGAATCCGGGAGGGGTGTCCAAGGGGCTCACGACTGTCCGTGAGTCACATCCACCTGCTCGAGGAGTTCCCATGACCGCTCGCCGTGCTTCCATCTTCCGCATTTCATCGAGCGCCGCTGTCGCGTTGGCCCTGCTGTCTGGTTGCGGGGGTGGCCTCGCCACGTCCAACCCGCGCTACTTCACCGGTGGGAAGTGGAGCGCCGTGGATGGGCCCTACGCGCTCACCCCCATGCTCGCGTGCGCCTGGCCGGCGGAGGGCAACGACGAGGTGTACCGCAACATCGAGGACGCCCTGGCTCCGGCGCTCTGGAGCGCGTATGGCAAGGACGTCTCCGAGGTGCAGGTGAAGAAGGTGAAGGGAGACAGCCCGTGGTGCGAGGCGTTCCCCAACATCGCCACCGACAACTTCACCGTCCCGCCCCGGATGAAGAAGGAATTGGCCGAGTACGTGCAACAGTCCGGTGCCAAGGGGGTGATCATCCCGGTCGCGCACCTGTACCGCTCGCCCATCATGCGGGAGATCAAGGCCGCGGACGGGTCGACGATCGGCAGCGTGGAGACGGATCGCTTCGGTGCTGACGGCACGGCGGGCCTCTACGTCCACTACATCAACGAGAGCGGAGAGCTCGTCTACACCGGGCGTTCGAAGACCAATGGCCTGGGCGTGGTCGCGGATCCCGTCGGCTACATGCGCGCCCACGCGGCGGACTACGCACGGCAGATGACGCAGAACGCGCCCCCGGTCGTGCTCCAGTAGCCCGGAAACACGAAGGCCGGTGGTCCCTGGAGGGGACCACCGGCCTGTGTCTCTTCAGAGCGGCGGAAGGGATTCGAACCCTCGACCCCGAGCTTGGGAAGCTCGTGCTCTACCAACTGAGCTACCACCGCGAGTGCTGTGGGAAGCGAGGCCCAAAGTAGGGGCGGGGCCCGGCCTTGTCAACGGGAAGAAACGCCCTGTTCGTGGCGAACCTTTCCGCACGCGGCGCAGTCCCGGGCTTCAGGCGTCCGGAGCGGTCTACCGCGGGCCCCGACGAGCGGAACGCGGCGCGGTAGAGGCTCGGGACCTCCTCGAACTCCTCCTCGTCCAACATCGGCAGCTCCTGCCGACATCCCGAGCACCACCGCGGCTTCATCGCGGGCCCCCCTGCTATTCGCCCTCCTCGACGGTGAGCTGGTACGAGTCCTGGAAGTTCGCCTCGCGGTTCCTCGCGTCGCGCACTTCAAAGACGTAGACGCCGGGCTCGGCGCTGTAGCGGATGGTCTCCGGCTGGTCGCCCTTGGCGCGGTCGGACGTCTGCACGAGCGTCAGCTTCCCGTCCGGCTGCACCCGGTGCAGGTACAGCCCCACGTCCACCTTGAGGATGCCCAGCAGCGTCGCGGTGATGGCCGTGCGCACCGGCCGGTCGGACAGGTCCACCCGGAAGTAGTCCACGTCCTTCGCCGGGTACACCGTGCCCCGCACCGCCTTGCCCATCGTCAGGTCCTGCGCGCGGTCGGCCGTGTTGTTGGGCTCGCGCTCCTCGCTGCCGTTGTCCGGCACCGTCGTCACGCTGATGCGGTACGGCTGGTCCGCGTTCTCGAAGTCCTTCACGAACTTGCCGTTCACCTTGCGGTACGACCCCTCCACCCGGAAGTAGCAGGTGCCGTTGCACGCCACGTTGTTCAGCCGCTCCGGCTCCTTGACGGCGCCGTCGTTGGCCTTGAGCAGCACCGTCTCCTTCTGCCCGTCCCCCTGCGGCGGCTCCACCATCGACAGCGTCAGGTCCAGCCGCTCCACGCCCGACAGCTCCACCTTCGCCAGCACCGGCTCGCGCGTCGTCAGCACGTAGTGGTCCACGTCCGACTTCGGCGACAGGAAGCCCTCGCGGTAGCCCGCGCCCGTCAGCGGCGTGGCCTTGAGCAGCTCGTCGTTGGGCTCCAGCTCCGCGTGCGCCCCCGCCTCCTCCTGCGACACCGTCAGCGTGTACGGCACCTGCGCGTTGTACGTGCGCCGCTGCGCCTTGCCCGTCCCCGTCCAGCCGCCCTTCACCACCACGTAGACCACCCGGTCCGTGGCCCGCACGCCGATGTTGCGCAGCGCGAGCGGCTCGCCCTCCTTGCCCTGGAGCGTGAACAGCGGCGCCTCCGCGGCCGACAGCACGGAGAGCTCCGGCCGCACGCCCTCCACGGCGGACAGCTCGATCTTCAGCGCCACCGACGGCACCTCGGGCTCGGGCGGCGGGCCCGCGTCCACCGCCTGGGCTGCCATCGCCCCGCCCAGCTCGCCGGGCGCCGTGGGCGTCGCCCCCTCCGGCGGAGGCGCGGGAGGCTCTCCACCCCCGAACGTGCCCTCCGGGGTGGGGGAGGGCGCCGCGCCGTCGTCGATGACCGGCGTCTCGTCCGGCACTGACGGCGGGGGGATGGCCGCGGGCGTCGAACCCGGGGCCGGCGCCCCGGGCGCCGTGGGCTCCGAGCCCGGAGCCGGCGCCCCGCTGCCCTGCGCCGCGGGGACCTCGCCCTCGGGCGCGGCCGGGCCGGGCAGCTCCACCCGGTACCAGTCCTCATCCCCCGAGTGCCCCAGGAACGCCGTCACCGTCTGCCCCAGCGGCAGCGCGGCGGCGTCCACGGCCCGGTCGTTGGGCTCGCGCTCCTCCCCGTCGTTGGGCTGGCGGTACTTCACCTCCAGCGTGTACGCCCCGCCCGTGCCCTTGCGCGCGGGTGACACCACCAGCCAGCGCTCCTGCTCCACGTAGAGGTTCGGGAGGCGCTCGCCCTTGCCCTCGCCCTCGCTGTTGACGCCCACCAGCCGGTTGCGGTCCTGGTCGTAGACGTCCAGCTTCACGTCCCCACCGGGCAGGCCCGTCACCGTCACGTCCGCGATGCGCGGGGCGCCGGGGGCCAGCCGGTACCAGTCCTCGTCCAGCTTGTTGGGCTCCGCCGCCAGTCCCCCCGTCACCACGCTGTCGCGGGTGATCGCCAGCGCCTGGTCGGGCCGCTCGTTGGGCTCCTGCTCAGTGAGGGCCGCGGGACCGGTCTCCACCACGCCCGCGTCCGGCGCCTCCTGCGGCACATCCTTCTTGCACGAGGCCACCCCCAGCAGCCCCAGGACACAGACCCAGCCCCAACGTCGCATCACGCTTCCTCCTCGGTCGGTCCGCCTTGTCGGCCTGGGCGTATCCGGGTGTCAAGCGCCCCCAACCCCCGGCGGGCCGCTTTCATCCGCGCCCCCGGCCTTCACCGCCAGGGCCGCCAGCCCCCGTCGCGGCGCGCCGCGAGTCCGGTGTTGGCGGAAGGTGCGCACCTGGACTGGAGCCCCGGGGTGGGGCCGATCCAAGATGCGCCCCATGCGACGCCTGTCCCTGGCCTCCCTGCTCCTCGTGTCTCCGTCCGTCCTCGCCGCCGCGCCCGCCGCGCCCGGCTACGCCCAGGCGGAGGCCTGGCTGGAGAAGGAGGCGCGCCCGGACCACTTCGTGCCCCTCAACCTGCTGGACGGCCGGGACACCACCGCCTGGTGCGTGGAGGGGGAGAAGCCCGCCCCCGTCTTCATCGGCTTCAAGGAGCCCGTCACGCTGGACGAGGTGCGCGTCTACACGGGCGACGGCACGTCCCGGGACGCCTTCAAGGCCAAGGGCCGCGTGCGCAAGTTCACCCTCACCAGCGTGGACGCGTCCCGCAGCGTCACCGTGCAGGACAAGCGCGGCCTCCAGGCCGTCCCCCTGTCCCAGCCGCTCTTCGGCGCGCGCTTCATCCTGGAGATCGCGGACCGCTTCCCGGGCGCCCGGGAGGACGGCCCGGTGTGCCTCACCGACCTCGTCCTCTACTCGGGCGGAAAGCCCCTCAACGGCCCCCTGCTGGCCACCCGGTACAAGTACGACGCGCGCGTGGCGCCGCTCGTGGGCACCTGGTTCGGCGGCCACGAGGGCGCCCCCGAGCGCTTCCTGTCCTTCTTCGTGGACGGCACCTGGCGCTTCTCGCTGGAGCCCCTGGAGACGCCCGAGCCCACCACCGTCGTCACCGGCACCTACACCGTGTCCGGCAACAAGGTGACGTTGGACATCCCCAAGAAGGGCAAGGTGGCGGTCCGCTTCGAGCGGACCCCCGCTGGCCAGGGGCCGAGGGCGGCCGCCGGGCTGTCGCTGGACGGGGCGCTCCCCGAGGAGTGGGGGAGCACCTTCCGCAGCCTGCCGTGAGGGCGCCCGGGCGCCAGGACGGGCCCGGGCCTTCGCGGCCTAGATGGCGGCCCTGGCCTTCCGCTTCGCGTCGAAGTTGCGGAAGAAGGTGACGATCCCCTGCTCGGCGGCCTTGGCGTCCGCGGCGTCCGCGAACTCCGACTCCAGGAAGATGCCGCCGCACGACTCGCAGGTGTCGTAGTGCAGGGGGTGCTGCCGGTCGCCGCCATCGATGCGCACGAAGTCCACCTGGCAGTCCGGGCACTGCCCTGTCAGGGCCTCCGTGTCGACCTTGCCCCCGAGCTGCTCCAGACCGGGCAGGTTGTTGTGAAGGAGGATGCGGCGCAGGTCCGAGACATCGATCCACAGGCCTCCGCAGTCTCCACACTTCCGCAACGTCTCGTGATCTCCTTCGAGATCAGTCATCTCGACGCTGCAACCGGGGCAATTCATGGGGCGGCTCGTTCTCCTGAAAGGGGGAGCAACGGGTGCTCCCCAGTGAATGGAGAATGATAAGTCGCCCAAAAATTGGGATGCAACCCGTGCGGCCGCTTCTGTTGGCAACGTGCCGTCAGCCGGCCCCCAGGGCTCAGGCCCGCCCCTTCACGCGGCGGATGTCCGCCCCCAGGCCCCGCAGCTTGCGCTCCAGCCGCTCGTACCCGCGGTCCAGGTGGTAGACGCGGCTGACCTCCGTCTGCCCGTCGGCCACCAGGCCCGCCAGGATGAGCGACGCGCTGGCGCGCAGGTCGGTGGCCATCACCGGCGCCCCGCTGAGCATCTTCACGCCCTTCACCACCGCCGTGTGCCCCTGGATGGTGATGTCCGCGCCCAGCCGGTGCAGCTCCGGCACGTGCATGAAGCGGTTCTCGAAGATGTTCTCGCTGATGACGGACGTGCCGTGGCTCACCGTCATCAGCGCCATCAACTGCGCCTGCATGTCCGTGGGGAAGCCCGGGTGCTCCGTGGTGGTGATGTTCACGGACTGGAGGGACCTGGGCGCCTTGCAGCGGATGCCGCCGTCCTCCGCCGTGAGGGTGCAGCCCGCCTCGCGCAGCTTGTCCATCACCGCGTCCAGGTGCTCCGGCCGCGCGTGCTTCACCAGCACGTTGCCCCCGCTGATGGCCGCCGCGACGAGCAGCGTTCCCGCCTCGATGCGGTCCGGCAGGATGGCGTGGTCTACCGGGTCGAGCGAGTCCACGCCCTCGATGGTGATGACGGACGTGCCCGCCCCCTCCACCTTCGCGCCCATCTTGTTGAGCACGCGCGCCAGCTCCTCCACCTCCGGCTCGCGCGCGCAGTTCTCCATCACCGTGCGGCCCTTCGCGAGCACCGCCGCCATCATCACGTTCTCCGTGCCGGTGACCGTGATGACGTCGAAGTTCACCATGCCACCCTTGAGCTGCTTCGCCCGGGCCTCCACGTAGCCCTCCGTCAGGTGGATGTCCGCGCCCAGCGCCTTCAGCCCCTTCAGGTGCTGATCGATGGGCCGCGCGCCGATGGCGCACCCGCCCGGCATGGACACGCGCGCCCGGCCGAAGCGCGCGACGAGCGGCCCCAGCACCAGGACGCTCGCGCGCATGGTCTTCACCAGCTCGTAGGGGGCCTCCGGGGTGATGTCCCCCGCGATGCCGATTTCACACGTGTCCGCCTTCTTGCCGGTGAGCCGCGCGGCCTCGCAGCCCATGGTGCGCAGCACCTCCAGCATGGTGGCCACGTCCGCCAGGTCCGGCACGTTGCGGAAGGTGTTGGTGCCGTCCGCCAGCAGGGCGGAGGCCAGGATGGGCAGCGCCGCGTTCTTCGCGCCGGAGACCTCCACCTCGCCGTGCAGCGGGGTGCCACCCTTCATGACGATCTTGTCCATGTCTTTGCGTGCCTTCTTTGCGTGCGGCCCTGAAGCCGCGCGTGCCGTGGCTGTCAGGCCGCGGGCTGTGTCCCGAACGCCATGCGCTCACGCCGCTCCAGGTCCTTCTCCACGCGCGCGTCGGCGTATCCTGCGGCCCGCAGGAGCTCCAGGACGGCGCTGCCCTGGGTCTCACCCATCTCCAGTGCAAGCAGTCCGCCAGGCTCCAGCACCCGGCGGGCGCCCTGGATCACGCGCCGCAAGGCGGCCAGCCCGTCCGGCCCGCCATCCAGCGCCAGCCGGGGCTCGCGCCGCACCTCGGCGGACAGCCCGGCGATGTCGCCGGTGTCGATGTACGGCGGGTTCGACACCACCACCCCGAACGTCGCGTCCGGGGGCAGGGGCGCGAACAGGTCTCCCTCCAGCACGCTCACGCGGTCCGCCACGCCCAGGGCCTGCGCGTTCTCACGCGCCAGCGCGCACGCGTCCCGGGACAGGTCCGTGGCCAGCACCGTCGCCTGGGGCCGCTCGGCGGCCACGCTGATGGCGATGCAGCCCGAGCCCGTGCACACGTCCAGCACGCGGCCGGGCGCGTCCCTGGGCACCGCGCGCAGCACCGCCTCCACCAGCAGCTCCGTCTCCGGCCGGGGGATGAGCACGCGCGCGTCCACCTTGAACGCGCGGTTGTAGAACTCCTTGGTGCCCGTCAGGTAGCTGGTGGGCTCGCCCGCCATGCGGCGCTCGATGAGCGCCTTGAACGAGGCCAGCTCGTCCCTGGACAGCGGCCGGTCCAGGTCCACGTACAGGCGCACCCGGCCCGTCTTGAGCACGTGCGCGAGGAGGATCTCCGCGGTGAGCCGCGGGGCGTCCACCTGGCGCTTCTCGAAGTGCTGCGTCGTCCAGGTGAGGACCCGGCGGATGGTCCAGGTCTCGCTCATTCTTCGCTGGGGGGACGCCTGCCGTCCGTCTGCGACTTGAGGGCCTCGGCCTGGTAGTACGTGCGGCAGGCGGTGATCACCTCGTCCACGTTGCCCACCATGATGGCCGGCAGGTTGTGCACGGTCAGGCCGATGCGGTGGTCGGTGAGCCGGTCCTGCGGGAAGTTGTAGGTGCGGATCTTCTCGCTGCGGTCGCCGGTGCCCACCTGCCCGCGGCGCATGGAGTCGCGCTCGTTGCGGATGCGCTCCTGCTCGATCTCATAGAGCTTCGCGCGCAGCATGCGCATGGCCATGGCGCGGTTCTTCGTCTGGCTCTTCTCCTGCTGGCACTTCACCACGATGCCGGACGGCTTGTGGATGAGGCGCACCGCGGAGTCCGTGGTGTTGACGCTCTGGCCGCCGGAGCCCGTGGAGCGCATCACCTGCATCTCGATGTCCGCCGGGTTCACCTGCACGTCCACGTCCTCCGCCTCCGGCATCACCGACACGGTGATGGTGGAGGTGTGGATGCGCCCCTGCGTCTCCGTGGCCGGCACGCGCTGGACCCTGTGAACGCCGGACTCGTACTTCAGGTTGCTGAACACCGCGTCGCCGGACAGCGTCACCGTGGCGTCCTTCACGCCGCCGGCGTTGCCCGCGCTCATGTCCAGGATGTCCGCCTTCCAGCCCCGGCGGTCCGCGTAGCGCAGGTACATCTGCATGACCTCCTCGGCGAAGAGGGCCGCCTCGTCGCCGCCCGCGCCCGCGCGGATCTCCAGGATGACGTTCTTTTCGTCATTGGGGTCCTTGGGCAGCAGGAGGATCTTCAGCTCCCCCTCCAGCGCCTCGCGCTGCGCCTTCAGGCCGGGCAGGGCCTCCTTGGCGTAGGCCTTCTCGTCGGGGTCGGCGCTGGACAGCCACGCCTCCACTTCGTCCAGGTCCGCCAGCACCTTGCGGTAGGTGCGGTAGGTCTCGACGAGCTTCTCCAGCCCGGCGCGCTCCTTGGACACCTTCTGGAGCTTCGCCGTGTCGGCGAGGATATCGGGGTTGGACAGGTCGGCCGTGAGCCGCTCGAAGCGGCGCTCGACCTCTTGCAGTTTGTCGATCATGCGTGGTTCCCGGGGCGTCTTGCCCCGTTGGGCGCCCCGTGGCAAGGGCCGAGGGCGTCAAGGAAAACCTTGGCCGTATGGGCAGCGGCATGTAAGAACGGCCCCCGTCGCCGCCCGGTGCGGCTTGAATCACGCTCAACACGGAGTCCTTCCACATGGCCGCACAGAAGGGGAATCGTTCCAAGAAGAAGCTGAAGAACCGCGCCAAGACCCGGAAGGCGCAGCTGAAGCGCCGCCGCACGCGCTTCAAGCGCGGCCAGCGCAACAACAAGTAGTCCCGGCAGCTACTGCCCCCCTCTCACGCTGGAGGAGGGGGGCGGCGGGCTCCCCGCCCCCTCGGCCTCCAGCGCGGGGAGCAGCCGCTCCAGCCCCGGCGTCCCCTGCGACGCGGTGCGCAGCAGGGTCATCACCCCCTCGGCCTCGGCGCCCGTCACGGGCACCGGCTGGACGGGGAACTCGGGGTAGCGGTCGGTCCTGAGGGGCAGCACGTCGCTGGAGACGTAACCCGCGGAGTCGAAGCGCGCCCGCCACAGGACGCTGCGCTTGTCCCGGGGGTTCCAGTTCCCGCCGAACACGAAGTTGCCCAGCGAGTAGAGCACCGGCCTGCCCTGGTACAGCTCCATGGCCTGGAGCACGTGCGGGTGGCTGCCCAGCACCCCCGCCGCCCCCGCGTCGATGGCCGCGTGCGCCAGGCGCACCTGGTAGGGCTCCGGGGTGGTGTTGCCCTCGATGCCCCAGTGGAAGAAGGGCAGCACCAGGTCCGCCTGGGCCTTCGCGCTGGCGATGTCCTCGCGCAGCATCCGCTCCATCGCGTCCACGTCGGAGAAGTGCCCGGCCACGCCCGGCGTGGTGTCCGTGGCGTAGACCTCGCGAGGCTCGATGTTGCGCGTGCCCAGGAAGAAGTAGCCCAGGAACGCGACGCGCAGGCCCCCCACGGTGAGGAGGGCCGGGCGGCGCGCCTCCGCCAGGTCGCGGCCGGCGCCGAAGAAGGGGATGCGCGCGGCCTCCAGGGCGGTGAGGGTGTCCAGGAGCCCCTGCGCGCCGTAGTCCATCATGTGGTTGTTGGCCAGGCTCACCACGCCCACGCGCCCCGCGGTGAGCACGTTCACCAGCTCCGGCCGCGCGCGGAAGTTGAAGTTCTTGGGCAGCTTCTCCGTGCTGTCCGTGTACGGGCACTCCAGGTTCACGACGAACAGGTCGCCCGAGTCCACGATGGGCCGCACCTCGCGGAAGCCGTACGCGAACATCTCCTCGCGCGTCTTCCCCCTGGCCACCTGATCATCGAAGTACTCCTCGTAGTGGTAGCCCACCGTCACGTCGCCGCCCACCACCAGCGTCACCGGGCGGGCGGGGGCTGGAGGGGCCGGCTGGGCCTCGGGATGTCCGCTACTGGACCCGGGCGGCGCGGCGGGCGGGGCCTCGCGCGGCGGGCCCTCCGGGGGGGCGGTGGGCTCCCTGGCCGGAGGAGGGGCCGCGGGCGTCACGGGGCGGGGGTGACAGGCGGCGAGCGACAGCAGGAGCAACAAGGCGGCGTGGCGCATGGGCAAGGGGAAACTCTACCTTGCACGGGGAATCACGCGACGCGTAGATTGCCCCGCGTCCATGGCCCGGGAAAAGGACAACATCGCTCTGTCAGACGAGCACAACACCCGCGGCATCGAGCTGGCGGACCGGGGCTGGCTGGACGAGGCCATCAAGGAGTTCCGGAAGGCCATCGACCTGGACCCCACGTCGGCGCACGCGCA
This sequence comes from Corallococcus sp. RDP092CA, assembly GCF_041903675.1. NCBI lineage: Bacteria > Pseudomonadati > Myxococcota > Myxococcia > Myxococcales > Myxococcaceae > Corallococcus > Corallococcus sp. RDP092CA. The sequence goes on along the minus strand of NZ_JAYESI010000017.1, from coordinate 67,572 downwards.
CGACAACCTGGCCACGGTCTACGCGGAGAAGAAGCAGTTCCGCGAGGCGCTGGCGGAGTACCTCACCGCGCTGAAGCTGGAGCCGGAGAGCGCCACCGCGCACTACAACCTGGCCTGCTTCCTCTCCACCCACGCCAGCGAGATGGCCGTGGAGGAGTACAAGGAGGCCATCGAGCTGGACCCGGAGTACCCGGACGCCCACCTGAACCTGGGGCTCACCTACGCGGACCAGGGGCGGGTGGAGGAGGCGATGCGCGAGCTGCACGCCGCCATCGAGCTGGACCCCCAGGACGCCTTCCCCCGGCACGAGCTGGCGGCGCTGATGATGGACGAGGGGGACTACCGCTCGTCCATCACCCAGCTGAAGGAAGTGGTGCGGCTGGAGCCGGACAACTTCGAGGCGCAGCTGGACCTGGGCATCTGCTACGCGCAGAAGGGCTTCTACGCGGAAGCGGAGCGCGCCTACGAGCGCGCCCGGGCGCTCAACCCGGAAGACCTCCTGCTCAACTACAACCTGGCGGCGCTGTACGCGCTGTGGGGCCGGCCGAAGGACGCCGTGCAGTACCTGCAGAAGTCGCTGGCGGCGGACCGGCAGAAGGTCCTGGGGTGGCTGTCCGCGGACCCCATGTTCGACGTGCTCAAGGGCGATCCGGACTTCGAAGCCCTCTTCTGAGGGAACCACGCAATGGAATGGGTTTTCCTGGGGCTGGCGCTGCTGCTGGTCGTCGCGAACGGCTTCTTCGTGGCGACGGAGTTCGCCATCGTGAAGATCCGCGCCACGCGCCTGCAGTCCCTGGTGGACGAGGGCACGCCGGGCGCGGCCACGGCCCTGAAGATGGTCAGCGAGCTGGACGCCTACCTCTCCGCCACGCAGTTCGGCATCACGCTCGCGTCGCTGGGCCTGGGCTGGCTGGGGGAGCCCGCCTTCGAGCACCTGCTGCACCCGGTGGTGGACAAGGTGCTGCCGGAGGCGCTGGCGGCGAGGTACGGCTCCACCGCCGCGGGCATCATCGGCTTCAGCATCATCACGTTCCTGCACATCGTGATGGGGGAGCTGGCGCCCAAGAGCGTGGCCATCCAGCGCGCGGAGCAGACGACGCTCGCGGTGGCGCTGCCCATGCGCGCGTTCTACTTCCTCTTCTACCCGGCCATCCGGCTGCTCAACTGGCTGGCGGCGCTGGTGCTCAAGGCCTTCGGCCTGCACTCGGCCAGCGAGTCGCACGAGGCCACCAACGAGGACGAGCTGCGCGTCATCCTGCACAGCTCCGCGGAGGCCGGCGCCATCACCACGGCGCGGGCGGAGCTGCTGGAGCGCGCGCTGGAGATGGCGGAGAAGACGGCGCGGCAGGTGATGGTGCCGCGCAACCAGATGCGCTACCTGGACGTGGAGGAGCCGCTCGAGAAGAACGTCATCGACGCGCGCGCGTCCGGGCACACGTGGCTGCCGGTGTGCCGGGGCAACCTCGACGAGCTCGAGGGCGTGGTGAACGTGAAGGACCTGTTCTTCCTCCTGTCGCGTGGCGAGCTGCGCAGCCTTTCCCAGGTGCAGCGCCCGGTGCTCTTCATCCCGGAGAACGCGACGCTGGAGCAGCTGCTGGCGGAGTTCCGCCGCCGGCGCCGGCAGATCGCCATGGTGGTGGACGAGCACGGCGGCACGTCCGGGCTGGTGACCATCGCGGACGTGGTGGCGGAGGTGGTGGGCGACGTGGCGGAGCTGGGCCGGCGCGTGGAGGAGGTGCGGGCGCTGCCCGGCGGCCGCTTCGAGCTGCCCGGCACCGCGCAGCTGGACGACCTGGAGGCCCAGCTGGACGTCACCTTCGACCTGGACGACGAGGAGAAGGGCGAGGTCACCACCATCGCCGGCTACCTGATGACGAAGCTGGGCCGGGTGCCGGAGAAGGGCGACAGCTTCAAGCTCGACATGTGGCGCATCCTCGTGGAGGAGGTGGACGGCCCCCGCGTGGTGCGCGTCACGGTGGAGCCGCAGGCGCGCCCCACGGTGGGGCCCAAGGACGGCCGCCCCTCGGAGCCGCCCGTGCCCTCCGGCGAGACGGGCTGAAGCGCTAGCTCTTGGTGGGCTGCTTCACGGCCTTCTTCTTCGCGCCGCCCTGGACCGCCGCGGGCTTCACCTTGGCGTGGGGCCGGTCCACCTTGAGCAGCTCCAGGTTCGTCTCTCCGTCCGTGGTCAGCTTGAGGATGCCCACCTCCGGCGCGAACCACATGAAGCTCTCCATGGAGCGCCCCTCCGCGCCGGGGCGGCTGGCGCGGGCCGTGGTGATGTTCTTGATCTTCAGCGCCTTGAAGGTGCCCGCCTGGACGGTGATCTCCTCCTCGCCCACCACCGTGGCCTCCTTGTCGAAGGTCGTGGCGATGATGGGGCGCAGGCCGCCCTTCTTCGCCGGCGGCTGGAGCTTCACCGACAGGCTGTTCTTCCAGGTGCCCCCCGGCACCATCACGGACGGCGCCGGCACGGCCGCGCCCTCCGCGTTCACCACCTGCACGTCCATGCCGGACGCGGACAGGAGCGTGCCCTCCAGGCCGCCCAGGCCCGTGCGCACGCCGTCCGCGTCGCAGGTGAGGTCCGTCTTGCCGCTGCGCCCCTTGAGGCTCACCGCCAGCGTGGCCTTCACCGTCCCGTCCGCGGCCGGGGCGACGTCCTTCGTCGTCAGCACCAGCTCCGACGAGCGGCCGGCCCGGTAGGTCAGCGTCAGGCCGTCCTCCATGGGAAACCAGGGGTTCGGACAGGGGGCCGGCGCCGCCGCCACCACCATGTCAGACCGGGGTGCTACCTGGGACGTCGGAGACGCGCCCACGAGGAGCGACAAGGCAAGCAAGGGCTGGAACGTAGGACGCCTCCAGAAAGGTCAAGAGGAAGGTAGGGTGGGCCGGCTGCTTTGCAAGGGTGACGCAGGGACGCTCGCCTACCGGCCTGTAGCACGTCACATAGGGTCATGCGTGGCATGGTCACGCTTGATCCCCGGCGGGGTGGATTGGTACTCCTGCCGAACGCTGCGGAGCCGATTTTCCGGCCTCGCGCGCGTTTTCACCCGCTTCACCGTCGGCCTGTAGGGAGGCCCGCTGGCATGCGAATCAAGCGCCTGGACATCACCGGCTTCAAGTCGTTCATGGAGCGGAGCGTCTTCTCCTTCGACGAGGGGGTCACCGGCGTCGTCGGCCCCAACGGGTGTGGCAAATCCAACGTCGTGGACGCCATCCGCTGGGTGATGGGCGAGCAGAGCGCGAAGAACCTGCGCGGCCGCGGCATGGAAGACGTCATCTTCAACGGCTCGGAGAACAAGCCGCCCCTGTCCATGGCGGAGGTGTCGCTCACCTTCCTCGTGGACGACACGGATACGCTGGCGCCCCAGTACCAGGGCTTCAGCGAGATCACCGTGACGCGCCGCCTCTTCCGCAACGGCGACTCCGAGTACCTCATCAACAAGACGGCCTGCCGCCTGCTGGACATCACCGAGCTGTTCCTCGGCACGGGCGTGGGCACCAAGGCCTACTCCATCATCGAGCAGGGCCGCGTGGGCCTCATCGTCTCCAGCAAGCCGGAGGACCGCCGGCACCTCCTGGAGGAGGCCGCGGGCGTCACCAAGTACAAGGCCCGCCGCAAGGCCGCCGAGCGCAAGCTGGAGGCCACCGAGGCCAACCTCCTGCGCGTCAACGACATCACCGGCGAGCTGGAGAAGCGGCTCGACACGCTGTCGCGCCAGGCGAAGAAGGCGGAGAAGTACCGCAAGCTCAAGGCGCGCATGCGGGAGATTGATTTGCACTCCGCCAGCCACCGCTCCCTGGAGCTGATGGCGGAGAAGCGCGTGCTCCAGTCGCGCCTGGAGAACCTGGGCGGCGAGGAGCGCGAGGGCCTGGACAAGGTGAAGGAGCTGGAGGAGGTCATCACCCGGCGCCGCGCGGAGCTGGACGCGGAAGGGGCGGCCCTCCAGCAGTACGCCGGCGAGGTGCACGCGCTGGAGAGCGCCCTGCAGCGCGACGCGCAGGAGCTGGCCTACGGCCGCCGCGACTTCGAGGAGACCGGCGCGCGCGTGGAGTCCGCGCAGGCGGAGCTGGACGCGCTGCTCGCGCGGCAGGCCGAGGTCGTGCAGACCATGACGGCCCGCGAGGCGGAGCTGTCGGGCATCGCCGGCTCGTACAAGGAAGACGAAGTGGCCATGCAGGTGGCCCTGGAGGAGCAGCGCCGCGTCTCCGTGCTCCAGACAGAGGTCTCCCTGCGCCTGGAGCAGGAGCGGGCGGGGCTGGTCGCCGTGGCCACGCGCCTGGCGAACCACGAGAGCAACCTGGTCAACCTCGCGCGCCAGCGCGCGGACCTGGAGGCCCGCCGCGCGAAGCTCGCCGGTGAGCTGGAGGCCCTCCGCGCCCAGGAGCAGGCGCTGGACGCCGTGCGCACCCAGGCGGCCAGGCACGTGGAGGACACGCGCCACCTGGCCTCCGAGCTGGCCGAGCGCCGGGGCCACGAGGAGGAGGCCCTCACCCGCACGCGCGAGGCCTTCACGGAGAACGAGGTCCAGGTCATCGCGCTGCGCGAGGAGCTGAGCGACAAGCGCAGCCGCCTGTCCTCCCTGGAGGACATCCAGAAGAACTACGACGGCTTCGACCGGGGCGTGCGCGCCGTCATGGTGCGCGCCGCGGAGGCCGCCCGCGAGCAGGGCATCTTCGGCCTGGTTGCGGATGTCCTCACGGTCACCTCCTCGCGCTACGAGCGCGCGGTGGAGGCCGCCCTGGGCGAGCGGCTCCAGCACGTCATCGTGGACAGCCGCGAGAAGGGCGTGGAGCTGGTGGAGTACCTGAAGGGCCACGCGGAAGGGCGCGGCACCTTCCTGCCGGTGCCCTCCATGGAGCAGGCCCGGGCCTTCGTGGAGCCGGACCTCACGCGCCCGGGCGTGCTGGCGCACGCGCTCAAGGAGGTGTCCTGCGAGCCCGCGCTGGAGCCGGTGCTCAAGCTGCTCCTGGGCGACGTGGTCATCGTCCAGGACCTGGTCGCCGCGCGCGAGTACGCGGAAGGCACCTCCACGCCGGTGACGCTCGTCACGCTGGACGGCGAGGTGTTCCGCGCGGACGGCTCCATCACCGGCGGCGAGCGCGAGGGCGCGGCGGTGGGCGCGCTCCAGAAGAAGCGCGAGATCGCGGAGCTGGCGGCGGAGGTCGCCCGCGTGGAGGAGCGCTACAACGAGATCCTGACCCGCCACTACACGCTCCAGAAGCAGATGGGGCAGGCGGAGGCCGTCCTCAAGGGCCTGGGCAAGGAGCAGCACGCGGAGGAGGTCAACCTGGCCAGCCAGGAGAAGGACCTCCACAAGGCGAGCGAGGACCTGGCCCGGGTGCGCGAGCGGCTGCGCGCCCTGGAGGGCGAGGAGGGGCAGCTCGCGCAGAGCCACACCGCGCTCGCCAACGAGGAGGAGGCCAGCCGCGGCGAGGTGGCCCACGGCCAGGCGGACCGCGAGGCGCGCGAGGAGCGCGTGCGCCAGTACGCGGGGGAGCTGGAGGGCCTGCGCCAGCGCGCGGACACGGCGTCCGCGGACCTGATGGGCCTGCGCGTAAAGGTGGCCGCCGGCAGCGAGCGCGGCGAGTCCGCCCGCAAGGAGCTGGAGAGCCTGGTGGCGCAGCGCCGCGACATGGAGGCGCGCGTCAGCCGCCTGCAGGGCACGGTGACCGAAGGCCGCGCCAGGGTGGAGCTGCTGCAGGGCCGGCTCGCGGAGCTGGAGTCCACCCGCGAGCAGCGGGCGGAGGAGCACCGCGCGGCCGCGGAGACCCTGGAGGCCCGCCGCGCCGCGCACGCCACCGCCACCGCGGAGGTGCGCGAGCAGGACACCGCCTTCCGCGAGCTGCGCGGCCGCCTGGACGAGCTCATGCAGGGCCTGTCGCAGATCACCCTGCGCGAGAAGGAGATCGGCCTGGAGCTGGAGCACCTGGCCGCCGGCATCCGCGAGCGCTACCAGTTGGAGCTGGCCGCGGAGCTGCACAACTACCACCTGCTGGCGCCCCTCTCGCCGGAGGTGGAGAGCGAGCTCAAGGACCTGCGCGCGCAGGTGGAGAAGATGGGGGAGATCAACCTCACCGCCATCGACGAGCACGCGGAGCTGTCCAAGCGCTTCGAGTTCCTCTCCGCCCAGCGCCAGGACCTCACGGCGTCCATCAGCCAGCTGAAGGAGGCCATCGTCCGCATCGACGCGACCAGCCGCGAGCGCTTCAAGCAGACCTTCGACGTGGTGAACGACAAGTTCCAGGCCATCTTCCCGCGCCTCTTCGGCGGTGGCCGCGCCAGCCTCGTGCTGACGCAGGAGGGCCCCAACGGCGAGCCGGGCGTCGAGATCGTGGCCCAGCCGCCGGGCAAGAAGCTCCAGAGCGTCAACCTGCTCTCCGGCGGCGAGAAGGCCCTCACCGCCGTGGCGCTCATCTTCGGCATCTTCCTCATCAAGCCCACGCCCTTCTGCCTCCTGGACGAGGTCGACGCCCCGCTGGATGAGGGCAACGTGGGCCGCTACAACGACATGGTGAAGGAGATGAGCAACCAGTCGCAGTTCATCCTCATCACCCACAACAAGCGCACCATGGAGATCGCCGACACGCTCTACGGCGTCACCATGGAGGAGCCCGGCATCTCCAAGCTCGTCAGCGTGAAGATGCGCGAGGCCACCGCGCACAACGACGACAAGGTCCCCGCCGCGTCGTAGGGCGCGCGGCAGGGCAGGGCCCACCGCTGAAAAGCAGACGGGCGCTCCGGGATGTCCTCCGGAGCGCCCGTTCTCATTTCAGGAGCCGCGTGCCGCGAAGGGCTACTTCTTCTTCGTCGGGGCGTAGCTCTTCTTCGGGCAGGCGCCCTGGTCCGCGGCCAGCCGCTGCTGGGCGGCGGAGAGGTCCTTCTGGGTGTTGGCCAGGGCCTCCTGGCTGGCGGTCTCCACCGGGGCCCAGTCTTCCTTCTGGGCCTTGAGCTCCTGCACCAGCGTCAGCGTCGTCTGGTCCACGCTCTCCTGCGTCTTGAGCGCGTCCACCCACTGGGTGGCGGCCTCCACCAGGGCGTTGCACTTGGAGGACAGCTCGTCGAAGAGCTTGTAGTCCTTCGTCTTGGTGTACTTCTGCACGACGGCGTCATACGTGTCCGCCGCGTTGGTGCGCGCGCCGAAGGCGATGGCGGACGCGGCGGCCGTCTGGGTGCGCGCCAGCTCCAGCTGGAAGAAGCGCAGCTCCGGCGGCATGCTCGCGGAGGCCTCCACCGGGGCCTGCGAGTTGAAGAACACGAAGCGGAAGGGGAACTTCAGCTCGCCCGTCGTGGACGCCGGCATGGCGGCGATCTTCGCCTGCATGCAGGCCGCCAGCTGGTCGCCCTCGGTGCTACCGGAGGGCTTGAAGACGACCTCCGTCGGGTTGGGCTGGCCCTTCACGATGTGGATGTCGGCGCTCAGCACCGGCGGCGTGGACGCCTTGTAGCCGGCGAAGCAGTCACACCAGCTCTTCTGCGCCAGGCGCACCGCGCCGGAGAAGTCCGAGCCCTCGTTGATGCCCAGGGTGACGGACGGGTTGTTGGCGGTGGCGTGGTCGTACTCGTACGTGGCCTCCACGGGCTTGGCGTCCGCCGCCAGCGGCGCGGGCTTCACGCGCGTGTCCAGCACGTTCTGGATGCAGGCCGTGCCGGCCGGGGTGAGGTTGTCACCGGAGACGGCGTGCGTGGCGCCCTGGGCGTTGACGGTCGTCTTCACCGTCACCTTGGTGCTGGCCGCCGGGCCGCGGTGGGCCGGGTCCACCAGGCACTCCAGCACGTCCGGACGGACGCTCAGGAGCGCGCCCACGAGGACGCCCTCGTTGGCGGGGGCGGGCAGGGTCTGCTCGTGCGGGAAGCAGGTCGCCAGGTCGAACGGGGGCTGGTTGGTGATGCGCAGCCGCTCTTCCTTGGTCATCTGCTTCTGACCTTCGGTGGCATCGGTCTTCTGCTGGCCCGCACAGGCGGCGGTGAGGATGACGGAGGCGACGGCGAGACGCTTCAGCATGGTGAGGCTTTCTCCCGGTTGGGGTGGTGGGGACTGCGGTCGGGCGCTCACTTCTCCAGGCCCTCGGCGTTCTTGAGGTCCTTGAGGCGGAGCCCGTTCTTCTTCAACAGGCGGTAGAGGCTCTGCATGGACAGGCCGGTGCGCTGCTCCGCGGCCTTCATGTCGAAGGCCACCTCGCGCATCACCTCCGCGAAGTACAGCCGCTCGAAGTCCGCGAGCACCCGGTCCTTCGCTTCGTGGTACGGCATGCCGGTGACGATGGCGGCCACGTTGGTGGCGGGCTCCGCGCCTTCCGTGCGCTTGGGCGTGTGCGCCAGGAAGTCCAGCCAGCTGGTGTTGCCCGTCTCCTGCATCAGCGCGCCGCGCTCCAGCACGTTGCGCAGCTCGCGCACGTTGCCCGGCCAGTCGTAGCCCTCGAAGAGGGCCAGCGTCTGCGGCGTCAATTCCAGCGCGGCCTTCATGCCGCGCGACAGGGCCTGCGAGAGCGTGGGGATGTCGTCGCGGCGGGTGCGCAGGGGCGGCAGCCGCACGCGCGCCACCGCGAGCCGGAAGTAGAGGTCCGCGCGGAAGCGGCCCTGGCGCACGTCCTCCTCCAGGTTGCGGTGCGTGGAGGCGATGACGCGCACGTCCACCGCCACCGGCTGCCCGTCCAGCGACGGCACCTCGCGCGTCTCCAGCACGCGCAACAGCTTGCCCTGCACGGACAGGGGCAGCTCGCCCACCTCGTCCAGGAAGAGGGTGCCGCCGCGCGCCGCCTCGAAGATGCCGCGCGCGCCCTTGTCCTCGTTCTCCCCGGCGCGCAGCCCGCCGAACAGCTCGCGCTCCGCCTTCTCCTCGGAGATGAGGTTGCAGTCCACGACCTTGAAGGCGCCGTGGCGGCGCAGCGAGTGCTGGTGCACCGCGCGCGCGGCCAGCTCCTTGCCCGTGCCCGTCTCACCCTCGATGAGCAGGTTCATGTCCTCGCGCGCGATGCGGCGCAGCTCCGTGAAGACCCAGCGCATCTTCTCCGAGCTGCCCACGAGCTGCCCGAAGGACTCCGCGCCCGCGACCTCCACCTCCGTCGCGCGGGCGGCCACCTTCACCGCGAGCTTCGTCTTGCCCAGCTCCACCTTGTCGCCGCTGGAGACGAAGGCCTGCAGGATGCGGCGCCCGTCCAGGAATGTGCCGTTGCGGCTGCCGGTGTCGCGCAGCAGGAGGCCCTGCGGCAGCCGCTCCACCTCCAGGTGGCGGCGGCTCACCGTCGGGTCGCTCAGCACCAGGTCCCCCGCGCCGTCAGAGCCCACGCGCACCAGCGAGTCCCGCGTCGTGACCTTCTTGCCCTTGTCCGGGCCGGACACCACTTCCACTGTCCACTCATGAAGGGGAACGCGGGTGGCCTGGCCTTCGCGCTCCGCGTGGACGGTTTCGGTGACATCCGGTCTGTCAGTCATGTTCACGGACCCCTGGTCTCAACGGGGCGTGGGGGGCAAAAACACCCCTCGTCGCCCTGAGTCCCGCCTCTTTAGGGGGGACTGGACACAGGGGGCAAGCGGAAGAAGTGGATCCGGAAACGTCCGTTGAAGGTGAAGACAGAAGGGGCCCGTCCGCCCCTACCGGGGACGTCGGGCCGGCCTTCCAGCCTCTCTTCGCGCGCGTCAGTACGTCGCGGGTGCGTCGCTCGCGGGGAACGACTCCTTGGACTGCTCGTCCACCGCGTCGTCGCCGGGGCCTCCGCCCGAGCGCACGGTGGCGTTGGTGGGGCCCTTCACGTCGCGCGTGGGCCCCTTCCTGGCCGGGCCCTTCGCCGCGCGGCCCCGCGCGTTCATCATGCGCGCGCCCAGCAGGTTCTTGGCGCGCTCGGCCAGGTTTCGCTGCTCCTCCTGCCAGTCCCGGAAGAGCTGCGCCAGCTCCTGGTCCCCCGCGGCCTCCGCGTCGCGCAGGTACTGCTCGCTCACCGACGCGCCCTTGAGCAGGTGGTAGAGCGTGCTGATGAGGTCGTGGTGTTCATCCCGGGTCCCGGTGACTTCCTGTCCGCCCGCCATGATGTTCCTCCCGCGAAAGGGGTGAAGGTCCTGGCGGAGAAGGTAGGCACGCGGGGAAGCGGGTGGCGTCCGGACCCGGGGCCCGGCCGCCTGGCCGCCTATGCGTGGAGCATGGGATCCAGCTTGCCCTCGCGGTCGAGCGCGGCCATGTCGGAGTAGCCGCCCACGTGCGTGTCCCCGATGAAGATCTGCGGCACGGTGCGCTGACCGTTGCTCAGCTCCACCAGCTTCGCGCGGGCCTCGTCGTCCCCGGTGACGTCCACCTCCTCGTAGGCCACGCCCTTGCGCTTGAGCAGGTCCTTCGCCCGCACGCAAAAGCCACAATAGGTCGTCGTGTAGATCTTCACGGGCTTCATGGACTTCCTCCTGGCTCTCTTGATGCCAAACCTAAGGGTCGGTTGCACGCGGGGCCACGGCCTTCGCGCGCGCCTGGCTCCCTGAAAAAACACGACGGCCCCCGGAGCCAGGTGGGCGCCGGAGGCCGTCAAGTCCCGTCCCCTGGAGCAGCGGGGAAGGGTGGGGTGACTACATGCCCATGCCGCCCATGCCGCCCATCCCCCCCATGCCGCCCATGCCACCGCCGGCGGCGCCCTTGTCGTCGTCCGCCTTCGGGCGCTCGGCGACCATGGCCTCCGTGGTGAGCATCAGCGAGGCGACCGACGCGGCGTTCTGCAGCGCGGTGCGGCTCACCTTGGCCGGGTCGATGACGCCCGCGGCCAGCAGGTCCTCGTAGGTGCCCGAGGCGGCGTTGAAGCCGAAGGCGCCCGTGCCCTCCTTGACCTTGTTCACCACCACGCTGCCCTCCAGGCCGCCGTTGCCGACGATCTGACGCAGCGGCTCCTCGACGGCGCGGCGGATGATGTCCACGCCGGACTTCTCGCCGTCGGCGACCTTCAGGCTCTCCAGGGCCTTGAGGCAGCGGATGTAGGCCACGCCGCCGCCGGGCACCACGCCCTCCTCGACGGCCGCGCGGGTCGCGTTGAGCGCGTCCTCCACGCGGGCCTTCTTCTCCTTCATCTCCGTCTCGGTCGCGGCGCCCACGTTGATGACGGCCACGCCGCCCACGAGCTTCGCGAGGCGCTCCTGGAGCTTCTCACGGTCGTAGTCGCTGGAGGTCTCCTCCACCTGGGCGCGGATCTGCTTCACGCGCGCCTCGATCTCGTTCTGGCTGCCCGCGCCGTCGACGATGGTGGTGTTGTCCTTGTCGATGGTGACGCGCTTGGCGCGGCCCAGGTCCTGGATGGTCAGCGTGTCCAGCTTGATGCCCAGGTCCTCGGCGATCATCCGGCCGCCGGTGAGGACCGCGATGTCCTCCAGCATGGCCTTGCGGCGGTCGCCGAAGCCCGGCGCCTTCACCGCCGCCACGTTCAGCACGCCGCGGATCTTGTTCACCACCAGGGTGGCCAGGGCCTCGCCCTCGACCTCCTCGGCGATGATCAGCAGCGGCTTCCCGGCGCGCGCCACCTGCTCCAGGATGGGCAGCAGGTCCTTCATCGACGAGATCTTCTTCTCGTGGATGAGGATGAGGGCGTCGTTCAGCACGACCTCCATGCGCTCCGGATCCGTCACGAAGTACGGGGACAGGTAGCCGCGGTCGAACTGCATGCCCTCGACGACGTCCAGGGTGGTGTCCAGGCCCTTGGCCTCCTCCACCGTGATGACGCCCTCCTTGCCGACCTTCTCCATCGCGTCCGCGATGATCTGGCCGATGGTGGTGTCGCCGTTGGCGGAGATGGTGCCAACCTGGGCGATCTCCTTGTTGCCCTTGGTCGGCTTCGCCAGCGTCTTCAGCTCGGCGGTGATGGCGGCGACGGCCTTGTCGATGCCGCGCTTGATGTCCATCGGGTTGTGGCCCGCGGCCACCAGGCGCGCGCCCTCGCGGAAGATGGCCTGCGCCAGCACGGTGGCCGTGGTGGTGCCGTCACCGGCGACGTCCGACGTCTTGGAGGCGACCTCCTTGACCATCTGGGCGCCCATGTTCTCGAACTTGTTCTCGAGCTCGATCTCCTTCGCCACCGTCACGCCGTCCTTCGTGATGGTGGGGGAGCCGAAGCTCTTCTCGATGACGACGTTGCGGCCCTTGGGCCCCAGGGTCACCTTGACCGCGTCGGCCAGGGTGTTCACGCCGCGCAGGATGGCATCGCGCGCGCGCACTTCGAAAATGATGTCCTTCGCCATGGTCTGAAACCTCGAAAGGAAAGGGGTTGGAAAGCGACGGGGGCGGCCTACTTCTCGATGACGCCCAGCACGTCCTCTTCACGGAGGATGAGGTGGTCCTCACCGTCGATCTTGATCTCCGTGCCCGCGTACTTGCTGAAGAGGATGGTGTCGCCGGCCTTGATGTCCATGGGGCGCACCTTGCCGTCTTCCTGCACCTTGCCGTTGCCGACGGCGATCACCTTGCCCTCGAGCGGCTTCTCCTTCGCCGTGTCGGGGATGAAGAGGCCACCCTTGGTCTTGTTCTCCTCGGCGACGCGCTTGATGATGAGCCGATCCTGCAGGGGACGAATCTTCATGGCTTGCTCCTGTGAATCGCGGCCGCCGGAGGCGGACGGAAGGTCCGGACCGGGATGCCGCAAGGGTTGTTGAAAAAGAGCCTGTGGACCCCGGCGCTGGCACTCGCACCCGCCGAGTGCTAACGCCCAGGCGCGGCGGATAATAACCAGGGACTTCACCCCGTCAAGCGACGTCGGGACATCTGTCCGGATACGGCTAAGCACCCGTCCTGATTGGGCTTTTCGAAAAAAGATTCCCGCGCGCCACGCCTGCCCGCCAGGCCGTCCCCGGTGTCCGGAGGTTGGCACTCGGTCCTCCGGAGTGCCAGCGTAAGCCCTTGATAAGACTCGGGTCGGTTTTGCCTGCCCGGGGCTGGGTGACTAGGCTTGTCACCAGCGTGTCCTGGAGGGTCCGGGCGCTGGCCCGGGGGCCTTCCAGGCTTCATCCGGGAGGTGTGCTCGATGAGCGGACTGGTGTCGTCCTCTTCCTCGCTGAAGGAGTTCTTCCGGGAGCTCCTCTTGGAGGTCTCGGCCCGGCAACGGGTGGCGCTGGGCGAGTCCACCGAGTTCTATCTGGTGAACCTGCTGGCGGAGTTCGCGGCCTCGGACAAGCTGTTCAGCCGTGACGCGGAGGGTCGGCGCGACCACGAGCCGCTGGCGGAGCTGTACCACCGCGCGCTGCAGCAGGAGCGCGAGGAGCGCATCCGCACGCTGCGGCGGCTGGGCGACGTGTCGCTCTACAAGGTCGGCTTCTTCTCCGGCGCGCTCCAGCAGGGGATGGTGGGGCCGGACTACTACATCCAGATGGGCGGCGCGGCGTACGGGCAGGTGGCGGAGCTGGTGCCCGTGGGCGGCTTCACCGGCGTGTACCGCGAGCTGTGCGACAAGTTCCGCTCGCTCGTGGAGGTGCTGGAGGAGATCAGCGCGCGCGGGCTGGTGCGCGCGGGGCCCGCGGGGGCGCTGCGCGTCTATGAATCCTGGGCGCGCACGGGCAACGACAAGCTGGAGCGCGTGCTGGTGGACGCGGGCTGGGTCCCGCGCAAGGGGTCGCTTGCCAACTGACGCCGAGGACTTCCCGCTCGTGGGGCGGCTCCAGGCCCACCTGGAGGCCATCTACGGCTTCCGGTGCGAGGCCCGCGCGGAGGCCTTCGTGGTGATGGACGCGGAGGTCGCCGCGAGCCTGGGCGGCACCGGGCGCGTGCACGAGGAGCTCCTGGTCCTGGAGGCCCGGGGCGACCTGGAGGTGGCGCTCTACCTGGACGCCTCCCTGCGCGAGCGCATGGCGCGCTACGCGGGCAGCCCCCTGGGCTCCGTGCTGGAGGGCGACCTGGACGGCTACTGCCAGGTGACGGAGGGGGTCAGCCACTTCCTCTACGTGGCGCACACGGCGCACCACGAGCGCACGGTGTCGCTCCTGGAGCTGGAGGCGCAGGCGGAGGTGGACAAGTTCGTGGTCTGCCTGCTGCACCGCTGGGGGGAGGGCGTGGCCGCGTGGGCGCGGGAGCTCCTGACGCGCCTCTTCGACCGGGTCGCGTACCAGCCCCTGCTGTCGGCGGAGGAGCGCTGGCGCTACGAGGAGGCGAACCGGCTGTCGCGGCGCTTCTGCGCGCGGCTCATGCCGCACGTCCAGGGCCTGCGGTTGGACCGGCTCCTCGGCGACCTGCGTTATGCCTACCGGCTGGGGGCGGAGGCCAAGCTGCGCCACCTCGCGCACGGAGGTTGAGGGTCCCGGCCGCCGCCTGCTTCGGGTAGGGTGGGGCCATGCCACGCGAGGCGTCCTCAGGAGGCATCGTCATCCGCTTCCAGGACGGTGCCTGGCAGGTGGCCGTCATCCGTCCGCACGGGCGCCACCTGTGGGCGCTGCCCAAGGGCCACGTGGACCCCGGCGAGACGCCGGAGCAGACCGCGCGCCGCGAGGTGCGGGAGGAGACGGGCCTCACCGCGGTGGCGCTGCTCGCGCCGCTGGGGGAGATCCGCTACGTCTACCAGTTCCGGGGGCAGCGCATCTTCAAGCGCGTCCACTTCTTCCTCTTCCGCTACGAGGCGGGGGAGCTGGGGCCGCTGCCGGGGCCGCGCGTGGAGGTGGACGAGGTGCGCTGGATGCCGCTCGAGGGGCTGATTCCGGCGCTGGGCTACAAGGGTGAGAAGGCCGTCGCCGGCCGGGCGCTGCGGTGGATGCGCGCCCAGGGCCTGGCGCCCGGGGCTCCTCCCCTCGTGGAGGGGAAGGAGCGGGGGTAGGGGAAGCTACTTCCTGGCTTCCTCGCCCACGTACTTGCCGGACAGCGCCTCGCGCACGTCGCGGTCGAACTTCACGCGCTGGGTGGCGACCTCGCGCAGGGCGAGCACGGGCGGCTTGTTCTTCGAGGTCTCGATGATGGGGCGGGCGCCGGCCATCAGCTGGCGCGCGCGCTTGGCGCCCAGGAGCACCAGCGCGAACCGGTTGTCCACGTAGGGAAGGCAGTCTTCAACGGTAACGCGGGCCATGGAACATCCTTCTGGGCTCTTGGCGAGCCGGTGGAAGCCTCTGAACCTAAAGAGCACCTCCGGATCAGTCAAGGAAGGATGGCGGGCCTCACGAGCACCGCCGGGCCACCCGCCGGGCGCCGCCTCCCCGCCCGCCCCCACCCCTGGCGAGTGCCAGCCCGCCACCCCCCTCACACCCTGGGTGTTGGCTGGCGTACGCTCTATTCTCATCTTCCGGAATTTGAGAGCCAGCGCCTCAACGGATCCGGAGGGGCGCGTTTCTCTCGGCGTAGGGAAGGGGACGTCTGGGTAGGTCACTGTCACCCCGCCCCGGGCAGGTTTCCCGGGTGCGGGCTCGAAAGAGGAGGTTCCGCATGAGCGCAGGGGTGTTCCGCGGCGCCGGCCGTTCCGGGCGGGGGATGGCGGGTGGGGCGGGGGTTCGGGGGGCGCGGCCGTGGTGAGCGGGCCGGTGCTCGTCACGGGGCCCACGGGCAACGTGGGGCGGGCGGTGGTGCGCGCGCTCCTGGCGGAGGGGGTGGCGGTGCGCGCGGCGGTGAAGTCGCCGGAGCACACGGTGTCGCTGCTCCGGGAGCTGGACGGGGACGTGATGCCGACGCCGCTGGACTTCCTGCGGCCGGAGATGTTCCTCCCCGCGCTGGAGGGCGTGCGGGGCGTGTTCCTGATGCGGCCGCCGTCCATCGCGCACGCGGAAGGGGTGCTCCACGCGTTCATCGACGCGGCGGCCACGCAGGGCGTGAAGCAGGTGGTGTTCCTGTCCATGGCCGGCGCGGAGCGGCGCGCGTGGGCGCCGCACCACGCGGTGGAGGAGCACCTGAAGCGCTCCCGCGTCGGGTGGACGCTGCTGCGCCCGGCGTTCTTCGCGCAGAACCTGGGGGACGCGTACCGCGAGGACATCCGCCAGGACGACCGGCTCTACATGCCCGCGGGCCATGGCCGGGTGGCCTTCGTGGACGTGCGCGACGTGGGAGAGGTCGCGGCGCGGGCGCTGCTGGACACGTCGCTGCGCAACCGCGCCTTCACGCTCACCGGGCTGGAGGCGGTGACGTTCGACGAGGTGGCGTCCGTCCTGTCGGAGGTGCTGGGTCGGCCCATCCGCTACGTGCCCGCGTCGGTGGCCGGCTACGTGCGCCACCTGCACCAGCGCCGGCTGTCGTGGGTCCAACTGGGCATGCAGACGCTGATGCACGTGGGGCTGCGCTTCGGGAAGGCGGAGCAGGTGGACCCCACGCTCACGAACCTGCTGGGCCGCCCCACGCGCACGGTGCGTCAGTACATCGAGGACCACGCGCCGCTCTGGCGCTGAGGGCCCTCAGGCGTACCAGCGCGCCCAGGCGATGAGCACGACCTGGAGCGGCAGCCGCGCCCAGAGCAGCGCCGGGGGAACCTTCCGGAACCGCTCCGGGTGCCGGGCCATGTGGAGGTTCGCGGGGAACACCGCGACGAACAGCGCGACCAGCCCCCAGGCCGCGAGCCGCGTGGTGGCGGGCACCAGGAGGAAGACGCCCAGGAGCACCTCCGCCACGCCGCTCAGCAGCACCAGCTCCCGGTGCCAGGGCAGGGACGGCGGCATGATGCGCATGTACATGCGGGGCTTGAGGAAGTGGTTCACCCCCGCGGCGACCATGAACAGCGCGAGCACGTACTGGAGGAGGGTCTTCACGTCCATGGGCGGTGGGACTCCTCGCGCGGCGGCATCGAACCTCGCGCGAGGCGCCCCGTCCACGCCTACCTTCCAGCGAACGCCTCGCCCACGATGGCGCGCGCCTCCTGGACGATGGTGTCCAGGTGCGCCTGGTCGCGGAAGCTCTCCGCGTAGATTTTGTAGACGTCCTCCGTGCCGGACGGACGCGCGGCGAACCAGCCGTTCTCCGTCGTCACCTTGAGGCCGCCCAGGTCCGCGCCGTTGCCCGGCGCGCGCGTGAGGCGCTGGAGGATGGGCTCGCCCGCCAGCGACGTGGCCTTCACCGCCTCCGGCGACAGCTTCTTCAGCGCGGCCTTCTGCGCCGCCGTGGCCGGCTGGTCGATGCGCGTGTAGAGCGGCGCGCCGAACCGCTGCGTCAGCGCCTGGTAGTGCTCGCCGGGGTCCTTGCCGGTGCGCGCGAGGATCTCCGCCGCGAGCAGGTCCAGGATGATGCCGTCCTTGTCGGTGGTCCACACGGTGCCGTCCTGGCGCAGGAAGGACGCGCCCGCGCTCTCCTCGCCGCCGAAGCCCAGCGAGCCGTCCACGAGCCCGTCCACGAACCACTTGAAGCCCACCGGCACCTCCACCACGCGGCGGCCCAGGTCCTTGCCCACGCGGTCGATGAGGCTGCTGCTCACCAGCGTCTTGCCCACCGCCGCGTCCGCCTTCCAGCCCGGGCGGTTGCGGAAGAGGTAGCTGATGGCCACGGCCAGGTAGTGGTTCGGGTTCATCAGCCCCTGGCTGCGGGTGACGATGCCGTGGCGGTCGGAGTCCGTGTCGTTGCCGAACGCGAGCGCGTACTGGTCCTTGAGCTTCACCAGGTTCGCCATCGCGTAGGGCGACGAGCAGTCCATGCGGATCTTCCCGTCATGGTCCGCGGGCATGAAGCCGAAGGTGGGGTCCACGGTGGGGTTCACCACCGTGAGGTCCAGGCCGTACCGCGCCGCGAGCGGCTCCCAGTAGTGCAGGTTGGAGCCGCCCAGCGGATCCGCGCCCAGCCTCAGCTTCGCGCCCCGGATGGCCTCCAGGTCCACCACGTTCGCCAGGTCCGCGACATACGGCGTGATGAAGTCATGGGGCTGCACCGTGGCGCTCGCGCGCGCCTTCTCGTAGGGGACGCGCCGCACGCCCCGGTTGCCCTCGGCCAGGAGCGCGTTGGCGCGCTTCTCCACCAGCGAGGTGACGTTGGTGTCCGCGGGGCCGCCGTTGGGCGGGTTGTACTTGATGCCGCCGTCCTCCGGCGGGTTGTGGGACGGGGTGATGACGATGCCGTCCGCGAGCCCGCTCGCGCGGCCCCGGTTGTACGTGAGGATGGCGTGGGAGATGACCGGCGTGGGCGTGGCGCCGTCCGTGTAGCGGACCTCCACGCCGTGGGCGGCCAGCACCTCCAGCGTGGTGCGCTGGGCGGGCTCGGAGAGCGCGTGCGTGTCCATGCCCAGGAAGAGCGGGCCGGTATAGCCCTGCTGCTGGCGGTACTCGCACAGGGCCTGCGCCACCGCGAGGATGTGCGCCTCGTTGAAGCTGCGGCGCGCCGCGCTCCCCCGGTGACCGGAGGTGCCAAAGGCCACGCGCTGCTCGGCCACGGACGCGTCGGGCGTGTCGTCGTAGTACTGCGCGCGCAGCTTCTCGGGGTGGATGAGCTGCTCGCGCGGAAGGGGCTTGCCAGCGGAAGGGTGTGCCATGACGGGGCCACCCTAGCCGCGCGCGCCGCCCGAGGGGAGGCGAAGTCGCCGTCCGCTGTCCTGCGCCGCACCCGCCCTGGCGCGCTCCGTCCAGAAGCGGGCGGGAGCGCGGGCTGCCAGGACGGGGACGGGTGTCCTGAAGGCGTCAGCGCGCGGCGGCGACGGACGCGGAGGAGGACTCGGGCGGGGCGGCCTCGGGGGGCTCGTCCTCCTGGGGCTGGGCGGCGTTCTCCGGCAGGAACAGCAGCAGCACCAGCGCGGGGATGGCCGCCGCGGCGGTGAAGGCGAAGAAGGTGGGCCAGCCCATCCACGTGGCCAGGTACCCGGACACGGAGCCGATGAGCCGGTTGGCGATGGTGCCCAGCGCGGACAGGAGCGCGTACTGCGTGGCGCTGAAGCTCTTGTGGCACAGCGACATCACGAAGGCCGCGAACGCGGTGACGCCCAGGCCCGTGCACACGTTGTCCACGGCGATGGTGCTCGCGAGCATCAGGTCGTTCTTGCCCACCAGCGCCAGCGCCATGAAGGCCAGGTTGGTGAGGCCCTGCGCGGCGCCGAAGATGAACAGCGCGCGGCGCATGCTGAGCTTCACCATCAGCACGCCGCCCAGCAGGCCCCCGCCGATGGTGGCCAGCATGCCCAGCGTCTTGCTGAGCGCGCCAATCTCCGTGTTGGAGAAGCCCAGCTCGATGTAGAAGGGCGTCACCATGCTGGCGGCGATGGCGTCCCCCAGCTTGTAGAGCACCAGGAACGCGAGCACTCCCACCGCGTACTCGCGGCGGAAGTAGTCCACGAAGGGCCGCACCACCGCGTCCGCCAGGTTGCGCGGGGGCTTCACGCTCTGGGGCTCCGGGGCCAGCAGCGTGGCCACCACGCCCACGGCCATGAGCATGCCCATCACGTAGTACGTCCGGGACCAGCCCAGGTGGTCCGACAGGATGAACGCGAGCCCGCCCGCCGCCAGCATGCCCAGCCGGTAGCCGGTGACGTACAGCGAGTTGCCCAGCCCGCGCTCCTCCGTCGTGAGGATGTCCGTGCGCCACGCGTCCGCGACGATGTCCTGGCTGGCGGACAGGAACGTCACCACCACCGCCATGCACGCCATGGCGAGGGGCGTGTCCTTCGGGTTCACCAGCCCCATGGCGGCGATGGCGCCCATGAGCAGCACCTGGGTGAGCAGCATCCAGCCGCGCCGCCGGCCCAGGAAGGGCAGGGTGTAGCGGTCCATCAGCGGCGCCCACAGCACCTTGAAGGTGTAGGGGAGCGCCACCAGGCTGAAGATGCCAATCGTCTTGAGGTTGACCCCCTCGTTCTTCATCCACGCGGACAGCGTGACGCCGGTCAGCCACAGGGGGAGGCCGGACGCGAAGCCGACGGCCATCAGGAGCCAGACGCGCCGGCTCTTCAAGACGGTGAGAAGCGAGGAGTTGGGCATGGGGGCGCGGGGAGACAGCCGCCAGCATAGAGAATCCACCCCGCCCGTCACCTTCCGAGGGCCCGGGATTGTCCGCCCGGCTGCTGTCCGGGCCGAAGCCCGGGCGCCTCTTCGCGGCTACAGGTCCAGCGCGGACACGTCCGGGCAGGTGCTCCGGTCGCCCTCGGTGGGGTTGAGGAAGTCCCAGTTGCGCTGAATGAAGGTGATGCGCGTCCGGGCGTCCCAGCACTCCGTGTACTGCGCGCCCTTCGCGTCCCCGACCAGGATGTCGAGCACCAGCACGCCCCGGCCGTCCGGCGTCCAGCGCGCCACGATGTCCAGCGTCTCCAGCAGCCCGCCGGGAATCAGGTCCACTCCCGGCAGCCGGAACGCCATCTCCCCCAGCCCCTCCGGCGTCTGACGCGACGCATAGCGGGTGTCCGGGGCCGTGGCGCCCGCGCCCGTGAAGAGCAGCTCCACGCTCGTGGGCAGCGCCTTCGTCTGGTAGTCGATGTCCAGCCGGTCCACCGTGCTCGCTTCGCCGGTCTCGAAGCCGTGCGCGCGGGCCGCCTGGAGGTCCAGCGCGAGCGTGCCGGTCCCCTTGCGGATGCCGCCGTCGGCCTTGAAGGTGCCGGGGAGGTACGTCCACCACGCGTCCTCGCCGCCGCCCTGGGGCCGGAACTGGAGGAGGTAGGCGAAGGAGGCGCCCTGGCGCTCCATCACGAAGCGCATGTCGTGGCCCGGGTGGTCCCCGGAGGGGAAGGGGCCCCAGATGCGCCGGTCGCCTTCGCGCGTGGTGGGCGGGGCGTTGCGGAACACCTCCAGCAGCGCGAGCAGGGCGTCCACGCTGGTGTTGAACCGCGTGCCCGCCGTGTAGGCCTGGAAGGCCAGCTCCGACGCGCCGCCCAGCACCTGCGACGCGCCCAGCCGCTGGACGCGCGTGACCGGGCCCTGGCCGGAGCGGGCGGAGGCCGGCAGCTTCGCGGCCAGGTCCTCGCGCTGGGGCAGGGCGTTCTGGAACTCCAGGTCGTCGTTGGAGAAGTCTCCGCCGCACGCGAGCGCGAGGGCGCAGGGGAGGGCCAGGACAAGATTTCGCATCACGGGCTCCCTCATGGCTCGTACGTGAGGAGCGCGGCCAGCTCCCAGAACCCCAGGGAGCGCTGCGCGTCGACGGTGTATTGGAGGTACTGCAGGCGGGTCCTCGCGGTGAGGTTCAGGTGGCGCGAGAGCTGGAAGCGCGCGCCGGTCGCGAGGCCCGGCGACACCATGGCGTAGCGCTGGTCCGGGAACGCCCCGTCGTCGAACTTGCGGCCCATGAGGAGGTACGCGACGCGCACGCCCACGAACGGCGCGAAGCGGCCCACGGGCCATTCGGCGGTGAGGCTGGTGCCCACGTTCACCACGGAGTAGCGGTACGCGGGGCCCTCCAGTGTGGGCAGCGTCAGCACGCCGTTGGTGCCGCCCACCGCCGCGTCGAAGCCCCAGACCCAGTCGCGGCGGAAGTAGTCGTGCAGCTCGGCCTCCGCGCCGAGGAGGGGCACGGAGAGGAAGAGGGACTCGCGTGTCCGGGCGTCGAAGAAGGACTGGAAGCCGCCGGTGAGGCCGAAGGCCCACCAGGCGCCCCGGTCGCGCGGGGCGCCCTTCACCGGGTCGTCGGAGAAGGGCGCGTCCTGGAAGCGCGGCTCCTGGAGGATGGTGGTCCGGCCGCGCGCGACCTCCACCTCGCCGATGCGCAGCCGGTCGCTGAGCCGGCGCTTCACGCGGTAGGTGCCGGGCGCCAGCGCCACGCGGCGCTCGGTGTCCGCGGCCTTGTCCAGCTCCGCGACCACGAGGCCGCCCGGATCCACGAAGTAGTAGGAGCCCGCGGGGGCGTTGCCGGGGACGACCAGGCCCTCGGCGCTCGCGCGCAGGTCGGTGAGGACCAGGTCGCCGTTGCCCGCGAGGTCGTAGCTGAACGTGGGGTGCTGGGGGCCCGCGCTGCTGTCGGCCGTGTCCGCGACGGTGCGGGCGTAGGCGTGTGAATACGCCTCGAAGAGCGTCACGCGTCCGTCGCCGCTGCGGTCCGCGTCGCCCAGGAGGCCGCTGGCCAGGTGGTGGGAGAAGTAGCTGCCGCCCAGCGCGTCCGACTCCTGCGAGTCCTCGTCCGCGGCGCTGGAGGTGAGGATGACGACGCCTCGCGCGTCGCGCGCCGCGCCGGACTCCACGTCGAAGGCGGGGGCCTTGCGTGCGCCCTTGGTGCGCGTGAGCGCGCCGGAGCGGCAGGAGTCGAGGATGGCGATGCGGATGTCCACGGGCGCGTCGGCCAGCCGGCGCTTGAGCGCGTCGAAGGCGAGCCGCGAGTCGCCCAGCCGCAGCGCGCCGTCCTTCGCGTGGCCGGAGTAGTAGACGAACAGCGCGGTTCGCTCGCCGCGAGCCTGGGCCGCGCGGGCCCGCTGCTCCAGCTCCGACAGGGCGACGAGGAAGCCCTTCGCGTCGTCGTTCAGGAGGAGCTTCGCGTCGGACGGGGACACGCCGCCCAGCCGCGTGAGCAGGTCGTGCATCTTGCGCGCGTCGTCTCGCGCGTAGCTCAGGGGCCGCGTGTCCGCGCCGCCGGTGTCGTTGCCCGCGATGAGCGCGAAGCGGTGCAGGGGGTCCGCGTGCGCGGCGGTGGAGGCCAGCACGAGCGCGGGAATCGACGCCCGCACCGCGGAGCCGAGGGCCCGCGCCCAGCCCGCCACGGGCGCGAGCACCTGTCTCGAGGGGCCGTCGCTCATGGCTTCAGCAAGGTCCACTGCGTCTGCGCGCCCGCCACGTCCAATGGAGCCATGCGCGTGACGTCCCGGCCCGCCGCGGCGAAGGCCTTCCGGGCCGCGTCGCTCAGCACCTCCATGGACACGGGCGCGTCCGTCAGCACCAGCACCACGCGCTCCGCTCCCGCGCCGGTGAACTCCACGCTCTCCGGCAGCCAGTGCTGTCCCGCGCCCGACTCCACCGCCAGGCTGTCCCCGGACTCCGGATACAGCGGCGTCACCTCTCCCCGCGCATCCACCGACAGCGCCGCCACGTAGCGGTACGCGTCCGCCGTGTAGCCCAGCCGCACGCGCTCGCCGGGTCGCAGGGCCTCCGGTGCCTCCGCGCTCGCCACCCGCTGCGGCCCCACACCGCCGCCAATCCGCAGCTCCGCGCTCGCGCCGCCCTTGAGGCGGTTGCCCGCGACGGGCGGCTGGACCGGCTCCGTCCTCCCGCCGGTCTCCAGCAGCGGGCGCGCCAGCACCAGCACCCCCACGGACGCCGCCACCGCCATCAGCGGCCGGACCCACTGCGCGCGCGTCGCCGGTGCCTTCGGCTCCCGTCCCGCGCGGGCCCGCTCCACGCCGGCCTCGAAGCGCTCGAAGGGCACCTCCGCCTCGAAGGCGGCCTGCGCGTCCGCGAAGGACCGGAGCGCCGCGCCGCACGCCTCGCATGCCTCCGCGTGCCCCCGGGCGCGGTCTGCCTCCGGGGCGGGCAGCTCGCCGGCGTGGAGGCGGCGCAATGTCCAGCTCGACTCGTGCGCGCTCATCGGACGCTCAGCTCCTCTCCACCCAGCTCCGCGAAGTGCTCCAGCCGCTTGCGCACCGTGGGCACCGAGCGCCCCAGCACCGCGGCCACCTCTTCCAGGGTCATCCCGTCCACGTGGTAGTGGATCGCCGCCGCCTGCGTCTCCGCGTCCACCCGGGCCAGCAGCCTGCGCACCAGGTCGCGCGTCTCCATCGCCTCCGCGCCGCCGTGGCCCTCCGAGCGGGCCGCCTCGTCCCGCGCGAACCACCTCCGCCACGCCGCCCCCTCCGAGCGCAGCTGGTTGAGGCAGTGGTGCGTGGCGATCTTCATCAGCCACGTCAGCGGCGACGCCTCCGCCCGGAACGAGTCCCCGTGCGCGAGCGCGCGGGCGAAGACGTCGTGCATCGCGTCCTCCGCCCGGCTCGCGTCCTTCAGCAGGTAGCGGCAGCGCTCACGCACGCTGCCGCCGTACTTCACATAGAGCTCGCGCAGGACGGCCCGCCGGTCCTCGTTGGGACGGGGAGGCACCACCTTCAGGGCCAGCGGGGTCGGTCCGGTCACGCGCGGCGCAAGCCTACCGCGAGCCGGCTCACAGCGACGAGTACACCGCCGTCGTGAACCCGCCGCAGGCCACCTCCGCCTCGCCGTAGCCCAGCCGCGGGTCCAGGCTGACGCGGAAGTAGGTGCTGAGGAAGCTCGTGTCCCAGCACTCGTTCAGCGTGGCCTCGCCTGCCAGGTCGCCCCCCGTCACCTGGATGTCCGCGCGGCCCGCGCCCGTCGCCGCCCAGCGGCTCTTGATGGACAGCTTCTCCAGCTTCGCGCGCAGCGGGTCGCCGTTGTCGATGTCGTGGTACGTCGCGAACTCGAACTCGCCGCCCGCCGTCGCGGACGCCTTGTAGTGGTAGGTCCCGTCCACGCGCTTGCTGGAGTCGTTCTCGTCACGCACCTGGTGGAAGTCCGCGTCCACCGTGGCCTCCGCCGAGGCGCTCGGGCGCGCGTAGCGGATCTCCACCGTGCCCACGTGGTCGTCGGCGTCCGGCAGGGTGTGCGCCGCGTCCCAGTCGATGAACAGCTCGCCGGAGCCGTAGCCCTTCACGCGCTCGCCGTCCGCGTCCACCGCCACCTGTTGCGTGCCGGACAGCACCGCCCGGAAGGCGCTGTCCTCCTCCGCCTTCGCCTTGCCCTCCAGCACCCAGGAGAACGACGCCTCTCCCGACTTCGTCACCGTCAGCCGCCAGGTGGTGGGGCTCAGCGCCTCCGTGCTCGGGCCCCACACCGCCTTGTTCTCCTCCAGCGTCGTCGGCGGATACTTGGCGATCTGCTCGATGAGGTTGAGCACCCACAGCGTGCCGCCGTTCACCGCCACCGTGGCGTCCACCGTCGCCTGGTAGTACTCCGCCTTCTGCCCCTGGCCGTACTGCGCGGAGGGGCCGGCCGCCGTCAGGCCCTGGCCCTTCGCCTTCGGCGCCTGCACCTGCGTCATCTCCTTGGAGGGCAGGCCGTCACGGAACGTGTCCGCGTCATTGCTCTGGGCGTCGTTGCAGCCCACGAACAGCAGGGAGGCACACAGCAGGCTCTTGCGCAGCATGGTCGGGTGTCCTTTCTGGGCCCGTCGTCGCGGGCCGTGCGGCAGGGAATCCGCCCCTATGGACACAGGCCGGGCAGAAAACAGAAAAGGCGCTCGCTCGTCGTGGAAAAGCACTGTGAAACCAGGTGCTTGGCGTCTGGCTGGCTGCTCCCCGGCCGCCCGCGCCCGGCTGCCCGACGGCCGAAATGGGCCATCCCTACCTTTCGCCCATGGAAAAACGACACCCGAACCATCCCGGTGAGATGGGTACGGACGCCACGCTGGCCGAGCGGGAGCGTGCGCCGGACGAGATCAACGCCCGCGCCAGAGCCGTCGGTCTGCTGCATGAGGCCGGGGTGCCGTTCGTGGTGGGCGGGGCGTATGCCTACGCCACCTATACCGGCATCTACCGCGACACCAAGGACCTGGACCTGTTCCCGCGCAAGCGGGACGCCATCCGCGCCCTGGAGGTGCTGGAGAAGGATGGCTGGCGCACGGAGCGTCCGGACGAGGTCTGGCTCTACAAGGCCTACAAGGGTGACTACTTCGTCGACTTCATCTTCTCCTCCGGCAACGGCGTGGCGACGGTGGACGACGAGTGGTTCACGAACGCCAGGAAGGCCACCATCTTCGGCTACGAGTGCCTCATCGCGCCGGCCGAGGAGATGATCTGGTCCAAGGCCTTCGTCACCGAGCGCGAGCGCTACGACGGCGCGGACATCAACCACCTCATCCTCAAGGCGGGGCGGGAGATGGACTGGGACCGCATCCTCCGGCGCTTCGACCGCTACTGGGAGGTGCTGCTCAGCCACCTGATGATGTTCCGCTTCGCCTACCCCAGCGAGCGCGACATCGTGCCCAACTACGTGATGACGGAGCTGATGAGCCGCACGCTCCAGACGGTGCGCGACGGTCGCTGGGAGGAGCGCTTGTGCCGGGGCAACCTCGTGTCCAAGGTGAACTATCACGTGGACATCCACCACTGGGGCTTTGGGGACGGCAGGGCGTGGGACGAACAGGACAGACCCGAGGGGGAGACCCGTGGCGCGAGATCCGAGCTCGAAGATTCGGCTGGCAGCGGTCGGTGATCTGCACTGCCGGGATGACCAGCACGGGCGGTTCCGTCAGCTCATCAAGCAGGTGAACGCGTCGGCGGACGTGCTGCTCTTGTGCGGGGACCTGACGGACCGGGGGATGATCGAGGAGGGCAAGGTGCTGTCCGAGGAGCTCTCGGCCTTGCGCGTCCCCTGCGCCGCCGTGCTGGGCAACCACGACTACGAGCACGGACAGGTGAAGGAGATCAGCGCGGAGCTCTCCAAGGTGGGCGTGCACATCCTCGACGGGGACCACTTCATCTTCGAGAAGGTGCTGGGCGTCGCGGGGGTGAAGGGCTTCGGGGGCGGCTTCGGCAACGCGACGCTGCAGGCGTTCGGCGAGGGACAGACGAAGGCCTTCGTGCAGGAGGCCGTCACGGAGTCGCTCAAGCTGGAGGCCGCGCTCAGCCACCTGGACACGCCGAAGAAGGTCGTGATCATGCACTACGCCCCCATCCCGGACACGCTGGAGGGGGAGAACATCGAGATCCGCCCCTTCCTGGGGACGAGCCGCCTGTCGATGCCCATCGACCACTATGGCGCGGCCTACGTCTTCCACGGCCACGCGCACCACGGCGCGCTCGAGGGCAAGACGAAGAGCGGCATCCCGGTGTTCAACGTCGCGATGCCGCTGCTCACCAAGTTCACGCCCGAGCAGCGCTTCGCCCTGCTGGAGGTGTAGCGCCGCTTCAGGGCGCGGGAGCCCCGCCGTCCGCCGCGTCGGGCGGCGCCTCCTGGAGCTCCGAGGCGCGCGTGGGCAGGTCCGCCACCGCGCCCATGGACACCTCCACCAGGTCCGGCCCGGAGCCCCTAGCATAGAGCCGGTCCTCCGTGTCCGGCACGGCGTCGCCCAGCCACAACCGGGCCAGCTCGCGTCCGTCCCCATCGCGCAGCACGACGCCTCGCGACGCGTCGCGGATGCCGTAGCGCTCCCAGCGCTTCACCTTCGGCTCGCCGAACGCGGCGGCCTTCAGCGACTCCAACCGGCCCAGGAGCTTCACCACGCGGAAGTGCAGGGCGGGTCCGCCGTCGGGGCCCTCCACCTGCCACGCGTCGCTGCTCGCGGCGCCGCGAGTCACCACCACCGGAGCCGCCTTGCCCCCGGGGAAGAGCTCCAAGCGCCGCACGGCGTCGCGCGGGAACGACAGCACGCGCCGGTCCTTCAGCTCCTGCGCGCCCACGTCGAGCGTCGCCAGCGCGCGGGCCTCCACCTCCGCCAGCGTGGACCGCGAGCCCTGTTCGCGCAGCGCATGAACCACCGGCGCACCGTCGCGAGTCACCTGACCCAGCCGGACGCGGATGGGCTCACCGGAGGCCGGAGCGAAGCGCGCGTCCACGACGGGCGAGTCCAACCCCAGGGCCTTCCGGGTGGCGGCGGTGTCCTGCGGGAACGACAGGGCCTGATGTCCCGCGAAGGTCTTGAGCAGGTCCGCAAGCCGGCTGGCGTTGGCGCGGGTCGGCTCCGGCTTGTCCATCCGCCACGACCTGCCGTCCGCCTCGCGTGTCAGCACATAGGCGTGGTCCTTCGCCGTGACCTCGATGGACTGGAGCGACGCGAGGTCCAGCGGCCCCAGGAACTCCTTGGCGCGCAGCTCGAAGGGGCCCTTATCCAGCGAGTACCGCACGGCCCCGTCCGCCGCGTACACGGCCGCGTCGCCTTCGCGGCGCACGTAGACGGAGCCGTCGAAGGGGTTCTCATCACCCCCTGCCAGCGTCACCGTGCGCTGGCGGGAGGGCTCCTCCGCGCCCTCGCCGTTCGCGTCCGGGAGGTACGCCTTCGCCGTGACGGTGAATGTCGGAGACGTGAGCCCATACTTCTTCAGGTCCGCGTCCGTCGGCGACGCGTTGACGGTGGCCTTGAGCTTCGCCGAGGTGAGCTGCTGCACCAGGGCCTCCACGGCATATGGATCCGCCTTCGCCTCCACGGGCGACACGAGCCGCCAGCCGTCCGGCGTCCGCTCCAGCTCCGTGGTGGCGCCGTGCGCCTTGACCGTCAGGTGCGTGAAGACGGGCGATGGCTCCGGGGCCGTGCCCTGCCGCGGCCCGGCGGGCTCCGTCGCGAAGAGCTTCGGTGGCGCTGGAGGCTTCTCCGCGTCGCGCGAACAGCCCGCCGCCATCATCCCCAGCAACACGACCGTGGAGGTCCTCACCGGCTCCTCCTCGACAGCCAGACCGCGAGCCCCACGCCCAGCAGCGACAGGGGCAGCAGGTCGGTGGACACGAAGCGCAGGGCCCGCATCTGGTCCTCGGTGAGCTCCAGCGTGGACGTCTCACGGTCGGGGGGCCGCAGGGTGATCTTCTCCACCTGATGGGACGCCCAGCCCAGGGTGTTCATCACCAGGTTGCGGTTGGCCTCGTAGCCCCAGTTCGGATCCAGCAGCAGCTCCGACTCGCCTATCGCCACCAGCCGCGCCTCGTCGAAGCGCTTGTGCTCCGCCGCGCGCGTGTCCCGGGACGCGGCCGCCACGAGCGTGAGCTGCCCCATCTTCTCGCCGCTGGACGGCGTGGCGTCCTCCAGGGGCGTCGACTCCACCCACGCATAGGGCGAGCTCAGCAGCACGGGCTCCACCGTCACGCCGGGCAGCAGGAAGCCCTCGCGGACGAGCGTGAAGCTGCGCGCCGTGGGCAGCTGCACGTTGAAGCCGCGCTCCTGCAACGGGCGCGTGATGGCGTGCTTGCCGTAGAAGTTCGACACGAGGACGAACGGGTTGCCGGAGTTGAACTGCGGATCCGCCGCCACGCCCGCGTCCACCTGCACGCCGTAGTCCGCGAGGAGCAGGCCCAGCCCGTCCTCGGTGTTCGCGTCGGTGAAGTAGAGCAGCCGGCCGCCTTCGCCCAGGTACTCGCGCAGGGCCGCCACCTCCGGCGCCGTGTAGTCCTGCTTCGCGCCCGCGATGACCAGCAGCCCCGCGTCGCGCGGCACCTCCTTGCGGCCCAGGAGGTTGAGCGGCTCGGGGCGGTAGCCCTCGCGCAGCAGCTGGCGCCGGAGCTCCACCAGCCCGTCACCGGGTGTGTCCAGTGACCACTCACCGTGCCCTTCGAGGAAGTACACCTTCAGCGCGCCTGTCGCGCTCAGCTGGATGAGGGCGTTGGTCAGCTCCTGCTCGGAAGGGACGGGCAGGGCGGTGTGGGGCGCGGCATCGCCCTCGCCCCGGGACACGACGACCAGCGTCTGTCCTTCCTTGAGCTGATACCTCGCGGCCAGGGACGGCTCGCGGCGCGGATCCACGAAGGCGTAGTCGAAGGTCTCCGGCGCCGCCTCGCGGTAGCGACGGAACAGCTCCTCCAGCTCGCCATACGACGCATGCGTGGGAGGGACGAGCGCCAGCGCGTGGGCCTTCTCCTTCAAGCCCGCCAGCGTCTGCACCGTCTGCGGCGCGAGCGAGAAGATGCGCTCCCGCGTCAGGTCCCACCGCTGGTTCTTGCGGAACGCGAGGACGTTGAGCGCCACCAGCACGCCCAGCACCGCCAGCAGGGTGAGCGCGGAGGACGCGAGGAAGCGCCCCGTGCGGCGGGTCCCGGAGCGTCCCAGCTCCCGCCGGTGCGAGACGACATAGGCCGCGAGCATCGCCGCGCCCAGCACCGCCTTGCCCGCCGCGAGCGCGACGCTGCCGGAGGTGAGGAACAGCGTGAAGGGGCTGGACAGGAGGAGCAGCAGGCCGAAGGCGCCCAGCACCCGGGTGACGTGATTCGCTCTCATGGTCACGCGTAGCGCTGCGCTTCCACCGCGCGGTGGGTGAGCAGCAGCGAGAACAAGATGACGGACGCGAAGAACACCAGGGCCTGCACCTCCAGGACGCCCTGGAGCATCCCCTGCAACTGCGTATCGAAGGACAGGTAGGAGAGGAACGAGCGCAGCGGCTCCGCGGTGGACTGGGCCACGCCGCGCAGGAGCATCCACGGCAGCAGCACCGTGAAGGTGAGGAACGCCGCCAGCATCTGGCTCTCCGTCAGCGCGGAGATGAACAGCCCCACCGCCATGCAGGTCGCGCCCCACAGGAGCACCGCGCCGTAGCCCAGGAGCACCGTGGGCCACTCCAGCGCCGAACCCGACGGGCCGGAGCCCACCACGGACAGGAGCACCGGGAACACCAGCGTCAGCCCCAGCGTGACGAAGATGAGGCCCAGGCCGCCCAGGTACTTGCCCAGCACGATGTCCACCGGCCGCACCGGCGTGGTGAGCAGCAGCGCGAACGTCTTCTGGCGCTTCTCCTCCGCGAACAGCCGCATGGACAGGAAGGGCGCGACGAAGAGCGTGATGATCAGCACCACGCCCCACAGCTGCACCACCACGCCGTCGGTGAGGTTGCGGTAGACGATGGAGTCCGGCGGCAGCCGGCTCCAGCCGTGCTCGCGCGCCAGGGCCTGCACCTGCTGGAACTGCTCCAGCAGGCTGACGAAGAAGAAGGACGACAGCGCCCCCATCGCCGTGAACACGGCGTAGGCCCACGGGGTGGTGAAGGCGACGGCCAGCTCCTTGCGAGCGATGGCCAGGGCGGTGCGCATGCGCTGGAGGCTCCTGTTCAGGCGGCGGTCAGCTTGATGAAGACTTCTTCCAACGACGCGTGCTCGGCCTGGCCCTGGGCCTTCGCCAGCTGGTCGATGGCGTCATGGGCCACCACGCGTCCCTGGTGGAGGATGAGGACCTTCTCGCACGTCACCGTGACCTCCGGGAGGATGTGCGTGGACAGCAGCACCGTGTGCCGGCCCTTGAGGCCGCGGATCAACGCGCGCAGGTCCGCGCGCTGCGCGGGGTCCAACCCTTCGGTGGGC
Organism: Corallococcus sp. RDP092CA; assembly: GCF_041903675.1. NCBI lineage: Bacteria > Pseudomonadati > Myxococcota > Myxococcia > Myxococcales > Myxococcaceae > Corallococcus > Corallococcus sp. RDP092CA. The sequence goes on along the minus strand of NZ_JAYESI010000017.1, from coordinate 36,842 downwards.
TCGTCGAGGATGAGCACCGGCGGCGAGCCGAGCAGCGCCTGCGCGATGCCCACGCGCTGCTGGTAGCCCTTGGACAGGTTCTGGAGCACGCGGCCCAGCACGTCGCTCACGCCGGTGAGCCCCGCCACCCGCTCCACCTCCGCCTTCACCGCGCGGCCGGGCACCTGCTTGAGCGAGGCCACGAACGCCAGGTAGCCGTGCACCGTCAGCTCCGGATACAGCGGCGGCGTCTCCGGCAGGTAGCCGATGCGCCGCTTGACCTCCATCGGGTGCGTGGACACGTCGAAGCCCGCGACCTTCGCGCTGCCCTCGGAGGGGGGCAGGAAGCCGGTGAGGATCTTCATCGTGGTGGACTTGCCCGCGCCGTTGGGCCCCAGGAAGCCCAGGAGCTCCCCCTCACCCACCGTGAAGGAGAGGTCCTCGATGGCCACGCGATCGCGATAGCGCCGGGTGAGGTTGCGCACCTCGATGATGGGCTTCTCGGTGATTGGCATGCGCGGGGGTGAACTCTACACTGCCCTGGAAGCGAGGCGTGGATGCCAATCGTGGTGCAGAAGTACGGCGGCTCATCGGTCGCTGACGCGGAGAAGCTCGGCAAGGTCGCGCGCCGCGTGAAGCAGAAGCGGGACGCGGGTTATCAGGTCGTCGTCGTCGTGAGCGCCATGGGCGACACCACGGATGACCTGCTGTCGCTCGCCAAGAGCGTGTCCCAGGACCCGCCCCGGCGCGAGCTGGACATGCTCCTCACCTGCGGCGAGCGCATCTCCATGGCGCTCTTGTCCATGGCGCTCCAGGAGCAGGGCGTGCCGGCCATCAGCTTCACCGGGAGCCAGAGCGGCATCATCACCAACGACGCGCATGCCCAGGCCCGCATCGTGGAGGTGCGGCCCTACCGCATCCAGGACGAGCTGGCGCACGGCAAGGTCGTCATCGTCGCGGGCTACCAGGGCGTCTCGTACAAGAAGGAGGTCACGACGCTGGGGCGCGGCGGCTCCGACACCACCGCGGTGGCGCTGGCGGCGGCGCTGGACGCGGAGGCGTGTGAAATCTACTCGGACGTGGACGGCGTCTTCAGCGCGGATCCGCGCATCGTGCCGGACGCGCGCAAGCTGGAGTCGCTGAGCTACGACGAGATGCAGGAGCTGGCGAGCGCCGGCGCCAGGGTGCTCAACGCCCAGGCGGTGGAGTGGGCCAAGGCGCGCGGCATCACCATCCTCGCGCGCACCGCGCACGGCCAGGGCACCGGCACCAGCGTGCAGGAGCTCGCCGTGCCCACCGACAGCCGCGTGAAGGGCGTGACGGCGGACGTGGAGATGGCGGTGCTCGTCGCCCACCCCACCGTGCCCCTCCAGGAGCTGCTGGAGTTCCTGGACGCGCGCGCCGTGCGGGGCCGCACGCTCGCCCATGACGGGCTGCCGGGCGCGCCGGGGCGCACGTTCCTCGCGGTGCCGCTCGCGGACCTCCACGGGCCGGAGGCGCTCCAGCGCGAGCTGTCCACGCGCTTCGGCGCGGGCGTGGAGTGGCGGGACGGCTGGGGCACCGTCACCTGCGTGGGCGTGGGCCTCAACGCGGACTGGGTGCCGCTGCGCAAGGCGCTCTCCGCCGCCGAGGCCCTGTCCGCCCGGGTGCACGCCGTGAGCACCTCGCCGCTCCAGGTGACCCTCCTGGTGGACAAGGCCCACTTGAAGACCCTCACCGCCCGGCTGCACCGGGAACTGCTCGGTAGCTGACACGCGCCGCGCTTCCGCGACCTCTGTTGATCCGAGGACTTGCGGGCTGTCCCTGGGGACAGGTCGACATCGCGTGGTGCACGGCCGTTCCCGGTCCGGGCAGGGCGCTTCCCTCCCTGAAGTCCATGCCTACCCTCGGGTCCTGAACACCTGGGAGGCGTGGCATGGGAGACGGGCGTCGCTGGATGGGGCTGGGGGTGGTGCTCGCGCTCCTGGTGATGGGCGCGGCGGGGTGCGAGGACTCCGGTCCGGCGCCCGGCACGCCTCCTCCGGGCGACCGCCACGATGAGCCACCCCTGACCCATGATGACGATGCGGGCGTCGTCGCTCCAGACGGCGGCCTCGTCGCTCCCGAATACGACGCGGGCAGCCCCGACGACGAGCCGGACGCGGGCACGCTGCCCGACGGCGGCAGCGCGCTGCCCGCGCGAAAGCCGGACGCCGTCCACCAGGAGAACCAGAAGAAGGGCACCACGGGCTGGCGCATCGACAAGAACGCCAACAGCCGGGAGATTGAAGGCTACGCCCTCAAGGCCACCCTGACGCAGGGCGAGTCGCTGCGCGTGGCGGTGTCCCTCTCCGAGGCGCGCGAGTTCAGCTGGTTCGTCTACCGCCTGGGCTACTACGGCGGCGTCGGCGCCCGCGAGGTCGCGCGCGGAGGCCCGGTGCGGGGCACCCGGCAGGCGGACTGTCCGGCGGATCCGGCGACGGGCGTCATCGCCTGCACCTGGTCCCCCACGCTGGAGATCCCCATCGGGGAGGACTGGGTGCGGGGCGTGTACGTGGTGAAGCTCGTGCGCGACGATCGGCCGTCGCGCTACGTGCCCTTCTTCGTGCGGGACGCGAATCCCCGGTCGGAGGTGGCGGTGCTCATCCCCACCGCCACCTGGGCGGCGTACAACACCTGGGGCGGCACCAGCCTCTACGATGACCAGAACGGCGTGATGAAGGCGCACGGCGTCTCCCGCGCCTTCCAGTCCTCCTACGACCGGCCCTACTACCGGGGCCAGGGCGCCGGGCACCTGATGACGGACGACCTGAGCCTCGTCATGTGGCTGGAGTCCCAGGACCTGGACGTGGGCTACTTCACCGACGAGGACATGGACGAGCGCTACGACTTCCTGCGTGGCGCGAAGGTCTTCGTGATGTCCGGCCACGACGAGTACTGGACGTCCAGGCAGCGCGACTTCGCGGACCGCGCGTTGTCGGAAGGGCGGTCCATCCTCAACCTGGGCGCGAACAACGCGTACTGGCAGGTGCGCTCGGAGCCCGCCGCCGACGGCCGCCCGCGCCGCGTCGTGACCTGCTACAAGGGCGCGCCCGAGGAGCCGTACAAGGATCAGCGCAAGACGGTGAAGTTCCGCGACCTGCCCGCGCCCCGTCCGGAGAACGCGCTGTTGGGCGTGCAGTTCGCCGCGCGCTGGCACCAGTGGCCCTTCCCCACCGTCATCACGAATCCAGACCACTGGGCCTTCAGCGGCACGGGCCTGAAGGCCGGGGACACGCTGTGGATGGCGAACGGCTACGAGATGGATCAGCTGGTGTCCAACGGCCGCCAGCCGTCCGGCGTGGACGTGCTCGCGGAGTCTCCCGCGCTGTCGCTCCAGGGAGGCTTCGGCTTCTCGCACATGGTGGTGCGCAAGCAGGGCGACGCGTATGTCTTCTCCGCGGGCGGCATCGACTTCGTGCAGAAGCTGGCCGGAGTGGGGGACCGCGTGGCGGATCCGCGCGCGGGCCGCATCGTGGCCAACGTGCTCTACAAGGCGCTGGGCCGGAGGCCGCCGAGCGACCTGGTGAAGTTCCAGCCGCCGGCCGCGCCACCCCGGGTGGGGCCGTTCGCCGCGTCCGTGACGACAGTGGCGGGACAGCCCGGCAAGCGCAGCCATGCGGGCGTGAAGGTGGCGCCGGACGAACTGGGCGCTCCCCTCGCGGTCGCGGTGCTGCCGGATGGCGGCTGGGCGGTGGCGGACGCGCTGGGCAACACGGTGAAGCGCGTGTCGCCGGACGGGAAGCTCCGCACGGTGCTCGACAACCTCTCGGGCCCCATGGGCATCGCCGCGGACGCGCTGGGGAACATCTACGTGGCCGACACCGAGAACGCGCTCATCCGCCGCATCTCCCCGGAGGGCAAGGCGGAGGTGTTCGCGGGCACCACCTGGGGCTACCAGGACGGTCCCGCGCTGTCGGCGGCCTTCAACCAGCCGGCGGGCCTGTCCTTCACGCCGGACGGCACGGCGCTGCTCGTCGCGGACCTGAACAACAGCGTCATCCGCCGCATCGACATGGTGACGCCCGGCAACCCGGTGACGACGCTCCCGGGCGACTGGCTCTACCGGCCCTCCGCGGTGGCGCAGGCGCGGGATGGCTCCGTCTATGTCGTGGAGAGCGGCATGGCGCGCGTGGTGCGCGTGCGCGACGGCGTCACCACCGTGATGGCGGGCTCCACGCCCGGCTTCCGCGACGGCGATCCGAAGGAGGGGCAGCTGCTGCCGTACCTGGGCCTGGCGCTGCTGCCGGACGGCTCGCTCGCCATCTCCGACCCCGGCAACTACCGCGTGCGCCGGCTCACCTTCAACGCGGCCGGCGAGCCGGAGAAGCTGACCACGCTCGCGGGCAGCGGCCGCTACGGCGCGGAGGACGGCCCGGGCAGGGAGGCCCAGCTGGTGCTGCCCGCCGGGCTCGCGGTGGGGCCGGACGGCACCCTCTACGTGGCGGACGCGGGCAACTCGCTCGTGCGCGCCATCCAGCGCTGATCAACGGCCCGGGCCGCGCATGCCGCCGAGCGGTGGCGGCGCGTCCATCTCCTGCCGCGTGCGCCGCCGGTCCGGGGTGTCGCGCGGCAGCTCCACGAAGGTGCACATCTCGCAGAGGCGGCTGTAGATGCGCTCGCCCACGCGCTCGCGCAGCAGCTCCGCGTCCTTCATGGCGGCCCGCGCGTCGTCCGTGGCGCGGTAGCCCGAGGGCGCGCTGCTGCGCGCGCCCTTGCGCTCCGGCTCCAGCGAGTAGTTCGTGGCGAAGAGCGTCGTGCGCCCCGCGTTGTAGCGCCGGGCGATCAGCTCATCGAGGGTCTCCATCTCGAAGGGGCTGCCGCGGCCCTTGCCCAGCTCGTCGATGGCGAGGACCTCCACCTCCGACAGCGGCCCGATGATCTCCCCGCCGCTCTTGCCGTCCTGGAAGCCGCGCCGGATGGTCGCGTAGAGGAGCGAGATCTCCACGTAGCGGGCCTTGACGCCCATCTCCAGCACCAGGTGCCCGAGCGTCGCCGCGACGAGGTGCGTCTTGCCCGTGCCCACCGGCCCGCTCAGCACGAAGCCCTTGTTGGTGGCGCCCTTCACGTACTGATGGGCGAAGTGCGTCGCCACGCCGCGGCCGCGGTCCTGCGCCTCGTTGAAGGGCCGGTAGTTGTCGAACGACGCGTGCGCCATGACGCCCGGCATCTGCACGTCGTTGTAGAGCGCCACGCGCGTGCGCCGGAGCGTGCACACGCACGGCTCCAGCACCTCATACGTCCGGGGGCCCACCTTCGCGCTGAAGGTGCCTTCCTTCTGCACCAGCCTGTGCCCGCGTCCACCGCACATCGGGCAGTCCACCGCGCACGGACACACCCGCGCGGTCGCGAGCTCTCCGCGCCGCTCGATGAGGTACGTCCGCCCGCCGCACTGCCCACACGCCTCGCCGTTCGCCTTGGCAGCCATCGCGCCCAGCCATAACACCGTCCCCCCTGGCCGTCAGCTCACTGGCCGTCCGTTCAGGCGGGCGAAGGGGGGACAACCCCTCAGGTCTCCTTCATGTCCAGCCGCCGTCTGACGGCCGCCTGGAGCCGGAAGCGCCGGGCCACGCGCCGCGCGCGGGCCGTCATCAGCTGCTGTTCACCGGTGCGCGCATCGCGCCACACCGTGCGTCGCTCCGCGAAGGGCAGGGCGCGCAAGAGCGCCATCAGCGCCCACGCCTCTTGATGATCCATGGCCGCGGGCTCGCTCGGCACGCACGCGAGCACCGTGTCCAGCATCCGGTGCACCCGCGGCGCCAGCGCGGCCTCGCGCTCCGTCAGCGCCCGCAGCGCCGCGCACAGCCGCGCGTGCCGCACCTCCTCCCACGAACGGGCCGGGCGCTTCTTCGAGGAGGGACGCGCCTCCTCGCCCTGGCCCGCGGACAGGTCGCGGTACTTGCGGATCTCCGTCTCCACCTGGCGCCGGCACGCGCGCAGCGAGCGCAGCACCGGCTCGCCGGGCCGCGCGTCCCACAGCGCCTTCTCCGCCGAACGCGAGATGCCGCGCGCCACGACCTCGAAGGGCACGCCCTCCCGCGCCCACGCGGTGACGAGCTCGGTGTCCAACGCGGACAACATCAGGCCCGCGCCGCGCACCGCGAGGAAGTAGTCCTGCACCAACTCCTCGAAGCTGGCGCTCTCCGGCAGAAGACTCATGATCCGACAGCGGCTCCAGGCTGGGCGGCCAGACGAACGGCCGCCAGCCTCCCATACCCGGTGGGGCGCGCGGTGCAACCTTCCTGTCGCTCGCTGGAGGGGCCCCGAAAACACAGCGGAATTGAAGTTTTCCCGCCTGCTATCCGACGGAGCTAACGTCCCGTCGTCTGAGTTGACCCGCCTTGCGCAAACCGCGCATAGTACGGCTCCCCTCATGGAAATTCCCGAAGATTCCCGGACACTTGCCAAGCAAGCAGGCATCCGCGAACGCCGGTTCCCCGCTCCTAGGAAGACCATGCGCCGCTCGCTACTCGTTTGCCTCGTTCTCCTGACTTCCATGGCTTCGGCCCAGGAGAAGAAAGCACTGCGCGACGCTGACCTGGGCAAGAAGTCCACCACCGTCGTGGACAAGTCCCTCGCTGGCGACATCACGCGCCCGAAGGAAGCCCAGCAGGCCGCCCCCGCGCTTCAATATGATCAGTTCCGCCTGGGCGTGGAGCTGCAAGTCGCCTCCAAGCGCCGCGAACAGATCGAATCGCTGAAGAAGATCATCTCGCTGTCGCCTGATCAGAAGGAGGCGCCCAGCCTGCTGTTCCGCCTGGGCGAGCTCTACTGGGAGGAGTCGAAGTTCTTCTTCTTCGAGGCCAACCGGAAGGACGACGAGCTCATCGTCGCCATGAACCGCAACGACGCCGCGGGCCAGCAGCGGGCCAAGGCGGAGAAGGCGGAGCTGATGGCGAAGGTGAAGGAGAACGGCAAGTACGCCGTCGAGCAGTACACGAAGATCGTCCAGGAGTACCCGAAGTTCGAGCGCACGGACGAGGTGCTCTTCTTCCTCGGCCAGTACCTGATGGAGGACGGCCAGGACAAGAAGGCGCTCGTCGCGTTCAAGCGCCTGGTGGAGAAGTACCCGCAGTCCAAGTACATCCCGGACGCGTACTTCGCCTTCGGCGAGTACTACTTCAACAACTCCAAGGGCAAGCGCCCGGAGCTGGAGAAGGCCCTCGCCGCGTACAAGAAGGCCGCCGAGTTCCCCGAGAACCAGGTCTACGCCTTCGCCCTCTACAAGCAGGGCTGGTGCTACTTCAACATGGGCGAGTACGAGCCCGCGAAGGACAAGTTCAAGACCGTGGTCCTCTACGGCGAGCTGGCCGGCGCCGCCGCCGTGGAGAAGGACGGCAAGGCCAAGGCCAAGGGCTCGCTGGTGCGTGAAGCGCGCGGCGACTACGTGCGCGCGTTCGCCCGCGAGGGTGACGTGACGCAGGCCCGCGCGGACTTCGGCAAGGTGGCCACCAACCCGGAAGACCGCTTCACGATGATGAAGCAGCTGGCCAACCTCTACTACGGCGACGGCAAGGACCGCGAAGCGGCCATCACCTTCAACTCGCTGATCAAGGAGAAGCCGCTGTCGCCGGAGGCCCCGGGCTTCCAGGGCAAGATCGTCGACTGCATCCTGCGCATGGGCAACAAGGAGCGCACCGTGGCCCAGGTGCGCCGGCTCGTGAAGATCATGAAGGACGTCGAGTCCTCCGGCGTCATCAAGGACGACAAGGACAAGAAGGCGCTCGCGGAGGCGAAGGAGCTGTCCGAGCGCACGCTCTCCAACCTCGCCGTCACCTGGCACAACGAGGGCAAGAAGACGCGCAACGAGGAGACCTTCAAGTACGCGGACGCCGTCTACAGCGACTACCTCACGCTCTTCCCGGAGAACCCCAAGGCGTACGACCTGCGCTTCTTCTGGGCGGAGCTCCTCAACGACAACCTCCAGAACTTCGACAAGGCCGCCGCCAACTACACGCTCGTCGTCCTCCAGGACGCCAAGGTGCTGGAGGCCAAGGACGACAAGGGCAAGCCCAAGCCGGGCAAGCCGGGCAAGTGGCTGACCAACGCCGCCTACAACGCCGTGCTCGCCTATGACGAGGTCGTCAAGGCGGCGGAGGCGCGCGGCGAGGCCAAGTCCGAGTCCGCCGGCACGGACATCCAGAAGAAGATCGCCATCCCCGCGCTGAAGAAGTCGCTGCTCGACGCGTGCGAGCGCTACCTCAAGTACGTCCCCAAGGGCGACAAGCGCGTGGAGATCGCCTTCAAGGCGGCGAACATCTACTACCGCCACAACCACTTCGACGAGGCGGTGCTGCGCTTCTCCGAGATCGCGCTCGGCTACCCCGAGTACAAGTTCGAGGACGGCCAGCGCGCGGCGGAGATCGCCGCCAACCTCATCCTGGACTCGTACAACCTGCTGGGCGACTTCGCGAAGGTCAACGAGTGGGCCCGCCGCTTCTACGCCAACGACAAGCTGGCCACCGGCAAGTTCCGCGACGACCTGGCGAAGCTGATTGAGCAGTCGTCGTTCAAGCTGGTCAGCCAGCTGGAGGAGAAGAAGGAGTTCTCCAAGGCGGCCGAGGCGTACCTGAACTTCGTCCACGACTTCCCGCAGACGGAGATCGCGGACCTGGCGCTCTACAACGCGTCCGTCGACTATTACAAGGCGAAGAGCCTGGACAAGGCCATCGAGGTCCGCAAGCGCCTGTTCGCCGAGTACCCCCGGTCCAAGTACGTGCCGGACTCCATCTACGCGAACGCGGAGGCGCTGGAGGCCATCGGTGACTTCGAGGAGGCCGCGAGCACCTACGAGCTCTACGTGCGCGGCTACGAGCGCAACCTGAGCGAGAAGGGCGGCGCCCCGGCGGCGAAGGCCAGGGCCAAGGCGAAGGGCAAGGCCAAGGGCCGCGCGAAGCAGGCCTCCAACGACGACGCGCCCGCGAAGCCCGCGGTGGTGCAGAAGTGGGACGAGTCCAAGGCGCAGATCGCCCTGTTCAACGCGGCCACCTACCGCGAGGGCCTGGGCCAGCTGAAGGCCGCGCTCAAGAACCGCGAGCACTACATCGAGCTGTGGCCCAAGTCGAAGGACTCCGAGGACGTCTTCCTGTCCATCGTGGACCTGCACGTGAAGCAGGGCGCGTACATGAAGGCCATCAAGCTCCTGGAGGAATACGAGCGCGACAACATGCGCTCCTCCAGCAAGTTCCTCATGGCCGAGGGCCGCATCGTCGGCATCTACGAGAAGATGAAGAAGACGCGCGACGTGTCGCGCATGAACAAGCGCATCTTCGAGTACTTCGACCAGCTGCCCCGCCGTCAGCAGACCGCGCTGGAGAAGCCGGCGCTCGCCGCCGCCGCGCAGGCGAACCTGCTGGCCATCGAGCCGGACTGGCATGAGTTCAAGCGCCTGAAGCTGTACTGGGGTGTGCCGCCGTCGCCGGAGCGCTTCAAGGGCTCGCTGGCGGACAAGGGCCGCGCGCTGGAGGTGGTGCAGAAGAAGTACGTGCAGACCGTGGCCCTGGGCGCCCCGGAGCCGGCCATCTGCGCGCTGCAGCGCATCGGCCTCGCGTATGACCACATGGCGGAGCTCGTCGTGAACGCGCCCATGCCGCGCGGCCTGGACGAGGAGTCGCAGCAGGCCCTGCGCGACGAGTTCGCCAACCAGGCCCAGCCGCTCAAGGACAAGGCCACGGAGGCCTTCTCCAGCGCGGTGGCCAAGAGCCGCGAGCTGGGCGTGTTCAACGACTGCGCCGCGGCGAGCCTGAAGATCCTCCGCACCACCTACGCGCCGGACCGCTACCCGGAGGTGCTGGAGGAGAGGCTCGCGCTGAAGAACAAGGAGCTGGTGCTGGGCGGCGACCTGCTGGCCGCCGTGCAGGACATCCCGCCCCCGGTCACCAAGGTGGAACCGGAGAAGCAGGCCAGGAGCGAGGCGCTCAACGAGGACCTGTCCGCGCTGACCAACGCGCTTCGTCAGCAGACCGAGTCCGAGGTCGCCAAGCCCGCCGCCGCGTCCAAGGACGGCGCCCCCAAGAAGACCGTTGATGATCAGGAGCCGGAGGACTTCCTCTAATGAATCGCCGCATGCATCCGTTCCGCCCCCTCCTGCTGGCCACGCTGGCGCTGACCGCTGTCGGCTGCTCCACCACGAAGCAGGCGGCCCCGGCGCCCGTCGCCAAGCCCGTGGCCGCCCCCACGGGGCCGGTGTCCATCTCCAACCGCGCCATGCTGCTGTTCGATGACGCGGTGAAGTCCTTCGACGCGCAGAAGAAGGCCAAGGCGTTCGACTACCCGTCGCTGGAGCGCAAGTTCAAGGCCGCCCTGGAGGCGGACCAGAACCTGGCGGAGGCCGAGTACAACCTGGGCGTCATCGCCGAGCGCATGGGCAAGGCCGACGAGGCCAAGGCCCGCTACGCGTCCGCGCTCACCAAGAAGCCGTCCCTGCGCCAGGCCTCCGACAACCTGGCCATCATGAAGCAGAACAGCGGCGACGTGGCCGGCGCGGTGGCGCTCTACCAGGACGTGCTCACGCGCTACCCGGACGACGCGGGCTCGCGCGCGCGCCTCGCGGAGATCTACCGGCAGAACAACGACCACGACAAGGCGATGGAGCTGTCTCGCGCCGCGCTCATGCGCGACCCGATGAACACCAACGCCCTCAAGGTGATGATCCGCAGCTACCTGGACCGCAAGCAGCTGGCCATGGCGAAGCTGGTCGCGCTGCGCGCGGTGAAGCTGGACGGCGCGGATCCGGAGCTGCACCAGGCCGTGGGCCTCATCCTCCTCAAGGAAGGCGACACCGAGGGCGCGCGCCTGCAGTTCAAGAGCGCCCTGGAGGCGAAGGCGGACTACGTGCCCGCGCACGTGGAGCTGGCCCAGCTGGCGCTCGGTGCCGAGGACTTCCCCGGCGCGGAGGAGCACCTGCGCCGCATCCTGCAGGCGGATGGCAAGAACGCCGCCGCGCACGTGGACCTGGGCATCGCGCTCAAGGGCCAGGGCCAGTACGACAAGGCCATGCAGGAGTACGACGAGGCGGAGAAGCTCAACCCCGACCTGGGCGCCACGTACCTCAACCGCGGCATCATCCTGCACAAGGTGAAGGACGCCCCCGAGCGCGCGGTGGAGCTCTACAAGAAGTACATCGCGCTCGCCGGCGGCGAGGTCGCGCTCAACGCGGAGTCGCCCGTCTTCGGCCTCATGCGCGAGGCGGAGAGCATCGTGCAGGCCAAGCGCGAGGCGCAGGCCGCGGAGGCGCAGGCCAAGCAGATGGAGGCGCTCCAGGCGCAGCAGCAGGCCGCGATGAAGGCGGAGGAGGCGAAGCAGAAGGGCCAGACGCCGCCGGGTGGCGCGACGCCCGCGTCCGGCACCACCCCCGAGTCGCAGGCCACGCCGGCCTCCGCCTCGGGCGCGCAGCAGCCGGCGGCCACCCCCGCGGGGGGCACGCAGACGGCCCCTGCCCAGAAGAATGCAGCCCCGGTGGACTCGGACGAGCCCACGGACGACCTGCTGTGATGTGGGAGACGCCCGCCAGTGGGTTCACGCTGGCGGCGCGGCTCGGGATGATGCGAACCTTGTGAGCCCCTCGCGCCTCAGGCGCGGGGGCCCACCATGCGGAAACACCAGTGGGCCAAGGGAAGGCCCCACGTGGAGGCAGGATGCGGACGTGGCTGATGCTGTGCGTGACGCTGTCGGTGGCCCCGGCCTTCGCCCAGGACGAGGGCGGCAAGGGTGAGGGTGGTGGCGCGAAGATGCAGAAGACGACCAACATCGACTTCGAGGACGACACCATCGAGGGTGACCTCACGAAGCCGGATGGCGAGTACGTCGAGGCGCGCAAGACCGTGAAGCACTCGAACCTCATCCGCATCCGCGAAGACTTCGAGGACAAGGTGATGCAGTCCGTGGGTGAGCTGTAGTCCCCCCACCACGGATTGAACCGGCGGCGGGAACCTTCCGCCGGCACCGTTGTCCAAGAGCGCCAAAGCCTACCGGGAGCCCTCCATGGCCGTACCCCTGACACTCAAGGTCTTCAAGGGCGACACGCTGGTCGCCTCCAAGGACTACGAGCGCGACATCATCAAGATTGGACGTCTCTCCTCCGCGCACCTGTGCCTGGAGGACGACAAGGTCAGCCGCATCCACTCCGTCATCGAGGTCGCCGCCGACGGCACCATGTCCATCATCGACATGGGCAGCGTCGAGGGCACCTACGTCAACGGCAAGCGCGTCAACAAGGGGCAGGTCTCCTTCGGTGACGAGGTGCGCGTGGGCGGCACCACCATCCGCCTGGAGAACCCGGCCGCCGTCGCCGCGGTGAACCTGGCCGCCGCCGTCGCCACGGCGGACGCGCCCACGGACAAGAACGCCACGGTCGCGCCGGTGGCCCCCGCCGAGGCCATCGCGCAGGCCGCCGCCGCGCCCGCCCCCGTGGCGGCCGCGCCCGCCGCGACGCCGTCGCCGGCGCCCGTCGCCGCGCTGGATCCGTCCGTCGCGCCCACGCAGAAGAACGCCGTGGCGCCCGCCCGGGCCCCCAGGGCCGCCCCCGTGGAGGACGACGCGCCCGAGGAGCGGGAGGCCGCGCCGCGCGTGCGCACCGTGCGCAAGACGAAGTCCAACGGCCCGCAGGGCGTGTCGCTGCGCCTGCTCTGGGGCGACCAGCGCGTGGGCGAGTTCTTCGTGCCCCCTGGCGCGAAGAAGGCCTTCACGGTGGGCAGCGCCAAGGGCGTGGACTTCGTGATGGGCGACGCCAGGCTGGGCGGCCCCACGTTCGAGGTGCTGCGCACCGACGGCCAGTCCTTCACCGTGCGCTTCGCGCGCAAGATGAAGGGCGAGCTCACCCGCAAGGGCGAGACGCTGGACCTGGAAGCGGTGATGGAGTCCGGCAAGGCGTCCCAGGACGGCGACGCCTACGGCCTCACGCTGGAGGCGGACGACTTCGTCTGGGTGGACCTGGGCGGCCTCACGCTGGAGGCGCAGTTCCAGCCGGTGCCCAAGCGCGTCGTCGTGCCGGTGGGCGAGAACATCGACTACACGGCGCTCAACATCTTCCTGGTGATGTTCTTCATCGCCACCGCGTTCGTCATCCACTCCATGAACCGCTCGGGGGAGGGGGACGAGTACGCGGATGAGCTCGCGGGCAACGACGCGCGCATCGCGAAGCTGATCATCAAGCCTCCGGAGACCCAGAAGAACAAGTTCCTGGAGAAGCTGAACCAGCAGAAGGAGAAGAAGTCGGGCGAGATGGCCCAGAAGTCCCGCGGCGACGAAGGTCAGATGGGCAAGAAGGACGCGCCCAAGACCAACAACCGCACCGCGCCCAAGGGCGACCCGAACAAGAAGGACGAGGCGCGCGCCCTCACCGCGAAGATCTTCGGCGGCGGCAAGGGCGGCATCTCCACCATCTTCGGCAAGTCCGGCCTGGGCGGTGAGCTCAAGAGCGCCATGGGCAACATGTTCGGCGCCAAGGCGGGCGACGCGGGCGGCTTCGGCGGCCTGGGGCTGCGCGGCAGCGGCGGCGGCGGCGGTGGCACCGGTGACAGCATCGGCATCGGCGGCATCGGCACCAAGGGCCGTGGCGGCGGCAGCGGCACCTACGGCACCGGCGTGGGCACGCTCGGCGGCAAGCAGAGCGTGGACGTGGGCATCACCTCGTCGGATCCGGAGGTCATGGGCTCGCTGGACAAGGAGCTCATCCGCCAGGTCATCCAGCGCAACCGCGGGCAGATCCGCTACTGCTACGAGAGCCTGCTCAACCGCTTCCCGAAGCTGGGCGGCAAGGTGTCCGTGAAGTTCATCATCAGCGCCAACGGCTCGGTGGCCACGTCCAACGTCGCGCAGTCCACGGCGGGCAACTCGGACCTGGAGACCTGCGTGGCCGGCCGCGTGCGCACCTGGAAGTTCCCGGAGCCCAAGGGTGGAGGCTCCGTGATCGTCACCTACCCGTTCATCTTCAAGCAGGCCGGTGACTGACGTAGAATCAACACCACTGTCGTCGTCGCGGGCGGCCCTGGAGACAGGGCGGCCCGCTTCTTCACTTCAACCTCCCGCCCCCGCGGGAGGCCTGCCCCCCACCAGGCCGCCTTCCATGCAGAAAGTCCTTGCTCCTCTTGCCCTGTGCGCCGCGTTCCTCCTTCCCGCGATGGCGGGCGCCCAGGACACTCCCAGCGCTGGCTCCAACGCGATGAAGGACCGGCCCGCGGTGACCTTCAACGAGGTCGAGCGCGGTGTGTACTTCGGCGTGTACGGCGGTCCCTCGTGGATCACCAACCCGCCCGCGGACAGCGGCCCGCGGCCCTTCTCGTCCGGCCAGATGGCCCAGGTGGAGCTGGGCGTGGACCTGGGCGAGCGCCTGTCGCTGGGCGTCTTCTTCATGGGCTCCGCCAACCGCGCGGGCGCAGAATACGTGGGCTACTCGCAGGGCGCCGCGTCCGGTGACTTCACCATGCTGGTGCCCGGCGCCGTGCTGCGCGCCCGCCTGGTGGGCTTCGCCGACAGCCAGGAGGTCAAGCGCACCTGGATCTACGCCCGCGCTGGCGTGGGCTACGCGATGTTCTCTCCCAAGAAGCTCCTCCCTGATTCCGACATTCTTGTGTTTGCCGGGCCCGGAGTGGAGTACTACACGCGGCTGCGCCACTTCTCAGTGGGGCTGGAGGTCGTGGGGAACTACCTCGCCTCCAAGGGCGCCTTCGGGTTCGCGGTGGCGCCCAACATTCGCTACGCGTTCTAGCGGGAGATTGACGTGGCTCAGGAGAATGGAAGCGGTGGATCGCGTCCGGGTGGACGCGGTCCGAACGGGGGCGCGCCGGGCCAGGGGCCCCGTCGTGACGGACCGGGAGGCTTCGGAGGTCGTGGCGGTCCTGGTGGTGGCCGGGGAGAAGGGCGCGGTCGGGGTGAAGGCCGGGGCCGTGATCGCGATGCGGGCCCGGTGGGGCCCGGCCAGCGCGTCATCGCCGAGCTGAGCGTCCTGGAGAAGGCGCTCTCCAAGAACGACTTCGCCGCGGAGAAGGGTCCGCTGGAGTCCATCGTCCGCTCGCTGCGGACCATGAACCTCAAGTCGCTGGAGGACCTGGACCTCAACACGCGTGGCCGTCTCATCACCACGCTCCTGCGCGTGCAGCGGCAGCCCAAGCCGGCCCAGCCGGAAGCGGGCGCGGAAGCCGCCGCGCCGGAAGCAAGCGCCACCACCGAAGCCGCTCCCGCGGAGGCTCCGGCCACCGAGGGCGCTGCTCCGGCCGAGGGCGCTGCTCCCGCAGAGGGTGCTGCTCCCGCAGAGGGCGCTGCTCCCGCAGAGGGTGCTGCCGCCGAAGGAGGCGCGCCCGCCGAGGCCGCCCCCGCGAAGCCGGCCGTGGACCCGGCGAAGGAGAAGTACGACGGCTGGGTGGACGTGATGTCGCTGGTGGGCCGCGTCTGGCGCGCCGCGGGCGACGCGGACCGCTCCCAGGCGGCCTTCACCCTGAGCGGCCGTGAGCCGACGCCGGAGCCCGCGGCCCCGGCACGCGAGGAGCGCGCCGAGCGTCCTCCGCGCGGTGACCGCCCGGAGCGCGGCGAGCGCCGGGACCGGGGTGAGCGCGGTGAGCGTCCTCCCCGGGGCGAGCGTCCGGAGCGGGGCGCGGCCGGTGAGCGGCGCGAGCGTCCTCCCCGGGCCGAGCGTCCTCCGCGGGGTGAGCGCCCCGAGCGCGCGCCGATGCCGGAGCTGACGGGCGACTGGAAGGAGCAGGCGACGCAGTTGGAGGGCATGGGCCGCACGCGCGACGCGGCGCGCCTGCACGAGCGCAACAACAGCTTCGCGGATGCCACCCGCTTGTTCGAGGCGGGCGGTGACCTGAAGAGCGCGCTGCGCACGGCGCTGTCCGGCCAGGACAACGACGCGGCCCGCCGCCTCGTGGGCACGCTGCCCGCGGAGCAGATCGGCTCCACGCTGGAGAAGGCCGGCGCGTACGAGCTGCTCATGGAGCACTACGTCGCCAAGGCCGACTTCGAGAACGTCGCCCGCCTCTATGAGCGCGCGCGGCAGTTCGACCAGGCGGCCCTCGCGTACGAGCGCGCGAACAAGCTGACCCTGGCGCGCAAGGCGTACGAGCGCGCCCGGGACATGGCCAGCGCCAACCGCATCCGGGGCATGGAGGTGAAGGCCCTGGTGGAGCGCGGTGACCGGCTGGGCGCGGCGACCCTGCTGGTGGCCGTGGGCCAGCGGCGCGAGGCGGTGGAGGTGCTGAGCCCCCTGCCTCCCCCGAAGGCGTTCCACTTCATGCAGCGGCTCACCCTGGAGGACGAGGCGAAGGAGCTCGCGAAGCGCGAGCTGGCCCGCGCCGAACAGGAGCAGAAGCCCGCCGGCCGCGCCCGGTGGCTGGAGCTGCTGGGCGACGTCACCGCCGCCGCGGAGACGTGGATGCAGGCGGGCCGCAAGGACAAGGCGCTGCCCCTCTACGAGAAGCTCGGTGGGGAGCACCTGCCCCGCGCCGCGCAGCTCGCGGAGGAGCTGCAGCAGCGCGACAAGGCCATCGCCCTCTACACGCAGCTCAACGACAGCGCCGGCGTGGAGCGCGCGAAGGCCCTCCCCGAGGCCCCCGCGGCGCCCCCTGCGGGCAGCAAGCCGGAGGCCGCGGAGGATGCTGAGTCCGCGGATCCGTCGGCGGACAACGCTTCCTCGGTTGGCGAGCAAGAAAGCCAATAATTCCCGCCGTTTGACGGGTTTTGCATGATTGCCCGGGGGCGCCCGCGGCCGGTACACTCCGGCCGCAGGCGCCCTCGCTTCATTCCCCCCTTTTGTCCAACGAGCCTCATGGAACAGCCTTCCACCCCCACGCGTCCCACGCTGCGCGTGACCGATGACCGCTCCTTCGTTGAAACCGAAGCGGCCCTGGAGAAGACGGGCCGGGTCGAGGAGCTGATCCGCCTGTATGAGGGGCGCTCGCGGGACGTGCCCACGGAGGAGGCGTCGCGCCTGTTGTGCCGCGCGGCGGAGCTGGCCCACGAGCGTCAGCGCAACGCGCCGCGCGCGGAGGATCTGCTCAAGCGCGCGCTGCTGGTCTCCAGGGATCCGATGCCCGCGCTGCGCGGTCTCAAGCGACTGCATGAGATCCGCCAGGACTCCTCGTCGCTGGTGGACGTGCTGGAGCGGCTGGGCGCGGCGACGCAGGGCGAAGAGAGCGCGGGCTACTACCTGAAGGCCGCGGACCTCTACGAGCAGAAGCTCTTCCGGCGCGACCGCGCGGTGCTGTGCCTGCAGCGCGCGGCGCGAGTGAAGCCGGACCGCGCGACGTTCCGGCGCGTGCGCCAGCTGCTCTTGTCCGAGGAGCGCTTCCAGCCGGCGTTCGAGGCGTTGCAGCGCGAGCGCGCCGCGCTGGGCGACGCGGGCATGGCGGAGGAGTACGCCGCGCTCGCGGAGCGGCTGGTGGATGATCCCACCGAGCACTCGCTGGCGCAGCAGGTGCTGGACGTGGCGCGGGAGCTGGATCCGCAGAACGCGCGCGCGGACAAGGCCGCCCGCGCGATGCAGCGCTTCGAGCAGGTGTGGCGCGACAAGGTCCGCATGCTGCGCGGCATGTCGCTGGAGGAGCGCGACCGCAAGAGCGCCGCGCGCCTGTCGCTGCTCGTGGCCAAGCTCTTCGCCTGGTATGACCCGGGCTCCGCCGCCAAGGTGAAGGAGGCGCTGGATCGCTGCTTCCTGCTGTGGCCGGGCATGCCGGAGGCGCTCACCCTCATCGAGCGGATGGCGGCGCGCGCGGGGGACTACGGCCCGGCGCTCGCGCAGCTGGAGGCGATGGCGGGCGAAGCGCGTGACCGCACGGCCCAGGTGGACCTGTGGCTGCGCGTGGGCACGCTCAAGCTGGGGCGGATGAACGACGCGGCCGGGGCGCTGGCCGCCTTCGAGAAGGCCGTCGCGGCGGACGCGTCGCGCGCGGACGCGGCCAGCCTGGCCGCGGAGCTGATGCTGGGGCAGGAGCGCTACGCGGACGCGGTGGCCACGCTGGAGCGGTACCTGGGCACCGTGAAGGACCGCGCGCAGCAGGCCAGCCTGCGCCTGCGCCTGGCGGACCTGTGCATGCAGCAGCTGAAGGACGCGGACGCGGCGCGCGCGCACCTGGAGGCGGCGCTCAAGCTGGAGCCCACCAACGCGCTCGCGGCCTTCCAGCTGTCGCGCCTGCTGGCGGAGGACGAGAAGCTGGACGAGGTGCTGCCGCTCCTGGAGCTGGCCATGCTCGCCCCGCGTCCGCGCGCGGAGCGCGTGGCGTTCTGCGAAGCGCTGGCGCTGATGTTCGAGGAGCAGGAGAACGCGCGGGGCGCCTTCGAGGTGCTGGCGCGCGCGCTGGAGCTGGAGCCGGGGCGGCCGCTCCTGCTCAACACGGTGGTGGAGCACGCGGAGAAGGCCAACGCGCAGCCTGCGCTGGCGCACGCGCTGCTTCGCGCGGCGCAGGGGGCGACGCCTCCAGCCGTGGCGGTGGCGCTGTGGCGGCACCTGGCGCAGCTGCTCCAGGGGCCGCTGGCGGACCCCGTGCGGGCGGAGGCCGCGTGGCGCGAGGTGCTCTCGCGCGCGCCGGGAGACACCGCGGCGAGCGAGGCGGTGAAGGCGCTGCAGGCGGCCGCCGCGCTGGCGGATGATCCGAAGACGCGGCTGGAGACGGACATCGCGCGGCGCGAGGCGGCGGGTGCCTCGCCCGTGGAGCTGGAGCCGTACGTGCGCCAGTGGGTGCAGCTGGCGCCCGAGGACGCCCAGGCGGTGCAGCGCCTCCAGTCGCTGTGCGTGGCGCTGTCGAAGTTCGAGGAGGCGGCGGCGCTGGCGGGGAAGCTGGCGACGCTCTCCGAGACGCAGCTCGAGCGCAACGAGTGGACCGCGCGGCAGGCGAAGCTGTACGCGGAGCGGCTGAACCGCCAGGAGGACGCGGCGGACCTGTTCCTCGCCCTCCTGGCGGAGAACGTGTCCACGGGCGTGGTGGTGGGGGGCCTGGAGCGGCTCGCGGCCGGCGGCGTGCGCACGACCGAGCTGACCGAGGCCCTGGCGAACCACTACGGCCGCACGGGCGACCACCAGCGGCAGGTGGCGGCGCTCCAGCAGCAGCTGGACTCCACGACGGACGCGCCCACGCGCAAGCGGCTGCTGACGGTGCTGGCCGGCATCCACGAGAAGCAGCTCGCGGACAGCCGCGCCGCCTTCGACACGCGGCTGCGCATGGTGCGCGAGGAGCCGAAGGACGAGGCGGGACGCGCGGAGACGGCGCGCCTGGCGCGCGACCTGTCCGCGCACGCGGAGCTGGGCCGCGTGCTGCGCACGCTCGCCACCGAGTCCGAGGATCCCCTCCTCGCCGTGCAGCTGCTCTCCGAGGCGTCGTCGCTGGCGGAGGAGGGCGGGATGGCGGCGGAGGCCATCACGGCGCTGGAGGCCGCGCTGTCGCGCTCGCCCGAGTCGCCGCAGGTGCTCCAGCGCCTCGTGCGGCTGTACGGGCGCGCGGGCCGCTCCGCGGACGCGGAGACGCTGCTGCGCAAGCGCATCCACGCCACGCGCGGGCCGGAGCGGCTGGACCTGCTCCTGCGGCTCGTGGACCTCAACGTGGAGCTGGGCCGTCCGCAGCAGGCCGCCGAAGCGCTCCAGTCCGCCATCACGCACGGCGGCGAGGAGGGCCGGCACCTGCCGCGCCTGGCGGAGCTCTACGAGAAGGCCGGCATGCAGCGCGAGCTGGGGGACACCCTGGCGCGGATGATCGGCCTGGCGGAGACGGCCGGTGACGCGGACCACGTGTCGCGGCTGAAGCTGCGCCGCGCGCAGCTGCTGCAGGGCTCGCAGGACGGCAGCGCGGAGGCGGTGCAGAGCTACGCGGACCTCCTGCGGCAGCGTCCGTCGGATCCGGACGCGCTCTCGGCGCTGGAGGCGATGCTGGCCTCGGGCCCGTCGCGCGAGGCGGCGGCGCGGGCGCTGATTCCCGCGTACGAGCGCACGAAGGAGCACCGCAAGCTGGTGGCGACGCTGGATGTCCTCGCGGAGGTCGCGCGCGACGACGCCGGGCGGGTGCAGGCGCTGCGCCACGCGGCGCAGGTGCACCTGGCGCACCTGCGGCAGCCGGAGCTGGCGTTCGCGTCGCTCGCGCGGGCCCTGCGCCTGGCCCCGGCGGACGCGGGCCTGCGGGCCGCCGCGCGTCAGGCCGCGGAGGACGCGGACTCGCTCGACAGCTTCGCGGAGATCCTCTCCGAGCTGACGGAGGAGGGCGACGTCGGCCCCGCGCGCGCGGCGCTGCTGCGGGAGCTGGCGGAGGTGCAGGAGAAGAAGCTCGACGACCGGCCCGGCGCGGTGAAGGCGCTGCGCGCGCTCCTGGAGCTGGAGCCGGGCAACCTGGACAGCCTGAGGGCGCTGCAGCGGTTGCACCGCGCGGGCGAGGAGTGGGCGGCGCTGGCGGAGGTGCTGGAGAAGCTGGCGGCGGCCATCCAGGAGCCCGCGGATCAGCTCGTGTGCCTGCGCGAGGCCGCGCTGCTGCACGAGGCGAAGCTCACCGACAAGGAGAGCGCGGCGGCCGCGTGGCGCGCCATCGCGGAGCGAGACCCCGCGCAGCGCGAGGCCGCCACCGCGCTGGACCGCCTCTACACGGACCTCAACCGTCCCAGGGACCTGGCGTGGACGCTCACGCTGCGGCGCAACCAGGAGGGCCAGAGCCCGCAGGGGCGCGAGGTGTCCTTCCGCCTGGCGGAGCTGCTGCGCACGGTGCTGGACGACGCCAACGCGGCGCTGGGCCTCTACAAGCGCATCCTCACGGAAGACCCCGGACACCCGGGCGCGCGGGCCGCGCTGGAGGCCTGGGTGAAGGCGTCGGTGCCCATGAGCGGCGCCGCGCTGGAGGTGCTGGACAAGGTGCTCGCGCAGGTGGGCGACCATGCCCGCCGCGTGGCGCTGCGCGAGACGCGGATGGAGTCCGCGCTCACGGTGGAGAAGATCATCCTCGCCGGAGAGGTCCGCCGCATCTACGAGCGCGACATGCAGCAGCCGTCGCTCGCGTTCATGTCTGCGGTGAAGGCGTTCGCCAACGACCTGGACCGCGAAGGCGTGCGTCCGGACCTGGAGCGGCTGGCCCGCGAGACGGGCAGCCACGAGGTGCTGGCGGAGATCTACGAGACCACCGCGGTGGAGCTCACCGCGGGGGACCCGGCGACGCTGGACCTGCTGCGCCGCGCGGCGGAGCTGCGTGAGAGCCTGGACCAGCCGGAGGAGGCCACGCGCCTCTGGAAGAACCTGCTGGCGGACGCGCCGCAGGACCGCCAGGCGCTGGAGGCCCTGTCCCGGCTCTACGAGAAGGGTCAGAACGCCAAGAGCCTGTCGGAGGTCTACGCCCGCCAGGCGCAGCTCTCCACCGACCCGGAGACGCGGCTGGGGCTGCTGCTCAAGGCCGGCGAGGCCTACGCGAGCGCGGGCGAGGACGCGAAGGCCATCGAGGTGCTCCGCTCCGCGCTGGCGATCCGCAAGGTGCCGGAGGGCCTGCTGGCGCTCGACAAGCTGTACGCGAAGACGCGCCACTTCGTGGAGCAGGCGGACGTGTTGGATCAGCTCGCGGAGCTCGCGCCGGACGAGCCCGGGCGCCGCGCGTACCTGCTGCGCCGCGCGCAGCTGCTGGAGAAGGAGGTCGGCCCCGCCGAAGCGCTGCCGGTGTACCGCCGGCTCCTGGAGCTGTCGCCGGGCGACGGCCAGGTGGTGTCGGGCCTGGAGCGCCTGCTCGCGCACGACGGCCCCCGCCTGGAGGCGGCGCGGCTGCTGGAGCCCGTCTACCGCGGCCTCAACGACACGCGGAAGCTGGTGGACGTGCTGGAGGTGCTGCTGCCGGGCGTGCCGCCGGAGCGGCGCCTGGAGCGGCTGCAGGAGATCGCCGTCCTGCGCGAGGGCCTGGGCCAGACGTCGCTGGCCTTCGTCGCGCGCCTGCGGGCGTTCAACGAGCTGCCCGCGGAAGCCAGCGTGCGCGACGACCTGGAGCGGCTCGCGGCGGACTCGGGCTCGTTCGAGGAGGTCGCGGCGGCCTACGAGGATCAGCTGGAGCTCGACCCCGCGGAGCCCCTGGCGGGCGACCTGTGGCGGCGGCTGGCGGCCATCTACGACAACCGCCTGAAGCGCTACGACCTGGCGGTGCGCGCGCTGGAGCAGGTGAGCCGGCGCGACCCGATGAACAAGCCGGTGCTGGAGGCCATCGCCCGCGTGCATCGCCGCACGGGCGCGCACCGGGAGCTGGCGCTCGTCATGCGCCGGCAGGTGGCCGCGGAGACCAACCCGTCGTCGCAGATCAACCTGCTCTTCGAGCTGGCGCACCTGGCCGAGGAGACGCTGGCGGACAAGTCGCTGGCGGCGCAGGCGTACCGCGAGGTGCTGGAGCGCCGCCCGGAGAACGCCAACGCCCTGAAGCTCCTGGGCCGCGTGCTCGCGGACATGGAGCGCTGGGCGGAGCTCGCGCAGCACGTCGAGCGTGAGATCCAGATGGCGGACGCGCGCGACGCGCAGGAGGAGGCGTCCGACCTGCGCGTTCGCCTGGGCCGGCTGAAGGTGTCGCGCCTGGATGACCCGCGCGGCGCGCTGGAGCTGTACCAGGAGGTGCTCGCGCGGCGTGCCGGACACCCGGGCGCGGTGGGCGCGCTGGAGGAGCTGGCGCGCTCGGAGAGCCCGCTGCGCGGCGCGGCCGCGAGCGCCCTGGAGCCCATCTTCGCGTCGGTGGGCAACCACCTGAAGCAGGTGGAGATGCTGGAGTCGCGCGTGTCCGCGGAGCCCGTGCCGCAGGAGCGGGCCGCGCTCCTGCGCCGCATCGCGGAGATCTACGCCACGTCGCTGGAGAACGCGGAGATGGGGTTCCTCTCCGCCACGCGCGCGCTGCGCGAGCTGCCGGAGGACCCGCGCTCGCTGGAGCTGTGCATCCAGCTGGTGGACAAGGCGGAGGCGCCCGAGGAGCTGTGCGCGGTGCTGACCGAGGTGGCCCCCAAGGCCAGCGACGTGGCCCGCGCGGAGCTGTACCGCGCGCTCGCCCGGATGCAGGTGGACCTGGGCGAGCCGGCGGAGGCGCTCCAGTCGTGGAAGCGCGTGCTGGAGCTCAAGCCCACGGACACCGAGGCGCTGGACGGCACCGCGCGGCTGGTGGCCTCGCAGGGCCGCCCCTCGGAGCTGCTGGAGGTGCTGCGCCGGCAGCTCGCGCTGTCGGAGGAGCCGGCGCGTCGCGCGGCGGTGCTCCATCAGATTGGCGCGCTACAGGAGGAGCAGCTCAAGGATCCGCTGGGCGCGCTGGCCACGTTCCGCCGGCTCCTGGAGCTGCAGCCGGACGACACGGTCGCGCTCGCGCGGATGGATGCCCTCTGCCAGAAGCAGGAGCGCTGGCCGGAGCTCGCGGACGTCCTCGCGCGGCGCATCGCGCTGATGCCGCCGGAGGAGGGCCTGGAGCTGAAGTTCCGCCTCGCGACGGTGCGCGAATCCAAGCTGCTCGACAAGGCGGGCGCGCTGGCGCTGTTCGGCGAGGTGCTGTCCGTGCAGCCCAACCACCCGGGCGCCGTGAGCCGCATGGAGGCCATCGTCGCGCGCGAGCCTCAGAACCTGCTCGCGGTGGAGACGCTGCTGCGCTCCTTCCGCGCGAGCGGTGACGTCGCGCGGCTGGCGCAGCTGATTGAAACGCGCGTGGGCGTGTCTCCGGACGCCGTCGAGCGCAAGCAGCTGCTCGGCGAGCTGGCCACGCTGCGCGAGACGCAGGGCGAGGGCGAGCTGGCCTTCCTCGCGCTCTACCGCGGCTTCAAGGAGGACCCGAACGACAGCGAGGTCCGCCGCCGCCTGGAGAACGCCACCGACGTCGCGGGCAGCTACGACGAGCTGGTGGTGCTCTACGAGGAGGCCCTGCCGCGCATCGCCGAGGCCGCCGACGCGGCCCAGGTGTGCCTCAAGCTGGGCCAGGTGCTGGAGACGCGCCTGCGCGATCCAGACCGCGCGGTGTCCTACTTCGAGCGCGCGCGCACGCTGCACGCCTCCGTGCAGCAGGCCTCGCTCGTCGCGCTGGACCGCCTCTACCTGCACCTGGAGGCGTGGCCGGAGCTGG
Source organism: Corallococcus sp. RDP092CA (assembly GCF_041903675.1). Lineage (NCBI taxonomy): Bacteria > Pseudomonadati > Myxococcota > Myxococcia > Myxococcales > Myxococcaceae > Corallococcus > Corallococcus sp. RDP092CA. The sequence continues at coordinate 12,831 of NZ_JAYESI010000017.1, read as the reverse complement.
CCGGCGTGCTGGAGGCGCTGGCCACCGGCGCGACGCAAGCGGCGGACAAGATCGGCTTCCTCTTCCGCCTGGGGCAGCTCTACCAGGAGCGGATGGACAGCCCGGACCGCGCCGCGGGCGCCTACGAGGCCGTCCTCGCGCTGGATCCGGAGCACCTCGCGTCGGCCCGGCTCCTGGAGGGCATCTACGAAGGCGCGGGCGCGTCCGAGAAGCTCTACGCCATCCTGAAGCTCCAGGCGGACAAGGTCACCGGCAGCGAGCGCGACCGCGTCCTGGGCAAGATGGCGCAGGTGTCCGCCGAGGGGCTGTCGGACCTGGGCCGCTCCATCGAGCTGTACCGCGAGCTGCTGGCGAAGAACCCGCGCAACGAGCAGGTCTTCTCCGCGCTGGAGTCGCTGTACGAGCGCGCGGGCCGTCCGCAGGACCTGCGCGAGATGCTCGAGGGCCGCCTGGCCATCACGCTGGATCCGCGCGAGGTGGTCCGCCTCAACGAGCGCCTGGGGCGCGTGGTGTACCGCCTGCTCAAGCAGCCGGAAGCGGCGGTGCCGTACTTCAAGGCGGCGCTGGACCGCGACGCGCGCCACCGCGTCGTGCTGGACACCCTGCGCGAGCTGTACGACGAGACGGGCCAGCGCGAGGAGCTGGTGGGCGTGCTGCGTCGCCTCATCCCGCTGCAGGACAGCAGCGACGGCGTGAAGGCGCTGCGCCTGCGGATGGCGGAGGTGCTCGCGGGCATGGGCCGGCGCGAGGAGTCGCTGGACGCGGCCCGCCGCGCGCTGGAGGTGGAGCCGCACGTCGTCGCCGACCTGGAGCGCGTGTACGCGCTGTCCGTGTCGCTGCGCGCGTGGAACGACGCCGTGCGCGCCCTGGAGCTCAAGGTCCAGGTGCACCTGACGGAGGAGGAGCGCGACCCGGCCATCGCCGCGTACTTCACGGTCGCGGACCTGTGGGAGGGGCAGGGGGGCAAGCCGGAGCTGTCCGCCGGCGCGCTGGAGAAGGTGCTGGAGCTCGACCCCGCCAACCGCACCGCCTACGAGCGCGTGTGCGGGCTGTACCGCGCCAACAACGACTGGCGCGCCTACGCCACGGTGATGGACCGCTACATGCCCCACCTCGTCACCGGCGAGGAGAAGCTGGCGGCGCTGCGGGAGATCGCCCGGGTGCAGGAGGAGCGCCTGGGCCAGAAGGACGTGGCCTTCCTGGCGCTGTGCCGCGCGCTGCAACTGGACGCGGCCGAGGACGCGCTGCGCGAGGAGGTGGAGCGCCTCGCGGACGAGACGGGCAGCCACGAGGAGCTGGCGGCGGTCTACGAGGAGGTCGCGGACGAGCTGCCGCGCGGCCCGCTCGCGGAGCGCATCTACGCCACGCTCGCGCGCATCCACGACACGCGGCTGGATGATCCGCAGGCCGCGGAGGCCGCGTTCCGGAAGATCCTGGAGTTCGACCCCACCAACGCCACCGCGCTGGACGGGCTGGCGGCGGTGTTCCAGCGGCGCGGCCGCGACCGCGAGTACGTCGTCGCGCTGGAGCAGAAGCTGGAGGCGGCGGGCTCCATCGAGGCGCGCAAGGGCATCCTCAAGGAGATCGCCCGCGTCTGGGACGAGACGCTCGACGACCCCACCGAGGCGGCCAGCGCCCTGCTGCGCGCGCTGGAGCTGGAGCCGGACCTGGAGACGCTCGGCGTCCTCACGAACCTGTACCGCCGCGGCAACGCGTACCGCGACGTGGCCACCACGCTGCTCCGCGCGCGGGACCTGTCGCCCAGCAACGAGGAGCGCGCGCGCATCCAGGTGGAGGTGGCGACGGTCTACGAGCGCGACCTCAAGGACGACGAGTCGGCGGTGGCCGCGAACCGCATGGCGCTGGAGTTCGACCCGTTCAACCGCGAGGCGCTGGAGGCGCTGGAGCGGCTGCACACGCGGTTGGATCAGCCGGCGGACCTGCTCGCCATCTACGAGCGGATGCTGGAGCTGTCGCAGGACTACCGTGAGAAGGTCCGCGTCCTCTTCCGCAGCGCGACCATCTGGGAGGACACGTACCAGAACCCGGCCAACGCGGACGCGTGCATCGAGGGCGTGCTCTCCATCGACCCGCAGAACGTGCCGGCCATCAAGTCCCTCATCCGGCTGCGCCGCGCGCAGTCGCGGTGGGAGGACCTCATCCTCGCGTACGAGCGGCAGCTGGCGCTCGCCACCAGCCCGCAGGAGCAGGCGGAGCTGTACGTGGAGATCGGCAACGTCCAGTACCAGAACCTCAAGGCGGTGGACCGCGCGGTGAACAGCTACCACGCGGCGCTCGCCACCGACCCCGAGTCCCGTCAGGCGCTGCACGCCCTGGGCAACCTCTACGAGCGCAGCGGCAACTGGCCCTTCGCGTTGGAGATGCTCCAGAAGGAAGCGCAGGTCGTGGGCACCGACCCGGCGGCGGTGGAGCTGTGGCACCGCCTGGGGAAGATCAACGAGGACATGCTCGCGGACATGTCGAGCGCGAGGAACGCCTACCAGCAGGCGCTCTCCATCGACCCGGGCCACCTGCCCACCATCCGCGCCCTCAAGGGCATCCAGGAGCAGGAGAAGGACTGGGGCGGCTACGAGCAGACGCTGCTGCAGGAGGCGCAGCAGACGGAGGATCCGGCCGCCAAGGGCCGCGCCCTGCTGGACGTCGCGCGCTACCACGCGGAGACGCGCGAGGACCGCGAGACGGCCACGCCCTACTGGGAGGAGACGCTCAAGCACATCCCGGACAGCCTGGAGGCGGCTCGCCCGCTGGCGGACGTCTACATCGCGCGCGAGGACTGGGCGTCCGCGGAGCGGATGCTGGACATCGTCACGCGCAAGATGGCGGAGAAGGCCATGGCGGAGAAGGACGCCGCCATCGCGCAGGACCTCTGCCGCCAGCTCTACCGGCTGGGCTACGTGACGGAGAAGCTGGGCCGCCGCGACAAGGCCCTGTCCTCCTACGAGAAGGCCTACGGCCTGGACGCCACGTACCTGCCCGCGCTCGAGGGCTACGGCAACCTGCTGGTGCAGGCCAAGCGGTACGAGGATGCGCTCAAGGTCTTCCAGACCATCCTCATCCACCACCGCGAGGAGCTGACGGACCTGGAGGTCGTGGAGGTCTACTGGCAGCTGGGCGACGTGCACGCCGCGCTCGGCCAGACGGACCGCGCGCAGAACCACTTCGAGAAGGCGCTCGCCATCGACCCGCAGCACGAGCCGACGCTGCGCGCGCTCGTCGCGCTGATGGACAAGGCGGGCAACTACGAGAAGTCCGCGGAGCTGCGCCAGGAGCTCGTCAACAGCCTGGAGGGCGAGGCCAAGGTCAAGGTCTACCTGGAGCTGGGCCGCATCGCGCGCGACGAGCTGCATGACCCGTACATGGCCATCGACGCGTTCACCGGGGCGCTCAAGACGCAGCCGGACGCGCCGGAGGTGATGGACGCGCTCTACCGCCTGCTGCGCGAGACGCGTCAGGGCCAGAAGGCCGCGGACGTGCTGGGCCGCATGCTGGCGCTGCCCGCGCTCGCCCTGGAGCCGCACAAGGCCAAGCGCGTGTGGTTCGCGCTGGGAGAGATCCGCCGCGACGAGCTGAAGGACGTGGAGGGCGCGACGCAGGCCTTCAACGCCGCGCTCGACCTGGACCACCGCTTCGTGGAGGCCTTCAGCGCGCTGGAGGCGATGCTCGGCCGCGCGCGCCAGTGGAAGACGCTGGAGGAGAACTACACGCGCATGCTCGCGCGGCTGCCCAAGACGCCGGACACGCACCCTGCGCGCATGACGCTGTGGCGCGCGCTGGGCGACCTGTACCTCCAGGTGCTCAAGCACCCGGAAGGCGCGGTGGCCGCCTACGGCGTCGCGGCGAAGGGCCTGCCGGACGACGCCTCCATCCAGGAGACCTTCGCGGAGGTCGCGGGCCAGATGCCGGGCCGCGAGGAAGAGGCCATCGTGGCGCTGCGCCGCGCGCTGCCCAACACGGAGAACGCGCGCAAGGTGGTGGGCCACCTGGTGCGGCTGTCCGCGGTGCGCAAGGACTACGACGCCGCGTGGCTCGCCGCGCAGGCGGTGTCGGGCCTGCTGGGCGAGGCGGGGGAGGACGAGCAGGAGATCCTCACCAAGCTGGGGCCCTACGCGAAGAAGAAGGAGCTGGCGCAGCGTCCGCTGACGGACCGGCTGTGGCAGACCGCGCTCTTCCACCCGAAGGTGCGCGGGCCGCTGTCGGAGCTCCTGGGCCTGCTCTTCGAGAAGGCGGGGCACCTGTACGCGGTGCCCTTCCCGCAGTACCAGCTGGTGCCGAAGCGCCACCGCATCGACGTGGCGACGGCGCAGGAGTACCACGTCAACCACTACCGCTACGTCGCGCGGCTCTTCGGCATGGAGGCGGTGGAGCTGTACTCGCCCTTCCTCGTGGCCACCCGCGAGCGGCTGGCGAAGCGCTCCAACGAGCCGGCCCCCGAGCCGCTCGTGAACGTGGACCTGCTCCAGACGCATCCCGCGTGTGTGCGTGTGGGTGGCAAGTACTTCGCGGAGCAGGGGCAGAAGGAGGTGTACTACCTCCTGGGGCGGACCCTGGCGCTCGCGCGTCCGGAGCTGGCGTTCAGCCAGCGCGTCGCGCCCGAGCGGTTGGAGGCCGTGGTGCAGGCCGCGCTCAGCCTGGTGGTGGGCAACGTGCGCTACACGGTGGATCCGCGGCTGGTGGACGTGGAGCGGCAGCTCCTCCAGAAGAGCCTGAGCGAGCCGGACCGGGCCGCCCTGGCGAAGGTGGCGAGGGCCTACCTGCCCACGGCGACGCCGCAGGATGTGCGCACGTGGCTGGAGGGCGCGGAGCTGACCGCGTCGCGCGCGGGCCTCTTCGCGGCGGGCGAGATGGAGCCCGTGCGCCGCATGGTGCAGGGCGAGACGGGGTCCTCCTTCCGCGTCGCCCCGCGCACCAAGCTGCGGGAGCTGCTGGTGTTCGCCACCTCCGAGGATCTGCACGAGCTGCGTGTGGCCGTTGGCACACACGTCGAGGTCCAGGTACGAAAGTAGGGCCCTCAGACCGCCGCGAGGGTTCAAGCGTTGAAAGCAGGCGGGCGTTCAAGGCAGGTGACCTTGATCTCCGCCGGTGGCCACTTCTACGATTCCGACGGGATTTCGCCCGTCATTTCTGAGGCTTGCGGGAACGATGCGTTTCGTCTGCGACAGCTGCCGCGCGCAGTACATGATCAGCGACGACAAGGTTGGCCCGAAGGGGGTCAAGCTGCGTTGCAAGAAGTGCGGTCACACCATCCTGGTGAGGCCCGCCGGTGCAACGGCGGCGAAGGAGGGCGGGGCGGAAGCCTCCGCGTCCACGGAGAACCCGGGCAGCACCGCGGAGGCGAACGCGCCGCGCATCGTTGAGCCGACGGGCAACGGGATGCCCGCCACGCTGGGCACGCCGCCCGAGGGTGGCCTCTTCACGGACGTGGAAGAGGATGAAATCGGCGCGGTCTTCGACCAGGTCCTGAGCACGGGCTCGCAGAAGCTCAAGGCCGCGGAGGCGGAGGCGGAGGCCAAGGCCGCGAAGACGGAGGCCGTGCGCAAGCTCGCCGAGGCCGAGGCCGCCGAGCCATCGCCGGAGGAGAAGGCCGCCGCCACGCAACACGAGTGGTACGTCGCCATCGACGAGAAGCAGGTCGGCCCCTGGACGGTGGAGAAGGTGAAGGACGCCTGGGACCGCGGCGAGGTGGGCCCGGACAACCTCTGCTGGCGTTCGGGCTTCAGCGACTGGATTCCCCTGTCGGAGACGGCGGAGCTGGCGTCGGTGCTGGCGCCGCGTCCGGCCAAGCCGGTCATCGTCGCGCCCGCGCCGGTGTCCACGTCGTCGCCCACGCTCCCCGCCGGTCCGGTGGAGTCCGCCTTCAGTGCGGGCAGCTCGCGTCCGGGCGCGGGGGGCAACTCGGCCGTGGCCGAGGAGCCGGTGGGTTGGAAGCCTTCGGCCGCGAGCGTGCTGGCCTCGCTGGTGAAGGAGGAGAACGACGCCCTCAGCAAGCCGCCGCCGCGTCCGGCGCCGTCGCTGGAGCGCGAGCCGTTGTCACAGTCGCGCCTCCTGGACGTGCCCATGCCGCCGCCGGAGCCGGTGTCCTCCCCGGCGATGCCTGGGGCGATGATGGCCGCCGCGCCGGCGATGGCCGCGCCCACGGCCTACGCGTCGCCGCAGCCGCAGGGCTATGCGCCGCAGCCGCAGGCCCCGCAGCAGTACGCGCCGCAGCCGCCCGTGGCCTATGCGCCGCCGCAGGCGCAGATGCCGTACGGGCAGCAGCCGCAGGGCTATCCGCCTCCGGGGTATCCGGCGGCCTATCCGCCGCCCGCGGCGGCACCCGCGGGCGGCAAGGGTCGCTCGGGGGTGATGATGGTCGCGGTGACGGCGGGCGTGCTGGTGATGGCCGGCGCGGCGGTCGTCTTCGTCGCGCGCGGCAATTCGGCCGAGCGCCCGGCGGAGCCGCCGGCTCAGGTCGCGGCCGCGCCGACGCCCAAGGCCGAGGTCCCGCCCATGCCGCCGCCTCCCGCGGCGGTGCAGACGCCGCCGGCCGCTGCGGCGGTGCAGCCCGCGGCGACGCCGCCTCCGCCTGCCGGGACGCCTCCGGAGGGCACCGCGGCGACCGCTGCCGCGGGGACGCCCACCGCCGCGGGCACTCCGCCGGCGGGAACGCCTCCGGCTGCGGCGCCTGCCGTCGCGACGGCTCCTGCCGCCACGCCGACGCCTCCTCCGGCCACGGCGGAGGTGAAGCCTGCTTCCGCGGGGACGGCGGTGGCGCGGGTGGATTCACGCAACCATCGCAAGTCGGGCTCCAGCGGAAGCCGAGGCTCGCAGCGGGATGACGATGAGGGCGACGCGATCACCGTGTCGAAGCCATCCTCTTCGTCGTCCTCATCGAGCTCCAGCAGCGGGGATGACGATTTCGACGAGCTGTTTGGCACGAAGAAGGCGCCGGCGAAGCCCGCGAGCAAGCCGACGGCGACGGCGTACATCCCGCCCGAGCCGGGAGGCGGCACGCTGGAGCGCCTGCAGCAGTCGGACATCATGCAGGTGGTGCTGAACAACAAGCCGGCCATCGTGAAGTGCGTGAACGAGCAGAAGCAGAAGGATCCGTCGCTCAGCGGCAAGCTGGTGATGCGCTGGACGGTCCAGACGAGCGGCAAGACGAGCAACGTGTCGTGCCGCACGGATGAGTTCCGCTCGAGCTACATGGCCACGTGCATCACGGGGCTCATCAAGAGCTGGTCGTTCCCGAAGCACCAGAAGCAGGGAGAGCCCATCGACTTCCCGTTCACGTTCTGAAATTCAGGGGCGACATCGCCGTCACGTATGACGGCGATGTCGTTCTGTCGTGCGTCAGGACTGTGCGCTTTCGTGAACAGTGAATTTCCCTGGGGGGGAGCCGTAGGAAGGTCGGTCAACACTCGTTGACACGTCTGGAGCGAGGGGACTAAAGCCCGCTCGACTTCAAACCCGGTGTCTGGAGTCAAGTGGCCGGAGACACAGGGTGACGTAACCCTCCAGGAGGAAGTTCCGAATGCAGCTGCGCAAGATGATGGTGATGCTCGCCGCTTTGAGCTCGATGAGCCTGGCCCTGACGGCCTGTGGCGATGACACGACGGGGGCTCTCGACACCTGTACGTCGAACACCGACTGCTCCTCCGGTTTCTGCAACACGGCGGCCGGCGTGTGCATGGACACCTGTGAGAGCGGTTCGGACTGCCCGGATACGGAGAAGAACTGCGCCGTGCTGGCCGGTTCGTCGAGCACGCAGAAGGTTTGCCAGTGCCAGACCAACCAGCTGTGCAACACGGGCGACTCCACGGACCTGGTCTGCGGCACCGTGTCCAAGCGCTGTGAGGAGCCCGGCTCCACCCCCGCGGGCTGCACCAAGGACTCTGACTGCGGCGCCGGCAACACCTGCGACGAGACGACGGGTGTGTGCAGCCCGGCCGCGACGACCTGCACCGGTGAGGGTCAGGCCACTTGCGCGTACGGCTCTGCCTGCTACAGCGGCACCTGCTCGGCGCCCCCGGCCCCTACCTGCAAGAACTACGAGAACTTCGGAAACAAGTCGGCACTCGGCACGACCGGGCCAATCATCTTCAAGGTCGCGACCACAAGCTCTACCACGGACACGGCCTTCTGCGGCAACACCTACACCAAGCGCGTGAAGGTTACGGTCTCCGCGTACTCGGATACGGCTTGGCCTGCGACGTCGAAGGAACTCAATGGGTTCTTCTACGTCGTCGTGGACGGCACCCCGCAGGATCCGTCTATCAGCACGTCCACTGGCAACTACACCGTTTCTGGTAAGCGTGCGGACATCGTGGCCAACCTCTGCGTGCTGCCGTCGTCCACCACGGCCTCCTTGGGTTACTATTTCACGAGTGGTAATTTCTTCTGCTACCAGTCTAATTTTTGAGACTTGGCAGAAGGGTCCCTGAGATTCAGGGCTCCAGTTAGTCGAACGAGTTTGGAGCCCTGCCCAAGAAACCCTGGGCAGGGCTCGTCGTTTCATGTGAGCCCAGTACGTCTGAAATTTCGATTGGGCACTCAGTGGGCCGGGGAAACTCGCTGAATTTCAGTCAGTCTTTCTCCGTCTTGTCATGTGCGCCCACGGGCGTTCCTGCGACTCAAAGGAGACTCCATGCAGTCCAAGAAGCTGATGCGGATGTTCACCCTGGGCTTTGCTCTCGCTTCTCCCGTCGCCTTTGCTGGCGATGCCAAGGCTGAACTGACCTGCCCGGAAGGCACCAAGCAGTCCGGCTCCAAGGAGGAGGGGCTGTTCTGCCGCAAGAGCGCACTCCTCGGCGGGAACTTCGTGGCGGAGGGGCCCTATAGGTCGTTTCATGCCAACGGCAAGAAGGCGGCCGTTGGCCAGTATGCGAACGGCTTCAAGACCGGCACTTGGTACTTCTACGACGAAGCCGGTAACCAGTACGGCAAGACGGAGTTCCGCGAGAACAACTACCACGGCACGCGGACGCTCTACTTCGCCAGTGGCAAGCCCCACTTCATCGAGCAGTATCAGAACGGCCTGAAGGACGGTGTGGTGCAGGAACTGAGCGAGGACGGCAAGGTCGTCCATGAGAGCCGCTTCGAGAAGGGCAAGGAAGTCGCCGCCAAGTAGCCAAGCGGACGTGGTCAAGAGGGCCCCAGCCGGCTTTCCAGGCCGGGGCCCTTCGCGCTCGCGGGGCTTTCCCTTGGCGCTCCAGGCAGGTAGGAACAATGCTGTGAAGGCCCCCTCTCTCGTTCCAGTCCTTGCCGCTGTCCCTGTCTGCACGGTGTCGCAGATGGGACTGCGCGAGCTTGAGCGTATCCGGCTCATCCTGAGAGGTGGCTCGGTCATCGACTGGAGGCGCATGCACTTCCAGACTCGGGACGAGGTGGATCGGTTTCTTCGCCTCTGCCAGTTGGATGTGTCGCGGCCCTATGACGATGCCTGGGCCCGCACGGTGCTCGCGGATGCGGTGGAGTATCTGCGCAAGACCTTCGACTACCGGGTCGCGGATGCGGTGGCCCAGCCGGAAGAGCTCCATGATCTCTTCCTTTTTGCCTCGGGCGCGAAGGGGCTTGCTCGCTACCGGCGGATTGCCTGCATTGTCTTGAAGGTGATGCATGTCATCCAGCACATCGAAGGGCGTGACCTTATCTTCCGGCTGGCTGCTTCCGAGGCTGAACTGGCGGAGATGGTCACGGAGAAGGTGTTGGGCGTTGCTCGCGAGATGAAGGAGATGGGCTTGCCCATCGTGGAGTTTGCCCACTCCATCAAGACGCGGGACTCGCTGGTCACGAAGCTGATAGCGAAGAAGGAAACCGTGGCGGCGCAGGTCTATGACCGCACGCGATTTCGCGTCATCACCCGTAAACGAGAGGATCTGTTGCCGGTTCTCTACTTTCTGACGCAGCGTCTGTTCCCCTTCAACTTTGTTGTCCCGGGGCAGACGGAGAACACGTTGCTGCCGTTCAAGGGGCTGCTGGAGGAGAACCCCCATTTCGAGCAGTTCATCCCGCAGCTCCACCTGGACAGGGACTTCGAGGACCGCGAGGACCGGACGGGGAACGCCTTCTCTGGGGGTTCCTACCGGGTCCTCAACTTCGTGGTGGACCTTCCTCTGCGGATGGACCCCTACCTGCCCCCGCCCGAAAGTGATACCCGCCCTCGAAAAGGGCGGGTCACCTTCTCGCTTGTCGAGTTTCAAATGGCGGATGAGGAGACGGCACGTCGCAATGAGCTGGGTGACAACGCTCATGAGAGCTATAAGCGACGGCAGAAGCGGCGCGTCCTCAACCGCCTGAGCCGCGGACTGGTTGTGCCGAAGCGTCAGGGATGAGTCCCAACTGAGGGTCCTGACTGCGAATCACTGGTGCGTGCCCGCAGTGCCACGCCATGGGATGTTATCGCGTCGCCACATCCTTGCATGGGTGGCTTTCCGGTATCTGCTCTACGAGGCGGTAACACAGACCTCATTGCCGCCGACGAAGAAGAATCCGGCGGTATAGCTTGCTGTCCCAGACGGAAAGCACAGGCTTACGTCGAAAGTAATGTGTTTATTGCCGTTGGTCGTCATGATGTTCTGAACGGTCGTTATATTGATCTCACCCCCGCTGGGGGTGACGAGGACCAATCGGCCACTGAACCCCTCTATCGAGGTGGGCAGATCCGCGGTTGGCGCGTACGCCTTGAGTCTGAATGTTGCCCTGGTCGGATAAGCGTGACCGCAGTAGGTTGCGTCGGACGTGAACCTGATCGCCTTGGCTTCGTAGATGACTGGGCCGGTTGATGTGTCGGCATTCCAGATTCTGCCGTAGATTGAAAAGTTGTTACAAGTTGGGTACGGAACCCTCGTGCATTGGCTGGTGATTGTCTGGCAGTAGTCCCCGTAGTTGCATATTCCAGGCTGGCCTTCGGATTTGAAGCAGGCCTCTCCAACGCTTGCTTTCTGGGAATGAATATCGTTGTCGACTCCTTCTGTGGGGTAGGGGCCGCAGCCTGGAATGGCGAGCGTCATGGATGTGAAAAGTGTCAGTGTGTTTTTCATGTTTAAGTGCCGATCAGCTATTGTGCTGCTCTTGGGGGTGATTACGGATATTCGTAAGTGACAAGCAGTGTTGCCAGGACGGGATTGTCTATGGAGTCTGAGTAGACTTGATCCTTGAACTGGTCTGAATTGTTGGGTGATTCGAACCGCAGTCTGTACTGGGTCCTCTTGTTGCGAAGATTGCGGTTTTCCCAGTCCTGGACGGTCCATGACGTGACGTCGAACTCCCCTCGAAGTGGCTTGTCGAGTAGGGAGACGGCGACAGCCGGAGCAAGCGCGGGCGTTTGGTAGTCAGCTACAGTCTCTGGATTCACGTCGTTGTACGATAGTTCAATGCTGTTTCCAACATCGACTGGCTCGATCAGAAGAGCGCCAAACTTCGAGAATGGATCCCCGATGATCTTGCTGACGGGCCACTTCAGTCGGGAAGAAACCAATCGGGTCAGATTCTCAGGTAGGCCGTTGAGTTGAAAGCCGAAGAAGAGCCTCTCGATATTGGATCCGCTGTCATCTCCCACCCACGCGACGTTGTAGAATGTCGTTTGCCGGAAGTAGCTCGGTGCTCCAAATGAGCCGCTCGTTTCAGGGTCGAACTCAATGACGGCTGTGTAGATTCGAAGTGTTCTGAAGTTCTTTGTTACTTCGTCGGGGAGCGCGTTGCCTGCTGCGTCCTGCGCTGAATTGGCGATGCGCCATGCGACGCTGGTTCCATGGACAAACTCGCTGGTTGACGTGAAGCTGACTTCCGTGCTGGCGGCGTTCCAGGAGAACTCTTCCGGTGTGATTCCGGCTGGGGTTGTGAAGGAGATGGCCGCCTCGGTTTCGGCCCTGTTCATGGGCTCCGAGAAAGTCACCTTGATGGTGGGTTTGCGCTCAACCCCAATGGCGCCACTGCTTGGCGTGGTCGAAAGAACCGACGGTGGCAAGGTGTCTGGCTGAGGGCCTGCGGTAGTGAAGCTGAAGGCATTGGCGCCTTCAATCGCGTTCCCGGCTGGGTCCGTTCCTTGAACTGTCAACGTGTACGCCGTGTCCTCGGCGAAGTGAGACTGCATCTGGATCGTGACCTGCGTATGGTTTTCTGCCCAGGTCAGGGTTTCCGGTGCCGCTGGCGGAGAAAACGAAACCTGCAGCGAATTGGGGTCCATGGACTTGGAGAAGGTGAACCCGAGCGTTGAATCAATGGGAACTCGGGTACTTCCATCCGCAGGTACGGTGGTCAGCAGCCGGGGCCCTTGCTGATTGACAGCTCCTCCATCCTGGAATGTCCCTGCATCCAAGTTCGTGCCCGGGGTGGGGTTTTCAAGGGGGGGAATCTCCAGGCAGGCCGGGAGCAGCGCGAGCAGGAGCAGCAGATTGCGTGGGTGAATTACTCGGGGATTGGGCATGGGGGCGCGTTCTGCAAGGTGGGGTCCGTTCCGGTCCCGAGTGAGAAGACTGCCATGCTCGTCCGAGGAACAGGACGGGTGTCCGGGCCGGGAGGCGCTGGAAACACGTCTGCCCGCCGCCCCCGGACTTCAGGTGGGGAGGACGGAGGGGAGGGAGGGACGCGGGTCGTGTCCCTATAAGTGTGTAGATGGCGAGGAGGGACGAGCGGGAAAGAGGGAAGCTCCTCGGTGAAACCAACCGAGCCGGTCTCCTCCTGGCAGAGGAGCCGAGGAGGAGTTCGGTCGTGTCCCTATAAGTGTGTAGATGGCGAGGAGGGACGAGCGGGAAAGAGGGAAGCTCCTCGGTGAAACCAACCGAGCCGGTCTCCTCCTGGCAGAGGAGCCGAGGAGTTCCCCGACGTGGACGT